>NZ_CP040915.1:2754328-3108656 GCF_006352065.1 Georgenia yuyongxinii | reverse complement strand
ACCACGTGAAGAACACCATCTCCGCCGGGGCGGCGGACCGCGTGGCCGTGTACGGCCGCAGCGACGACGACGTCTACGTCGGAGACTTCGACGGCGACGGGGACGACTCCTTCACCGTGCGCCGCGGCGCCCAGTACTTCGTCGCCAACGAGATCCGCGCCGGCCAGGCCGACCGCACCGTGGTGTACGGCCGGTCGACCGACACCACACTCGTGGGGGACTGGAACGGCGACGGCGTCGACTCCCTCGGCATCCAGCGCCTGCGGCCCGCGCTCGAACGCACGGCCAACGGCGCCGTGACCAACCTGGCGGGGGTCGACGCCGTCTCCGGTGACTACGACGCTCGAAACGGCCGGCTCAGCCACTCGCTGCTGTGCCCGATCCCGTTCCTGCCGACGCACGCCATCCAGTGCCGGGCGGTGGACGACCTGGTCGCCTTCCACCGAGCCTACGAGGCACGCTTCGGCAAGCCGCTGCCCATCAACGGCGCGCCGTTCACCACCTACCGCTCCTACGCCGACCAGCTGCACGTGTGGCAGGAGACCGGCCCGCCCGTCGCTGCCCGACCGGGCACGTCCCCGCACGGCTACGGCCTCGCCGTCGACTTCGGCGGCAGGACCGAGATCGAGTTCGGCCAGGAACCGTACCCGTGGCTGCGGGCCAACGGGCCACGTTTTGGCTGGTACAACATGCCCTGGCACTGGGAGACCGGCTCGGTCCCCGAGCCGTGGCACTTCGACTACCGCCGCTGACCTCTCACCCGAACGCCTCGAGCGTGACGAACTGGTACCCGCGCGCCCGGATGTCGCTGATGATGCCGGCCAGCGCGGCGGCGTCGAGCGTGGAGCCGTCGGTCGGGTGTGAGCCGACGTGCATGAGGACGATCTCTCCAGGTGTGAGCGCGTTGACCACGCGCTGGCGCACGGAGGTCGTCGACTGCCCGCCCGAGGTGCCCTGCCAGCCGAGGGAATCCACCGTCCACCGCACCGAGCCGTAGCCCAGGCAGTTCACGAGCCCGATGGTCCGGCTGTCGCGCGCGCCGAACGGGAACCGGAACCACGGCCGGGGGTCGGCGCCCGTGGTGGTGCGGATCGTCTGGTGGGCGCCGACCACCTGGTCCCGCACCGCCGCGTCCGAGAGGGTGGTGAAGTCGGGGTGGTTCACGGAGTGGTTACCCGCGGGGTAGCGCGCGGCGACCTGCCGGGCAAGCGCCGGGTTCTGCAACGTCCACGCCCCGGTGAGGAAGAAGGTGGCCGGGGTGTTCGTCCGGGCGAGCGTGTCGAGGATGGACGGCAGGCCCTGCGCGTTGCCGCCGGCGTCGAAGGTCAGCGCCACGACTCGGCTGCCGGTCGGGAGTGTGGTCCACTCGTTCGCTCTGAGCGAACCTGGCACCGCGGGTGCCGTGACGGCGGACGAGGTGCTGAGCCCGGCGTCGCCGCACGTGCCGAAGGTGAACGTGCGGGTCGCAGGGCCCGCGGAGAGCCGGTCGGTGAGGAGCCAGGTGTCACCGCGCAGGACGCCGGCGCCGGTGGTGCCGTTGCCGTCCCAGTCGCCGGTGACCGGCACGTCCCCGGCGCGGCCGTAGTTGAAGGTGAGCTGTGCGGCTCCGCCCGAGGGGAGCTGCCGCAGCAGCCAGGTGGCGCCGCGGACGACGCCGATGCCGGTGGTGCCGTTGCCGTCCCAGTCCCCGGCGACCGGCACGTCGCCGAGGCGTCCGTAGCTGGCCGTCAACTGCGCCGGTCCGGAAGTCAGGGCATTGCGCAGGTGCCATGTTGTGCCGCGCACGATGCCGATCCCGGTGGTGCCGTTGCCGTCCCAGTCGCCCACCACAGGCACGTCGCCGGCCCGGCCGAACGCGACCGTGCGGTCCGCGGCGCCACCACCGAGAGTGTTGCGCAGGTACCAGACGCCGTCTCGGACCACGCCGGGGGTCGCCGTGCCGTTGCCGTCCCAGTCACCCATGACCTGGACGTCCCCCGCGCGTCCGTAGGTGAAGGTGGGACCGCCCTGCACGCTCCACCGCGCATCACGCACGGACACCGCCTGGTCCGCCGCCGCGGCGAGCGCGGCTGGCGCCAGCACCAGTGCGAGGGTGCTGAGCAGAGCGAGGAGGATTCGACGGCGGATCGGCTGACGCGCGGTCATGGCGAGCTCCCGGGCTGAGGTGCTCCTATGGTCGACCTCGGCTCTGGCCTGCAGCAATGGGTGCGGTGTGTCGTTGCCCTACTGTGATCGCGCCGGGCCCGACCCATATTCCCCGTACGCGCGAGAGGCCCCGGTCGCACGGGGTGCCGCCGGGCGGGCGAAGGGACGAGCGGACGATCAGCCCGGCGGGCGAAGGGCCGAGCGCACGATCAGGCGAGCGGACCGGTCCGGCCGGTCACGCCGTCGCGCAGGCCACGGGCCATGAGGGCGATCCGCCGGCGGCGCGGCGCCGCGAGGAGGGCGTTGAACGCCACGTACTTGGCCAGCCACACGGCGTAGCCCAGTCGCCACGCCGGAGTCATCAGCCCCGAGCGGATGAGCAGCACGGTGTTGCGGGCGAGGTAGTAGGTGCGCACGGGGGAGTGGACGTGCACCTCCTGGGCGCGGCCGGGCAGCTTGGTGAGCCGGTCGCCCAGCTCGTGGTCGAGGCGGGCGTCCGGCACGGCATAGAGACGAAGACCGGCGCGTCGGGCGCGCAGCCCCCACTCGAGGTCGACGTGGTCGATGAACCAGGCCTCGTTCATGCCGCCCACCTCGTCGAGGGCCGCGACGTCGATCAGGCAGCCGGACGCGATGAGGAACGCCGCCTCGACCAGGCCGTCGTGGGCCTCCTCGGGACGGGCGCGGCGCGGGCCCCAGCGGCGGGCAACGTAAACCATCTGCTCCGTCGTCGAGCGGGTGTCGGATGAGACCGGACCGACCGCGCCCACACGCACCCCCCGGGAGGCGGCGCGCGCCCAGCCGTCGAGGAGTCGGCTCACCATGTCCGGTGCGGGCAGGGAGTCCTGGTCGGAGAACAGCACGAGATCGGCACCCAGTGCACGCGCCCGGTCGGTCCCGAGGTTCTGGGCGCGGGCGATGCCGGCGTTGTGCCCGAGCGGCAGGAGCTCGGCGCCGACCTCTGCGCACACGGCCGCCAGTCCTTCCCGCGCGTCCTGGGGAGACCCGTTGTCGACCACCACCACGTGCGCGCACTGGTCCGCCAGCGCCCGCAGGAGCGGCACGGTGAGGACTAGGTCGGGCCGGTACGTGACGACGACGGCGCCGACGGTCGGGTTCACCGGCGCAGCGAGGCGAGAAAGTCCTGGACCTCGTCGAACCGCGGCAGCAAGCCCTGCTCCTCGGCCTCCCGCAGACCGGGCGCGGCGGTGTCCTTCTCGGAGAGGAGGAGCTCGAGCGGCTCGCCGTTCCGGCCGGTGTCGGGCCAGGTGATACCCACGGTCGCGTCGAGCGGGTTGATGCCGTGCTCGCGGCCCGGGGCGTACGGAGCGGAGCACAGGTACATCACGGTCGAGTCGTCCTCGAGGGAGCAGAACGCGTGCCCGAGCCCTTCCGAGAGGTAGATGGCGCGACGGTCGACGTCGTCGAGCAGCACGCTGTCCCACTGACCGAAGGTCGGGGAGCCCACGCGGATGTCGACGACGATGTCGAGCACGGCGCCGGACGGGCAGGTGACGTACTTGGCCTGCGAGGGTGGGACGTCGGCGAAGTGGATGCCGCGCACCACACCGGCGGCCGAGACCGACGCGTTGGCCTGGCGCAGGTCGAGCGGGTGACCCACGGCCTCGACGAAGGGGCTGTCCTTGAACCACTCGAGGAAGACCCCGCGGGGGTCGCCGAACTGCTTCGGCGTGATCTCCCACGCACCGGGGACCGTCAGCTCACGGAACTCCACGTCACTCTCCCTCGTCGCTTCCGGGCAGCCGCCCGGCGGCCTCCACAGTACCGACGCGCGCGGGGCCCGGCCGACGTGGCCGGGCCCCGCTCGGGTGGGGCCCGGTCAGGGCAGGCGGCGCACCCCGAGGGTGTCGGCACGGTCACCGTTCCAGTCACCGACCAGGACGACGTCGTCCGCACGCCCGTAGACGAGCACCCGGTCGGCCGGGCCGGCGCTGATGGAGTTCTTCACGTGGTACTCGGCCCCGCGGCGCACGGCCAGGGTGTCGGTGCCGTTGCCGTCCCAGTCCCCGACGACGACGGCGTCCCCGCCGCGGCCGTACACCACGACCTGGTCCGCGCGGCCACCGGCGATGGCGTTCTTGACGTGGTACTCCGGGCCGCGGCGCACCGTGAGCGTGTCGGTGCCGTTGCCGTCCCAGTCGCCCACGAGGACGGTGTCCCCGGCCCGACCGTACGTGATCACGGCGTCGGCGCCACCGCCGCCCATGGAGTTCTTGATGAAGTACTGCGCGCCGCGGCGCACCGCCAGGGTGTCCACGCCGTCGCCGTCCCAGTCGCCGACGAGGATGGTCTCGCCGGGCCGGCCGTAGGTGAAGACCTGCTCCGCGTTGCCGCCCGCGAGGTCGTTGGAGACGTAGAACGTGGCGCCGCGGCGCACCATGAGGGTGTCGGCGCCGTCGCCGTCCCAGTCGCCGACGAGCACCTCGTCCGTGTCTCGGCCGTACTGGAAGACGTGGTTCGCCGTGGTGGTCCAGGCGTCGTTGAGGAAGAAGCCGTACTGCTGCTCCGGGCTGGCCGTCGGCTTCCACCACCGGGAGAGCATGCCGAGCGTGAACGAGGCGAGGTTTTTGGACCCGTTCGAGCACTCGACGCGTGCGCCGGTGATCCGCCCGCCGAGGGGCCCGTTGCCGTCGCGGCCCGTGATCACGAGGGTGCGCAGGGTGCCGCCGGGCGGGCACTGCGCCTGGACGGTGCCGACGTTGAGCCGGGCGGACCAGGACGTGCGCGAGTCGCCCCGGGCGGTGCCGGTCCACGGGTCGGGCCGGGCCACGAGGTACGGATGCCGGGTGGGGTTGCTGGCCTTGACCGAGTACCCGCCGTTCGTGGAGGAGAACTGCGTGAAGGCGACCGCGCCGTTGTGCCAGCGCACCTGGCCGGCGGTCGCGCGGATGGCCGCGTCGGTGCTGGCGGCCTCCTTGGCGGCGGGCTTGAAGTCCACCCCGTCGGCGACGACGGCCGCGCGGCCGCCGTAGACCTGGCACTGCGTGGTGTCGCAGGTGTCGAAGTGGCCGGCCTTCTTCTCGGTGAGCGCGTAGCTGCGGGCGGCGACGGCCTGGGCCTTCAGCGCCTCGGCGTGCCACCCGGAGGGCGACTCACGCGGCACGACGCCGCGCAGGTAGTCCTCGAGCGTGAGGTGGTTGACCACGTCGAAGGCGCCGGCGACGTTCCCGCTGCCCACCAGCCGCAGCGTCCCGCGGTACCACGTGCCGTCGGTCCCGTCCTGGCGCGGGAAGACCGCGGCGCCGTCGCCGGAGGAGACCTCGAGGTCCTTGCCGGGAAGGGTGAACCTGTCGCGCACGGGGCCGTTGATCTTGTCGCGGCGCTCGACGACGTACCCTGCCGCCGTGCGGACCACCGAGTAGCGGCCGGTGCCGGTGTGTGCGGGCTGTTGACCGGCGTTGCCGATGGACAGCTTCTGACCGGCGGGGGCGGAGAGTGTCACGCTGGCGGTCGGGGTGTACGCGGTCAGCGCCACCCGGATGAGCGAGTTCCCCAGCGTGCTCATCGAGGTGCCGGGGTAGTAGAAGTCGAGGATCTCGGCATATCCACGGCCCTGCTGGGCGGCGCCTAGGGCGCCCCACTGCGACATGCCGATGCCGTGGCCCCAGCCGCGGCCGGTGATGTTCCAGTAGCCGCTCGAGGGCGCGGAGTACCGCTCCTCCGCGGCCGCGGCACGTTCGGGCATCGCGATCAGACCGACCACCGCCAGCGCGAGGACGAGGGCGGAGGAAAGCAGGTGTCGAAGTGCGCGCATGCGTCGTCGTCCTTCACGAGGGATCCGGAGGCGTGCACGTGCGGTGCACCGGGCCGTTGGCGCCACCATAACGGCCGGTTGTCGACCGGGATGGGGTTCGGGTCGGCGTGGCGGCGGAGGGCCGCTGACGGGGCGGGCCGGGCCTCCCGGCGTCGGGCCGCCTCAAAGATCGGGGCAACTCTGCCCGCCTCCAGGATCGGGGCAACTCTGCCCGCCTCCAGGATCGGGGCAACTCTGCCCGCCTCCAGGATCGGGGCGACTCCGTCAGGTCATGCCTGACGGATGTTCCCCGGTCCGTGGTGGCACAGTGGCTAGTCTGCTCGGGGCATCTCGACGGAAGGACACGCATGCGCTGGCTGGTAGCGGGAGCGATGGGAATGCTGGGCACCGACGTGGTGCAGCGGCTCGACGGCGCGCATGAGGTGCGCGCGCTGGGCCGCGCCGAGCTCGACATCACCGATCCGGAGTCTGTGGCCGCAGTGGTCAACGACGTCGACGTCGTCGTCAACTGTGCGGCGTGGACCGCCGTCGACGCCGCCGAGACCGAGGAATCGGCAGCCTTCGCCCTCAACGCCGTCGGGCCTCAGCTCCTCGCGCGAGCGGCGGCGGCTGCCGGTGCGCGGATGGTCCAGGTCTCGACCGACTACGTCTTCGACGGCAGTGCTTCATCTCCCTACCGCGAGGACACGCCCCTGTCACCGGCGTCGGCGTACGGCCGGACGAAGGGGGCGGGGGAGTGGGCGGTGCGCGCGGAGTCCGACGATCACCTCATCGTGCGCACGGCTTGGCTCTACGGCGCCCACGGCGGGTGCTTCCCCAAGACGATGGCGCGCCTGGCGGCCGAGCGGGACGAGCTGCAGGTCGTCGTCGACCAGGTGGGGCAGCCGACCTGGACCGCCGACGTGGCCGACCTCATCGTCCGGCTCGTCGAGGCGACGGCCCCGTCCGGTACCTACCACGCCACCTCGGCAGGAGAGGTGTCGTGGCACGGCTTCACACGCGAGATCGTGTCCACCCTCGGAAAGGACCCGGAGATGGTCAAGGAGACCAGCTCCGAGGCGTTCGTCCGCCCGGCCCCGCGCCCGGCTTACTCGGTCCTGGGGCACGAGGCGCTGGAGCCTGCCGGCGTCTCGCCGATCGGGAACTGGCGAGAGCGCTGGCAAGCGGCGGCGCCGTCGGTGCTCGACCTCGGTTGAGCACCGCTCGACGCCGCCGACCACAGGCTCAGATGCGGTGCTCGAGCAGGTTGATTAGGTACTCGCCGTAGCCGGACTTGCGCAGCGGCTCGGCGCGCTCGCGCAGCTCGTCGTCGGTGAGGAAGCCCCGGCGCCAGGCCACCTCCTCGGGGCAGCCGATCTTCAGGCCCTGCCGCGCCTCGACGGTACGGACGAACGAGGTCGCATCCGCCAGGGAGTCGAAGGTGCCGGTGTCCAGCCACGCCGTCCCGCGGGGGAGCACCTCCACCTTGAGCCGTCCCTGCTCGAGGTAGGCGCGGTTGACGTCGGTGATCTCGTACTCCCCGCGGGGGGACGGCTCGAGCGCCTTGGCGATCTCCACCACGTCGTTGTCGTAGAAGTACAGGCCGGGTACGGCGTAGGAGCTCTTCGGCTGCGCAGGCTTCTCCTCCAGGGAGATGGCCTTGAAGTTCTCGTCGAACTCCACCACCCCGTAGGCCGTGGGATCTGCCACGTGGTACGCGAAGACCGCGCCGCCGTCGATGTTGCCGAACCGGTTGAGGGTGGTGCCCATGCCGGGGCCGTAGAAGATGTTGTCACCGAGCACGAGAGCGGCGGAGTCGGTGCCCACGAACTCCTCGCCGAGCACGAACGCCTGGGCCAGCCCGTTGGGCACCTCCTGGACGGTGTAGGAGATGGAGATGCCGAACTGGGAGCCGTCGCCGAGCAGGCGGTGGAACGAGTCGGCATCGTGCGGTGTGGTGATCACGAGCACGTCCCGGATGCCCGCCAGCATCAGCGTGGTCAGCGGGTAGTAGACCATCGGCTTGTCGTAGACCGGGACGAGCTGCTTGCTCACGCCCTGGGTGATCGGGTGCAACCTCGTGCCGGATCCACCGGCGAGAATGATTCCGCGCATCCGTCCATTCTTGCCTACGGCCGGCGTTACGGTGAGATTCGGATGCAAAGGAAGGGACGAGGGTGCTGAGACTCCGGGGCGTCAGGCGCGACTACGCGTGGGGTTCGGCCGACTCGATCCCGCAGCTGCTGGGGGAGCGGCCGGACGGCACACCCGTGGCCGAGCTCTGGTTCGGTGCGCATCCGGCCGCCCCGGCACCCGTCCTCAGCCCCCGCGCGCCGGCGGACCTCGAAGCGCTCATCGGTGCCGACCCGATGGGAACGCTCGGCGAGGACGTCGTCACCCGGTTCGGCCCCCGCCTGCCCTACCTCCTCAAGCTCATCGCCCCGGCCCGGCCCCTGTCGTTGCAGGTCCACCCGAGCCTCGAACGTGCCCGGGAGCGGTTCGCCGCCGAGGACGCCGCCGGGATCCCCCGGGACGCGCCTGAGCGGAACTACCGCGACCCAAATCACAAGCCGGAGCTGGTCTACGCCCTGACCACCTTCGAGGCGATGTGCGGGTTCCGCGCGCCGCGCCGCGCCGCGGAGCTGTTCGCGGGGCTGGAGACCCCGCTCGCCCGTCGGTTGCACGCCGCGCTCCGGGCGGAGCCGACGGCAGCGGGCGTGCGGACCGTGTTCACCACCCTGCTCGACGAGGCCACTCGCCCCTCGCTGACCCAGGTCCAGGAGGTCGCCGGGGCGTGCGCCGAACGGCTGGTCAACGGCTCGCCGTCCCCCCGCGCCGACGGCACCGTGGTGGCGCTCGCGGAGACCTACCCCGGCGACCCCGGCGTGGTGGCCTCCTTGCTGCTGAACCCGGTGACCCTGCAGCCAGGCGACGCGCTGTTCGTGCCCGCCGGCGGCGTGCACGCCTACCTGTCGGGGCTGGGCGTGGAGATCATGGCGTCCTCGGACAACGTCCTGCGTGCCGGCCTGACCTCGAAGCACATCGACGTCCCGGAGATGCTCGAGTGCGTGGACTACGTGGCCGCCCCGCCGATCCGGCCCGCTCCCGAGGTGTTCCACGGCGCGACCCGCGTGTACTACGCCCCGGTGGACGACTTCGAGCTGTCGGTCACCGACCTCGCCGACCTGCCGGATGCTTCGCCGCACCCGTTGCCCGGGCGGGGCCCGCGCATCCTCCTGTGCCTCGACGGCCGGGTGGATGTGGGCGCCGATGGTGAACGCACGGTGCTCGAGCGCGGTGAGGCGATATTCGTCCGCTCGGACGAGGGCCCTGTAAGCGTCCATGGCACCGGCACGCTCGTCCAGGCGGACGTCCCCTGAGAGCGGGTGTCGCTCATCTTCGGACGCCATCGCTCCGGTTAGCCTGGCGAGGTCCTGGGCACCTCGAGGCGCCCGGCGCCTCCACCTTCCGGCGCCTCCACCTGCTGAAGGGATGAGCGCATGGCCGCGGCCGACGACCGCCGGCAGCCGGAGCGGCTTCCTCGGCGGGTGCGCCGCGCCGTCGTCGCTGCCGGACTGGTGGCCTCCATGCTGCTCACCGCGGCGGGCGCCGTGCCTGCCGGTGCGGCAGTGGTGCCCGCCGGCGCAGCCGACGGCCTGGCGGTCCCTGGCGCAGCCGTCGCCACCGACTCCACCGGGGCTCCGCCGTCGGGCGCGGGCGAGGTGACGGACCTCATCGTCGCCTATGAGCCCGGCGTGGCGCTGACCGAGGCACCCGGCGTGGCCACGGGAGCGGCGGAGGTGCCCGACACGGAGCTGGTGCCCGGCGACGAGCTCGGCCTCGGGCTGCGCACGGTCGAGCTCGGCGAGCCGGTGAGCCGTGAGGCGGCCGAGGAGATCGCCGCGCAGCTCGCGAGCTCACCGCACGTGAAGTGGGCCGAGCCCGACCGCACCGTGTCGGTGCCCACGCACGACGACGCGTTCGTCACGGCCGGCGACGTCCGGGCAAGCGGCCGTCAGGAAGGTGCGCCGTGGGGCCTCGACCGCATTGACCAGCGGCGAGGCCTGGACGGCAGCTACTCGTTCGACACCACGGGCGCGGGCGTGACCGTCTATGTCATGGACACCGGCATCCGCGCCACCCACACCGCGTTCGCGGGTCGGGTGGGCCGGGGGTACACCGCGATCGCGGACGGGCGCGGCACGTCGGACTGCAACGGGCACGGCACCCACGTGTCCGGCATCGTCGGCGGCGACGCGTACGGTGTGGCGAAGGCCGTCACGTTGGTGCCCGTGCGGGTGCTGGACTGTGCCGGCGAGGGCACCGACTCCGCGGTCATCGAGGCCACGCGGTGGATCGTGGCGGACCACGACGCCGCCAGGCCCGCCGTCGTCAACATGAGCATCGCCGGCGAGCCGAGCAGCGCGCTGGACGCCGCTGTCAACGCGATGGTCGCGGACAACATCACGGTGGTGACCGCCGGCGGGAACGACGGTGTGCCCGCCTGCCAGGTCAGCCCCGCCCGCGCCCCTCAGGCCCTCACCGTCATCGCCTCGACGCGGGACGACCGGCGCCTGGCCGTGTCCAACCACGGCGGCTGCGCTGACATCTACGCGCCGGGAGACCACATCCTCTCGGCGTTCGCCGGCTCCGACACGGCCGCGGCCCACGGCACCGGCACGTCGATGGCGGCCCCGCATGTCGCCGGCGTGGCGGCGCGCCTCCTCGGTGCGGCGGCGCAGCTGACCCCGGCGCAGGTGGCCGCCGCGATCATGGCCGGCGCCACCGCGGTAGACCCCGGCCCCGGGTGGGCGGGGGACCCCAAGCGGCTGCTCTACGCCGCACCCGCATCCGCGGCCGGCGGCACGGCGCCGCCGAGCAGATCCCGACGTCCCGACGAGCCCGCGGACTTCCTGCTCAACAACGCCTTCACGGGAACCGCGGATGTTCGGTTCGACTTCGGGCGGGCGGACGACGAGGTGCTCGTCGGTGACTGGGACGGCGACGGCGCCGACACCATGGCCGCGCGCCGCGGCAAGGCGTACCACCTGCGCAACGCCAACTCCACGGGCGGCGCCGACCGCGTGGTCATGTACGGACGACCCGGCGATGTGGTCCTGGTGGGGGACTGGGACGGTGACGGCACCGACACTCTTGCCGTGCGTCGCGGCGCGCACTACTTCATCAGGAACTCGCTCACCCCGGGCGCCGCGGACGAGGTGGTGCTCTACGGACGGCCCGAGGACCAGGTGCTGGTGGGGGACTGGGACGGAAACGGCACCGACACTCTTGCCGTGCGCCGCGGCCCGCTGGTGCATGTGCGCGACACCATGACCTCCGGCCCGGCGGACAAGATCGTCGCGTACGGGCGGAGCGGCGACATTCTCATCGTCGGTGACTGGGACGGCGTTGGGGCCGACACGGTCGGGGTGCGCCGCGGCATCTGGTATCACCTGCGCAACTCCATGACGTCCGGCGCCGCCGACGTGACCGTCGCGTACGGCCGCGCCGGGGACGAGGTGCTGGTGGGGGACTGGGACGCGGACGGCAAGGACACCCTCGGTGTCCGCCGCAGCTAGCGAACCGTCCAACGGCGCCGAAGGCCCGTGGGAGAGTGCGGCCATGAACCCGCCTGACGCAGCGACGCGACCGCGCCTGCTCGTCCTCGCCTCGACCTTTCCTGGATGCGACGACGACGGCACCCCGGCCTTCGTGCGCGACCTCGCCGTGGAGATGGCCGAGGTGTTCGACACCCTCGTCCTCGTCCCGCGCGTGCCGGGTGCTCCCACCCGTGAGGTGGTCTCAGGTGTGCGCGTGCTGCGGTTCCCCTACTTCCCGCGCCGGTGGGAGGATCTCGCCGTCGGTGCCATCATCGAGAACTTGCGGGCCCGACGGTCGCGGTGGATTCAGGTACCCGCCTTCGTGCTGGCCGAGGCTCTCGCGGCCCGGCGAGCCGTGCGCCGCTTCCGGCCCGACGTGGTCCACGCGCACTGGATCGTGCCGCAGGGGCTGGTGGCGACGCTGGTCGGCCAGGCGGTGCCCCGGCTGGTGACCACCCATGGCGGCGACCTGTACGCGCTCGACACCTCCGTCCTGCGAAGGCTGAAGGCGTGGGTGGCAGGCCGCGCCGGCCACATCACCGTCGTCAACGAGCAGATGGCCGAGACCGTCCGCGCGCTCGCAGGTGACCACCTCCCCGTGAGCGTCGAGCCGATGGGGGCGGCGCTGCCCCCAGGGACGCCCCGCGAGCCCGCGACGGCCGACGGGCCGTGCCGCCTGCTGTTCGTGGGCCGGCTCGTGGAGAAGAAGGGCGTGGGCGTCCTGCTGGACGCGCTGCGCGCCATGGCGCCCGGGACGGTCACGCTGACGATCGTGGGGGACGGGCCGTTGCGTGCCCCGCTCGAGCGGCAGGCGACCGGCCTGCCGGTGACCTTCGCCGGGCAGCTCGGCCGCACGCAGGTCCGTGCCGCCTACGCCGCGGCGGACGTCGTCGTGGTGCCGTCGGTGCCGGCCGCCTCCGGAGACCAGGACGGCCTGCCGGTCGTGCTCCTGGAGGCGATGAGCACCGGCCTGCCGGTCATCGCGTCGAACCTGCCGGGGCTGAACGAGGCTGTTGCCGACGGCGACTCCGGCCTCCTCGTGCCGCCGGGCGACGAGGACCGCCTCCGGCAGGCCATCGCGCGCCTGGCAGGCGATCCCACCGTCCGCGGGCGCCTGGGTGAGGCGGCCGCGGAGCGCGCCCGCGAGTACTCCATCACCGCCGTCGGGGCCCGGTACCGGGACATCCTCCTGCGCCTCGCCGGAGGTGGCGGCCGGTAGCTACCAGCGCAGCTCCACCCGCTCCTCGTCCGCGATCCGCGCCAGCTTGTCCGCCGGCGTGCCCGGCTCGGCGAGCACGAGCGACCCGCCCGCCTGCCACACCGCCAGCGCCTGCTCGAGCAGCTGCTCCATCCCGCGGGGAGAGACGAGCACCCGCACCGCGCGCCGGACGTCGCCGTGCTCGTCGGGCTCGTCCTCCTCGTCGTCCTCGCCGTCGGACGCGCCGGGTGCGAGCTCGCCGGTCCCGGCGGCCCACGTGGCGAGCTCGCCGAAGGTGGCCTCGAGGTCGTCACCCACCAGGGCGACGTCGTCGTCCTCGGGCTCGCTGACGTACCCGAGGACGTCCCCGAACGTCATGACCTCGGCGGCGGCGTCAACCACACCCGAGGGCAGCTCCTCGCCGTCCCACTCCCGCGCCAACGCCGGCAGCGCGACGGCCAGCACGAGGTCGGCGTGGTCCTCGCCCGGCGCCTCGCCGGGGCGGTGGGTGACGACGACGTCGGGGCCCTCCTCGCTGTCCTCCACGACGTCCTCCGCGCCGGGCAGCAGGAGCTGCGCGCCGCAGGTCCACGAGGCCAGCGCCCACACCAGCGCCCGCCAGTGCACGGGCAGGTCGAGCACGACCTTGGTGCCCGGCTCGGCGTCGGCCTCCTCGACCAGGAGGTTCGAGGCCTTGGTGACCCAGTTGGCCAGCACGCGGCCGGAGAGCTCGGTCCGCTCGCCGTCGGCGCCGTACCAGGTCAGGCGCGGGCTGGTCGTGTCCCCACCGGTGAACGAGGTGAGCAGCTGGCCAGGAAGCGTCTCGGGAAAGCTCATGCCCGCCAGCCTAAGGGCTCGTCCGAGCCCGTCCCGGGCCCTCGTGCCCGCCGTCCAAGGTGTGGGAACGCGACCGGCCGATATCCTCGTCACATCCCTCCTGGCCGCGTGCGAGATCTTCCTGGCAGCGTGCGCATTTCCGGAACACGTCGTCACCTGTCCATAACAATTCGGTCACCGCGGCAGCGACACGCGGGCGACACGCCGCATTCCTCGGGCTTGAGCACAAATTGCCGGCCCCCGATAGCACCGAACCGCTTGACGGGAACGGATGACACGCGTGTAATTCGGTGAGAGCTTGATGAGAGATTCGGTCGCGGTACGAGGGGAACTAGAAATTATGTGGAACATTCTCGGTGATGGTCCGCTGACCTCGGGACTGCAGGCGCCGGACCGGGTCGGGGGCGACGTCCTCCACCTGCTCCAGGACGAGGACGACGGCGTCCTCGGCTGGCAGGACCGGGCGCTGTGCGCGCAGACCGACCCGGAGGCGTTCTTCCCCGAGAAGGGCGGCTCCACCCGCGAGGCCAAGCGGGTGTGCACCTCCTGCGAGGTGCGCGCGGAGTGCCTCGACTACGCGCTCGCCAACGACGAGCGGTTCGGCATCTGGGGCGGCCTGTCCGAGCGGGAGCGTCGCAAGCTCAAGCGCCGCGCGGTCTGACGCCCGCCAGCATGGCGGCACCGCTCTTCCCCTCGTCCCACCACCCGGCCCGGCCGGCCACGCTCGCCGTGGTGGTCAGCCCCGGCGTCTCCACCTACCTGCCCCGCACCCTCGCCGGGATCGCGGGGCAGACCCACGTTCCCGACGTCGTCCTCGTCGTCGACGTCGGCGCTCCCGGCCGCGAGCTCGGCACCGGCATCCCGCTCCACGAGGCGGTCACCGACGCCGGGCTCGACGGCGTCACCCGGGTCCGCGTCGTGCACGCCCCGACCGCGAGCACATTCGGCGACGCCGTCCGCCAAGGACTGGTTGAGTACGCCACGCTCGTCGAGCGGGCCGCGGCCAAGGCGGCCCGGCGCGGGTTCGTCGGCGCGACGGCGTCCCGCTCGCTCGTCGGCGTCACCGGCTCGCGCGCCTGGTCGGGTGTGACGGGCGAGCTCAGCCCGGTCACCACCGGGGAGATGCGCGCCGTCGGCGCCCACGGCGGGGAGCCGGACCGCGAGGCCCGGGCGGAGTGGCTGTGGCTGCTCCACGACGACTCCGCGCCCGCCCCCGCCGCCCTCGACCAGCTCCTGCACGCCGCCGAGTCCGGCCGGTCCGTGGCCGTCGCCGGCGCCAAGCAGCGTGACTGGTACGAGCCGGACCGGCTGCTCGAGGTCGGGCTGCGCACCACCCGCACCGGGCGCCGCGTCGCGGACATCGAGCCCGGTGAGATCGACCAGGGCCAGCACGACCACCGCGAGGACGTCCTCGCCGTCGGCACCGCCGGGGCGCTGGTGCGCCTGGACGTGTGGACGGAGCTGGGCGGCACGGACCCCGTGCTCGGCCCGTTCGGCGACGGCCTGGACCTGTGCCGCCGTGCGCGCCTGGCGGGGTACCGGGTGGTCGTCGTCCCGACGGCGATCGTGCACCACGCGCGGGCCTCTTACCTGGGGCTGCGCAGCGAGGGCGGCGCGCCGGACCCGGTCGGCCCCGCGCGCGGTCCGGGCGGCGCCGCAGGCTCGACCGGTGCCGTCGCCGTGCCCGCCCCGCCCGCCGTGGACGTGCGCCGCTCGTTCCACCCGCGCCGCCGCGCCCAGGTCTACAACGCCCTGCTGGCCGCGCCCGGCCCGCTCGTGCCGCTGCTTGCTGTGGTGCTCCTGGTGCTCGCCCCGCTGCGCGCGCTCGGCCGTGTGGCGACCAAGGAGCTCGCCCTCGCCGGACCCGAGATCGCCGCAGTCCTCGCCGTCCTCGCCCGCCCCGGCGCGCTCTGGCGCGCCCGCCGGCAGATCCGCCGTACCCGCCGCATCCCCGCGCGGGCGCTGCGCCCGCTCCTGACCACGGGCCGGGAGATCCGCGCCGCCAAGCGCGACGCCCGCCGCCTGCTCAGCACCACACGCCACGTCACCGAGGCGCCCAGCGAGCTCGAGATCGCCGAGAAGGCGGCCCTGGCCCGGCGTCGCCGGGTCACCCTGACGCTCGTCACGCTCCTGCTCACCGTGACCGCGCTGGTCGCGTACCTCCCGACGGTCCTCGCCGGCGCGCTCACCGGCGGTGCCCTGCTGCCTGCCGATGCCACGTTCACCGAGGTGTGGGCCGTCGCCCGCGCCAGCTGGATCCCCACAGGCGATGGCCACCCCGGCCCGGCCGACCCCTTCCAGCAGGTCCTCGCCGTCGCCATGCTGCTGGTGGCCCCGTTTGGCGCGAACGCCAACGCGCTCATCACCGCCCTGGTGCTGGTCGCGGTCCCGCTCGCCGGCCTGGGCGCCTGGTTCGCCGCCGGCGCGGCCACCCGCTCGGTGGCCCTGCGCGGGTGGGCGGCGCTGGTGTGGGCACTCGCTCCGACGCTGCTCCTGGCCACCGGGCAGGGGCGGCTCGGAGCCGTGCTCGCTCACCTGGCCCTGCCCTGGGTGGCGCTGGGCGTGGCGCGCACCGTCGGGGCCGAGCGTCGTGACGTCATCCTCTCGGGGCTGGTGGGCGCCCAGCGGGTGCGGGTCCCCGCCACGACGACCTCCTCCGACCCCGCCGCCGAGCCGGCCACGCCCTCCACCGACCCCGCCGCCCAGCCGGACCGGCACCGCGCCGGCTCCGTCACCGCAGCCGGTGCCGCCGCCCTGGCCTTCGCCGTCGCCGCCGCCGGGGCGCCCGTGCTGCTGCCCGCCGGCATCGTGCTCGCCGTCCTGCTCGCGCTGGTGGTCCCGCGCCGCCGCCGCTGGGTGCTGTTCGTCCCGGTCCCCGCGCTGGCGCTGCTCGGGCCGGTGCTCGTGGCGGCACTCTCCGACGTCGACGTCGACGCCGGCAGCTGGCGGCTGCTCCTCGCCGACCCGGGCGCCGCCTACGCCGCCGTGCCCGGCGCCGCGTGGCTGAGCGTGCTGGGCTGGCCGGTTGAGCCGCCGGGCTTCCCGGGTCTGGCCGACGCGAACGGTGCGCTTGGCGTGATCGGCCAGTGGGCCCTGGTCGCCGGCGGCGTCAGCCTGCTGCTCGCCGCCCTCGCCGCGCTGCTGCGGGGGAGCGGCCGCGTGCGGGCGGTCCGGGCGGGCTGGCTGGTCGCCGTCGTCGGCCTGGTCGCTGCCCTCGCAAGCGCCCGCACCGACGTCGCCCTCGGCACCGGGACGACCGGGGCCGCCGAGATCGTGCGCGGCTGGGCGGGGTCGGGCCTGAGCCTGGCCGTCCTCGGCCTGCTCGTCGCGGCCGTCAGCGCCGGCGACGGGGCCAGGGCCGCCCTGGCCACCCGCAGCTTCGGCTGGGCCCAGGTGGGTGCCGGCGTGCTGAGCGTCCTGGCATTCGCCGGGCCACTGCTCACCGCCGGCGGCTGGCTGGCCGCGGTCCGTACCTCCGACGCGCCGACCACGGTCCTCGCCGTCCACGGCCGCGCCGGCGCCCCCGTGCCCGCCGTGGCCGCCGAGATGCAGTCCTCCGTGCTGCGCTCGCGGGTGCTCGCGCTCAGGCCCGCCGGGGACACCGTGCGCGCCGAGATCTGGCGCGGCCACGGCGCCCAGGTGACCGAGACGGCCACCGTCGCGGCCGCCCTGGACCTCAGCGGCGCTCCCACGGCGGAGGTCACCGAGCGCACCGACGCCGCCGACGCCGAGCTCGCCAACCTCGTCGCAGCCCTGACCGTGGGCGGCGCTGGAGACGTTGCGGTCCGGCTCGGCGCGCACGCCGTCGGCATCGTCGTCGTCCCGCCCGAGCCGGTGCACGTGCCGGCCGGCACCGAGCCGACCACCGCCGAGCGCACCGACCTCATCGCGCGGCTGGACGCCACGGACGGGCTCGAGCGGATCACCGAGAACGCCTCTGGGGTCATCTGGCGCGTGGCCCGCGGCGACGGTGAGGGGGCCACGAAGTCAGTGGCGCGGGCGCGTGTGGTGGCCGACGGCGCGTGGGTGCATGACCTCGACGCCAGGGCGGTGGACATCCGCACGGTGCTGCCGCGCGGGCCTGAGGGCCGCACGCTCGTGCTGGCCGAGCGGTCCGACCCCGGCTGGCGCGCCTGGTACGACGGCCGCCCGCTGCGCGCCACCACCGAGGGCTGGCGGCAGGCGTTCGAGCTGCCCCCGCACACGGGCACGCTGACCGTCACGCACGAGAGCCCGCAGGGGGCGGCGTGGACGTGGGTGCAGGGTGTCGTGCTCGGCCTGACCGTGCTGCTCGCCCTGCCCCTGCGACGCCGGCGGGAGGCCGAGTGACCAACCCCAACTCCAACAAGGGTGGCGAGATGTCATCTTCTCCGCGAGATGTCATGACATCTGGCGGAGAAGATGACATCTCGCGGGAGAGCGCCCGCGGAGAAGATGACATCTCGCGGCCCACTACGGGCTCGCGCCCCAAGCGCAGCACGAGGGCCCTGCGGCGCATCGGCACCACCACCTCCGCGGTCCTGCTCCTCGCCGCCGCCGCGGGCGCCGTCGTCGCCGGGCAGTACTACGCCCCCGCCGACGCCACCGCCGTGCCCGCCCCGCTCGTCGATGTGCCCGCCGGTCCCGTCACCGTGGTCTGCGCCGGGCCGCCCACGCCCACGAGCGGGCACGGCATGGCGGTCGACCCCACCCTGGGCCAGGCCGACGTCACCCCCACCACCCGCACCGAGCTGCTCACCCTGCCGCGCGGCGACGCACCCGCCGCCGAGGCCGCGTACATACCCCTGGGTGGCGCGTCCCAGGAGCTCCAGCCCGCCGGGGACTCCCGCGTGCTGCGCACCGACGCGACCGGCAGCGCGATCGTCCAGGCCCAGCCCGCCGGCGAGACCAGCGCCCTGCTCGCCGGCGCCACCCTCGCCCGCACCACCGGCGGTGACCTGCGCGGCCTGAGCGCCACCGCCTGCCAGACCCCCGCGACTACTACCTGGCTCGTCGGCGGCGCCACCGAGCCCGGCGCCAGCGCCCAGCTCGTCCTCACCAACCCCGGCCGCACCCCCGCCACCGTCAACGTGACCGCGTGGACCTCCCTCGGGGTCGCCCAGGCACCCCTGCTCACCGGCATCGTGATCGCGCCCGGCGCGCAGACCGCCGTCCTCCTCGAAGGCGCCCTGACCGGCGACCCCCGCCTCGCCCTGCGCGTGGACGCCGCCGGCGGCGAGGTGACCGCCGCGGTCCAGGACCTCCGGCTCAAAGGCTTCGTGCCCGCCGGGGTCGACGTCGTCGCGCCCGCCACCGCGCCCGCCCTCGCCCTGACCATCCCCGGGGTGCTGCTCGGCGAGACCAACCTCGACGACGCCGCCACCTCCGCCGTGCGGCTCGTCAACCCCGGCGAGGAGGTCGCCACCGCCAAGGTCCGGCTCCTCGGGCCCGACGGCGCGACGGAGCTGCCCGGCGCCGAGGCGGTCGCTCTCGACCCGGGCGTCGTCCTCGACCTGTCCCTGGCCGGGATCGCGCCGGGCGCCTACGCCGTCAGCATCGAGGCCGACCGGCCGGTCACCGGCGCGGTCGTGCTCGCCCGCACCGGCACGCCGGGCGAGCTGGACCCGGACGTCGCCCCGGTGGACCGGGCCTGGACGGCCGCCGCGGAGCCGCGCACCACCGGGATCCTGCCCGTGCCGGCTCTGGGCGAGCTCGTCGAGACGGCCACGGTGACGCTGAGCAACCCCGCCGAGGTACCGGTCGACGTCGAGCTCGTGCCCACCACCCGGGCCGGCGCGCGCGGCGAGCCGGTGACCGTGACGGTCCCGGCCGAGGCCACGGTCGCGACGCCGGTGGGGGACCTGGGCGGCGCCGTCGCCGCCGTCCAGCTCAGCGCCGCCGACGGTGTGGTGGCCGCCGTCGTCCTCACCGTCCAGGCGCCCGACGGTGAGCTGATCTCCGTGCTGCCCACGGTGGCCGACCCGCACGCCGAGCGGGCGGTGCGGGTGGACGTGCGCTGACCCGCAGACGACGCAGACGGCCCCGCGGCCGCCACCACTGATCGGGCTCAGTGCCCGCGCATCGCCTCCAGCAGCACGTCGAAGACCGCGGTGTTGGGTTGGGACCTTGCCAGCTCGACGGCGTGCGGGCCTTCCGCGGTGAGCGGGGTGGCCGCGCCGGTGTGCGCGCCGCTGGTCCAGTCCACCGTGAACTCCAGGTCGCTGCCCGCGAGCGGGAACGGCCCGTCCTCGGCGCTCTGACCCTCGCCGGACTCGTCCTCGGCGTCGACGTTCTCGATCGCGAGGCCGCCGGTCTCGTGGTCGCCGACGACGAGCACGAGGGTGCCGCGGTGGTGCTTGGCGAAGTCCAGAACCATCGCGACCGTCTCGTCCAGCGCCTGCCCGGACTTGATGGTCAGCGCGGTGTTGCTGTTGTGCGCCATCTCGTCGATGGCCTCCTCCTCGATGAGGAGGAAGAACCCGTCGCGGTCCTCGGAGAGGACGTCGAGCGCCTTCGCAGCCATGTCCATCAGCGGCACGGGCGGGGCGTACACGTCACCCTCGCCCTCGTTGGCCTGCTGGAACATCTCCTGGTTGGCGAAGAGCCCGAGCAGCCGGTCGCCGTCGGCCTTCTTGAGCTCCTCGGCGGTGCTGACGTACTCATAGCCTTTGTGCTGGGCCTGTTCGACGAGGTTGCCGTGCGTGCTCCGGCTCTCCTCGGTGGCGTCCTCGTCCGGGTGGTCCGGCCAGGCGCCCGGGTCGCCGGCCGGGAACCACCAGTCCTCGCCGCCGCCGAGGATGACGTCGGGGCGGGACTCCTCGATGTACTGCCGGGCGATCTCGCTGTGGTCGCCGCGGTCGGGGACATGGGCGCCGAAGGCCGCGGGCGTCGCATCGGTGACCTGCGCCGTCGTCACGAGGCCGGTCGCCTTGCCCAGGTCGCGGGCGTGCTCGAGGAGCGTTGGGACCGGGTGGCCGTCCGCGTCCACCCCGATGGCACCGTTGTAGGTGCGCACACCGGTGGCGAATGCCGTGGCGCCGGCGGCCGAGTCGGTCACGGCCTCCTCGGGGTCGACCGAGTCGGTGTGCGTCCACCCCGCGAAGCGCAGAGAGTCCATCGCCAGCTGCCCGTCCTTGCCGAGCGTGGCCAGCCGGATCAGCTCGCGGTGGGCGATCCCCATGCCGTCGCCCTGGATGAAGATGACGTTGCGCGCGCGGTCGTGGTGGTGGCCGCCACCGTGTTCGTCGTCCCCGGATGAGCCGCCGGTGCCGGCGAGCCCGAGCGCGACGGCGCCGACGACGGCTCCGGCGTATAGCAGGCCGGTGCGCGAGGTTCCTCTTAGTGCCATGGTTGCCGTCCCGATGAGCTGCTGTGGTCAGGGGTCGGTCCGTGCGGTCGAGCCGGGTCCTTCCGGTCGAGCCGGGTGCGGACGCCGTCGAGGCTACGCCGTGGTCGAGCTGGAAGAGAAGGGCCGGCGGTCAGGCGGAGGGGGCGGCTGGTTGGTCGGCTCGTCGGCTTGCTCATGCCGGGCTGGGGGCCGGGTCTGCCGAAGCGGGACGTGCGACGCGTACGACCGGAGATACAGGCGGTACCCGCGCATCAGGAATCCCACGAACAAGACCACTCCGGCGATGGTGCCGATCGCCAGGGCAACCACCACCGCGCCGCCGAGCGCGACCGCCAGGCTGCCGGCGAACAGCCCGGTGACCACGGCGGTCACGACCGTGATGACCATCATCGAGCTCGCGAACATGTGACTCGCGCCGCGGCTGAAGAAGTAGTGGTACGTGCGCTCGGCGCCCAGCCGGTCGTCGTCCGCGGACATCAGGAAGTACCGCTCGAGCCCCGGGTCGAGGTCGAGATAGGCGCCCCGGAGACGATTCATGGCGAGGACGTACATCAGGTCCTCGGTCGCGACGTTGTAGACGCGGAGCAGCGTGATGAGCCCGAGCAGCACGAGCAGGAGCAGCACGCCGAGCGCGGCACCGCCGAACCAGCCGCGAAACTGCGTGGCGTTGCCGAGCACGCCGAGCGTCACGAGCCCCGCGGAGACGAGGGTCAGGAAGATCGCGATACGAGTGAGCACCTCGCTCTGCGTGGTGCTGCGAGAGGCCAGAAGGCTCCAGTGCTCGGTCGCGAGCATCTGCGCCCGCAGGGACTTCTGCGCGTCGGTGAGCCGGGAGGCGTCGTCGGGAGGCCAGGCGTGCCCGGCCGCGTCCGCCGTCATACCGGCATTGTGCTCCCGTGCCGGTCGGCGCGGCTACGCACCTTGCCGTGAGGCACCTAGCCGCCGGCGCGCCGCTACGCCGCCAGGTCCCCGCGCACCCGCGGGCCTACGCCGCCAGGTCCCCGCGCACCCGCGCGAGCAGCTGCCGGGTCGCGATGGTCTCGTCCTCGTTGATCGTGTGCTCGTCGCCGGGGTAGACCCGCAGCTCGACGTCCGCGCCGCGCATCCACAGCGCGTCGGCGGTCTCCTCCGCGCGGTGCATGGGCACCGTCGGGTCGTCCTCGGCCAGCCCCAGGAACACGGGCCGGTCGTCCCAGCGGCCCTCGGCGGGCGCCATGGTGCCGCGCGGGCCGAGGTAGCCGCCGGCGAGCAGCACGGCCCCGGCGTAGGAGAACCGCGCCGCGACGAGGTGGTGGGCGAGCACGCTCGCCCCTTGACAGAAGCCGAGCATGACCGTGCGCGCCGGCGCGAAACCTGAGCGGGTGATCTGGGTCAGCGCGAGCTCGACCATCTCCAGCGCGTCGTCCAGGTCGGGCTGGTTGAGCTCGATCGGGTCGGTGAGCGCGCCCGGGAACCAGAAGCCCTCCGGCGCGACCGGCGCGAAGTAGGCCGCGCGCGGCTCGGCGACGCGCTGGGTGAACCGACGCATGTCCGCAACGCTCTGGCCGCGGCCGTGCATGGCGAGCACCGCCGTCGTCGCCAGATTGAGGGGGGCGCCCCACCGCTCGATCGCGGGCTGCGACGGGCGGTCCGTCATGTCGCCTCCCCGGGCTGTTGCGTAGGCATGGCTGACCCCGGATTTCCGTCCGAGAACAGCTCCTTGTCCCGATCGGCGGCTGCGCGTGATTAGGACGCCTTCTGCACGAAAGGTGTGCCCGATATTAGCCGCTGATGACCACCGATGGGTCGACCTTGGCTATTCGTTCTGGCTGTCAGTCCTCGACGGGGTACTCAGGGTCGACGTCCTCAGGTGCCCGACCCAGCATGCCCGCAACCTGCTCCACGAGCACGACGCGCACGAGCCCCTCGACGTCCTCCTCGTCCTCGCAGCGCGCCAGCACGGGCCGGCGGTACACGACGATCCGGTGCGCCAGCCCGGCGGCCGGGTCGGCGGGGAAGTAGCGCCCCAGCACCACCGTGCGGTGCTCCCACGGCGCCGGGTCCGACGGCGGAACCTCCTCGACGGCGAACTCCACCCCGTCGAGCTGCTTCGCCCACCGGCGCTCGAGCCGCCGTACGGCGCGCAGCACGACGTCGTCGAACCGGTCTGCGCGGGTGCGCCAGCCCGGGAGCGAGGGCGGGATGAGCGGGCCCCGCAGGCCCCGGCCGTGCCGGTCACGCCGGCGCGCCGGACGCCGCACGGGCAGTGCGGGCAAGGGTGGGTCGGCGTCGGGCATCCCCCGAGGCTAATCGACGCGGCCGTTCGCATCGCGCCGCATCCCGGGTGAGGGCGGGGCCGGGACCCGCGTCCTGGCGACGGCACCGTCGACGCTCCGGTTGCCGACGACCACCGTCCGGGGTAACGGCTCTCACGGCGTGGGTGCGCCGGACGGGGCGCGGAACGATGTAGCGTCGACTGTCGTGAGAGCCGTCCGCCAGTGCAGCAGGTCCGCCTGCGATCGAGCCGCCGTGGCCACCCTCACGTACGTCTACGCCGATTCCACGGTGGTCCTCGGCCCGCTCTCGACCACGGTCGAGCCGCACGCGTACGACCTGTGCGACGTGCACGCCGAGCGCCTGACCGTGCCGCGCGGCTGGGACGTCGTGCGGCTGGCCACCGAGTTCAAGCCCGCCAGCCCCTCCAACGACGATCTGGTCGCCCTGGCCGACGCCGTCCGCGAGGCCTCCCGGGCCAGGCCGCAGCCCGCCGTGCCCGCTAAGCGGCCGGGCTCCGCCGCCCCCGCCCCGGTCACACACCACCTGCCCGAGCCCCTGGCCGACGGCGAGATCGCCCGCCGTGGACACCTGCGGGTGCTGCAGGGCGAGGCCGAGTAACGGCTTCCGGCTCGCGGCGCCCCGGACGGTAGGCTCGTCCCGCACCGCGACCGTCGCCTCAACCTGTGCGAGGTCCCCGACCGCAGGAGAGACCGGCATGAACGAGCACGTCGCCCACACCGAGACCCTCGCGATCGACCCGTGGGTGCGGCAGATCCTGCGCTGCCCGGTCACCGGTGCGGAGCTGGTCGACGGCGTCGGCCCCGACGGTCAGCCGGAGCTCGTCTCCACCAGCGAGGTGAACCCGCTGGCCTACCCCGTGCGTGACGGCGTGCCGATCCTGCTCGAGTCCGAGGCCCGCCACGCCGAGCGGGTCCCCAGCGAGGACTGACGCAAGGCGCCGACTCCCCGCCGTGCCACTAGCCTGAGCCCCGGGCCTTGACGGTCCGCGTCGAGGGGAGTGGTTCATGTCTGCCAGTGGTGGCACCCGGGCGATCATCGCGGCGCTGACCGCCAACGTCGGGATCGCGATCTCGAAGTTCGTCGCGTACCTGCTGACCGGGTCGAGCTCGATGCTGGCCGAGGCGATCCACTCGGTGGCGGACTCGGGCAACCAGGTGCTGCTCCTCGTGGGCGGTCGCCGTGCCGCCCGCCGGGCGTCTGACGTGCACCAGTTCGGCTACGGGCGGGCCCGGTACGTCTACGCCTTCATCGTCTCGATCGTGCTGTTTACCGTCGGTGGCCTGTTCGCGCTGTACGAGGCGTGGCACAAGTTCGCAGAGCCGCACCCCATCACCGCGTGGCAGTGGGTGCCGGTCACCGTGCTGGTGGTCGCGATCGGGCTGGAGACCCGGTCGTTCTGGGTGGCGATCCAGGAAGCGAACGCCGTGCGCGGGAAACACTCGCTCATGGAGTTCGTCAAGGCGTCCCGTGCCCCGGAGATCCCCGTCATCCTCCTGGAGGACTTCGGCGCCCTCGTCGGCCTGGTCTTCGGCTTGTTCGGCGTGAGCATGACGCTCGCGACGGGCGACGGCCGGTGGGACGCCGTCGGGTCGGCGGCCATCGGGCTGCTGCTCGTTGTCATCGCGATCTTCCTGGCCATCGAGATGTACTCGATGCTGATCGGGGAGTCCGCCGCGCCGGAGCACCACCGCGCCATCGAGGAGGCCATCCCGGGCGACGGCGTGGAGCGGGTCATCCACATGCGCACGATGCACCTGGGTCCCGACGATGTGCTGGTGGCCGCCAAGGTTGCCGTGCCCGCCGGCGCCACCGCCGAGCAGATCGCCACCGCGATCGACGCGGCCGAGAAGCGGGTGCGTGCCGCGGTGCCGCTCAAGGCGCAGATCTACCTCGAGCCGGACCTGTACGACGCCGCGCGGGCACAGACGGCCGACGCAACCGAGGAAGCGGCTGCGCCCAAGGATGCAGCCGGGCACTGACGGGCGTTTCGCACGGCCGACCGCTATTCCTCCGGGCCGCCGCTCCGTAAATTCGTGCATCTGGGTGGGACGTCATTCGCGCACCCTTCCGGGAGGTCCGGTGGGGTTGGGCGTGAGCGGCTGCCGGGGCTTGGGCGTGAGCGGCTGCCGGGGCTCCGGCCGGACGGCTGCCGGCGATTGGGGCGTGAGCGGCTGCCGGGGGTGGGGCGTGAGCGGCTGCCGGGGGTTGGGCGTGAGCGGCTGCCGGGGGTTGGGGCGTGAGCGGCTGCCGGCGTCCGGGCTCGGGCGTGTGCTGCCGGCGTCCCTCTGAGGGCTGCTAGTACTTTTCTCAGGCTATGCCTGAGGAAAGTACTACCAGGCTGTCCGGCCTCGGCGTCCGGCAGCTTCGTGGAGCCGCCGTGACGCGTTGCTCGGCACGGAGCTCCGGAGCTTCGCGGTCGTTCGCGGTGCCGACGCTCAGGGTCGGCCTTCGGCAGCCGTAGACGCTGGCCCGCCGCCGGCGCCGGGACGTGCCAAGCGCCAGGACCCGTCCCCGCCTGGCGGGTGGGCGCTTCTGGCGAGGCTGGTAGTACTTTCCTCAGGCTGTGCCTTAGCGATGTACTACCAGGCTGTCGGGTCGGCGTTCCGACATCCGGGTCGGCGTTCCGACATCCGGGTCGGCGTTCCGACATCCGGGTCGGCGTTCCGACATCCGCGTCGGCGTCATGCGCGTGGGGCCGCGAGCACGCGCCGCTGCGGTCGCCGAAGCGAGCCGAGAGCCCCGACAACCGCGCCATGGCTTCGTCATGAAGGTGCGCCTGCCCGGGCAGACAATGTCCGGCCACCACAGCCGCTCGCTGGCTTGCGCTCCCGTGTCTCGTCAGCGGAAAATGCCCACGACCGCACACCCCGGACCGCACGGTCGCGGCGTGCCTGACCATCCGCGAGAGCGCAGGGCGATCGCCACCTGCCGGGCCACGTGGCACGGCGTGATGACCACGTGGCGCCACCGGTACCGCAGGGTCAGCTCGCTCGCGAGGATGAGGGCGGCGTTGTCCCGCCAGACGTCGCGGTCCGTGCGCCCGAAGGGGTGCGCGAGCTGGCCATCGAGCTCGACGCGAACGCCGTACTTCACGTAGCGGCAGTCTGCACGCAGCCAGTGCCCGTCCAGCACCTCCCTGCTCTGAAGCTGCGACCGAGGGAGGCCATGAGCGCGCTCCACCCGGTGATAGCGGTACTCGAGCGCCGACTCGATCCCCTCGTCGACCACGGCCAGCAGGTCGAGCAGGAGGCTGCGGTGACGCTGTCCGGTGCGCCGGGTGACAGCCTTGAGGATCTGCTCGCTGTCGACGTTGCGCTGGACGGCGCGGCAGACGAGGCCGACCACATCGTCAGCACTTGTCCCCGGCAGGTCGGCGACGTCGAGCACCGTGTCTATGGGCCCGATGGCACGAAGGCGGCCCCAGGCAGGAGGAATCTGCCGGCGGTAGTGCGGCTTGAAGCCGGGCTGGCGCTTCACTCTCCGGCCATGCGGCACGCTCACATGGACGACGTCGCCGGGGCGGTCGACGAGCCCGTGCCGGAAGGCCGCGCTCGTATGACTGAGCACGGCGCCGCGCCCGGCGTAGAGGAGTGCCGCCTGCGCCCGGCTCTGCCAACGTGGGCGGCCGGAGCTGGTCAGGTAGACGCCGGGGAAGAGGAGCTGCCATCGCTCGGTCGAGAGCTGATGAGCGATCCAGTCGTCGGTCGCGCCGAGCCGACGGATCTGCGCGCGACTGACCACGTCGTCCTGCTTGTCGGCAAGTTGCCGGATCGCCGTCTGATCGGCCCGCGGAGCCATGGCGAGAAGGCTTGCCTATGCGCGGCAGGTGGTGCATCGTCTGCGCCCGGAACTGTGGACACAGCACGCGGGCTCGGCAATCGACCAGCCCGGCAATCGACCAGCCCGGCAATCGACCAGCCCGGCAATCGACCAGCTCAGAAATCGACGAGGAGGGCTCACCGGCACGACGCCGGGGAGCCCTCCTTGCCAGCTCGCAGCCTCAGCCGGCCGCGAAACGGGGAAACGTCAGCCCGTGATACCCGTGATGAAGTCGGGGTTGTCGGCCACCCACTGCTCGACGGCGCCGTCGTTGTCTTCGCCGCCCATCTCGTTGAACATGAGGTTCTCGAGCTCGGAGAGGGTGTCGGCGTCCATCTCGAAGTTCCCGATCCACTCGGCGACCTCCGGGAACTCCTCACCGAAGCCGGCGTGCGCGTAGGTGTGGATGCCGTCGGGCTCGCCCAGCGCGCCCTCGGGGTCCTCGAGGTCCTTGATCGGGTAGGCGTCGTAGGCCCAGTGCGGGCGCCACAGCGTCACGGCGATGTTCTCGCCGGCCTCGGTGGCGGCCTGGAGCTCGGCGAGCATGGCCGGGGTGGAGGAGATGAGGTACTCCATGCCCTCCAGGCCGTAGGTCGGGATGACCGACTCCTGGGTGATCTTGGTGAGGCCCGCCCCGGCCTCGATCCCGACGATGCGGTTACCGAAGGCGTCGGCGTTCTCGGCGAGCTCGGCCAGGGTGTCGATGGGCGCGTCCTCG
The DNA here is from genome assembly GCF_006352065.1 of Georgenia yuyongxinii. Classification (NCBI taxonomy): domain Bacteria; kingdom Bacillati; phylum Actinomycetota; class Actinomycetes; order Allobogoriellales; family Allobogoriellaceae; genus Georgenia; species Georgenia yuyongxinii. Next base: position 3,080,981 of record NZ_CP040915.1, on the reverse strand, counting down.
TTGACCGCGATGGTCAGCGGGGCGTCGGTGTGCCAGACGCCGAGGTCCTCCAGGTCGTCGCCGTACTTCGTGATGTAGGACTCGTGGGTGGAGGGCAGCCAGGTGTCGAAGTTGACGTCGTAGTCGCCCTGGGCGAGCCCAGTGAAGACGACGCCGGCGTCGGCCGTCTCCATCTCCACCGTGTAGCCCTGCTCCTCGAGGATGTACTTCCACAGGTGCGACGCGGCGATGCCCTCCTCCCAGCCGGAGTGGACACCGATCGTGATGGTGCCCTTTTCGTCCCCGGCCGCGGTGCTATCGCCCTCGGCCGAGGAGCAGGCGGCCAGGGTGAGGGCCAGGGCCGTGCTGGTCGCGAGGATGGCCGCGCGACGTGTCGTGTTCTGCATTGCCGTTTTCCTTCCGTGAGCGTGGGGGTGCGCTCTGGTTGTTAGCCGGTGTGGCAGGTGTGTGAGCCGCGGCGGCGGGTACTCGGCGCGCGACAGGGAGTAAGCCGGTGCGCCGGCTACGAGCCGGCGCACCCGCGGGTCAGGCGTCCGCGGCGCGGACCTTCAGGGCGCGCGCGACCGGGGAGCGCTCACCCAGCGCGGACGTCACGCGGTCGAGGTACATCGCGAGGATGACGACGGCGATGCCCGCCTCGACGCCGAGCCCGATGTTGACGCTCTGCAGCGCCTGGACGACCGGCTGGCCGAGCCCGGGGGCGCCGACCATGCCGGAGATGACGACCATGGACAGCGCCAGCATGATCACCTGGTTGACGCCGGCCATGATATTCGGCAGTGCGAGAGGCAGCTGCACCTGGCGCAGGATGCGGCCGGGCGTCGCGCCGAACGCGTGCCCCGCCTCGACGACCTCCGTGTCCACCTGCCGGATGCCCAGGTCGGTGAACCGCACGCCGGGCGCCATCGAGAAGATGATCGTCGCGACGATGCCGGGCACCACGCCCACCCGGAAGAGGATGACGGCGGGCAGCAGGTACACGAACGCGGGCATGGTCTGCATGAAGTCGAGCACCGGTCGCAGGACGGCCGAGACGGTGGAGCTGCGGGCGGACCAGATGCCCAGCGGGACGCCGATGCCGATCGCGAAGACGCTGGCCACGACCACGAGCGCGAGCGTCGACATCGCCGCGTCCCACTGGTCGACGCCGTAGATGATCGCGAAGCCGACCAGCGCGCCGAGGGCGAGCTTCCAGCCCTTCACGGCAAACGCGATCGCAGCCAGGACGAGCCCGACGATCCAGAACGGCGGCTCGGCGGCGACGAGCTCCAGGACGTCGAAGAGCCAGTCCAGCACGCTGCCGATGAACTTGAAGAGCCCGTTGAACGTGTCGGTCAGCCAGTCGACGAAGGTGTCGGCCCAGTCGCCCAGGGGGATGCGGTAGTTCATCGGGCACCTCCTCCGTTCGTGGCGTGGTGGTCGACGGCGGCGTCCGCCCCGTCAGCCGGAGCCGTGCTCTCGGCCGGCGTGGCCGCGCTGTCGGCGCTCGCCGGGCTGTCGGCGCTCGCCGGGCTCTCGGCGCTCGACGGGCTGTCGGCGCTCGCCGGGCTGTCCCCGCTGAGCGCGCCGGGCGGGGCCATGGCCTCGAGCAGCGCCACGCGTGGCACGACGCCGAGCAGCTTGCCGCCGTCGTCCACCACGGCCAGCGGCAGGCGAGCCTCCGCGGCGGGGGCGAAGAGCTCGGACAGGGAGGCGTCGGCCTTGACGGCCGAGGAGTCGGGGTGGACCAAACCCTCGAGCGTCGTGGCGCCCTGGCGGTGGGCGGTGAGGATCTCGTCGTCGTACACCGAGCCGTGCAGCACCCGGCGCCGATCGACCACGTAGGCGGCCGAGGCCTGGGCCTCGCGCAGCTCGCGCAGGGCGACGGCGGGGCCGGCGCCGGCGTGGATGGTCACGACGGGGCGGCGCATGAGCGAACCCGCGGTCAACACGCGGGAACGGTCCACGTCTGCAACGAACTGCATGACGTAGTCGTCGGCGGGCTCGGTGAGGATCTGCTCGGCGGTGCCGATCTGGACGATGCGGCCGTCGCGCATGACCGCGATCCGGTCGCCGAGGTACATGGCCTCGTTGAGGTCGTGGGTGATGAAGACGATCGTCTTGCCCAGGGAGGCCTGGAGCTCGACGAGCTGGTCCTGCATCTCGCGTCGGATCAGCGGGTCCAGGGCGGAGAAGGCCTCGTCCATGAGCAGGATGTCGGTGTCCGCGGCCAGGGCGCGGGCCAGGCCCACGCGCTGGCGCATCCCACCGGAGAGCTGGGACGGCAGGGAGTCCTCCCAGCCCGCCAGCCCGGTCAGCTTGAGGGACTCGGCGGCCCGCTCGCGCCGCTCCGCCTTGCCGACGCCCTGGATCTCGAGGGGGTAGGCGGCGTTGTCGAGCACCGAGCGGTGCGGCAGGAGGGCGAAGTGCTGGAAGACCATGGAGATCTTCTTGCGCCGGATCGCGCGCAGCTCGGCGGGGGAGACGCCCGCGATGTCGTCGCCGTCCACCTCGATGGTCCCGGCCGTGGGAGGGAGCAGGCCGTTGAGCGTGCGGATCAGAGTGGACTTGCCCGAGCCCGACAGGCCCATGACCACGAAGGTCTCGCCCTTGTTGACCTCGAAGGTCGCGTCGATGACTGCGGCGGTGCCCAGGGGCTTGACCTCGTCGCGGGTCTTACCGGCCTTCAGGCGCTTGACGGCTTCGCCGGAGCGGCGGCCGAAGACCTTGTAGACGTGCTTTGCGCGGATCGCGCTCACGTAAACCTCTTCCGTGGATCGGCGGGGGCGGCGCGTGGAAGCGCCGCGCCCGTTCGCGGGTCGTTCCCCGGGGCCGCTGGACGCAGCCCGCCGAGGCGGTCCCGCGGCGCCGGTCAGCACCGCGAGTCCAACCGGCCGTGGAGTGGCCAGGAAAAAACGGACGCTCCACCATGGCAAACATCCAGAAGCGTGACCACCCCCCTGGTTCAGTGGATCGACATGGGGTATTCGGCATGGTGACGCGGAAAGGTCATGGAAATGTGCAGGTAAGATCGTTACTTGAATGTGACCAAAGTCGTGGTGTTGGTGTGGAACTCGTCGCAGTTCCCTCCGTGAACGGTGTGATCGGCCACACATCGCTCGGTGACCGGCGTCACCGCGCGCCCCCTGAGAGCGCGGCCGCACAGCGCAGGCCGGAACGGCTGGGACGCCACTTCCTGCCCATTCGCCGGGCGGTGGCGGGCGCGGGGCTCCGCGCCGTCGACCTGTGGCGCGCTGCCGCGTTGGGGCGTACAACGAGTACTGGCGCGACGAGGCGCCGGGGCCCTGACGGCGGTGCGACAACCGTCAGGGCCGCTGAAGGGGGTGGGTGGGGTGATGAGGTACAACTACGGCGTCGGTGGCGGGCTGCTGCTCGGCATCATCGCGCTGCTTGTCGTGCTGTTGATGATCGCGGCAATCGTGGTTCTCGTGCTGCTGGCCGTGCGGATGCTGCGGGACGGCGACCGGCCCGAGTACGGGCCGGGCGGGCCGCCCGGCGGCCGGGCCCTGGGCGGAGTAGGCCCGGGAATGAGTACGGTTCCGGGCATGGGTGTCCCGCCGGGCGCGGGGCTCGCCGGCGCGGCGGCACCTGCGCCGTCGGCCGTCACGTCGCGGCAGGTCCTGGACGACCGGCTCGCTCGCGGCGAGATCGGCATGGCCGAGTACGAGGAGCTGCGGCACCGACTCGAGAGCTGACCGGCGCACGCCGCACTGTCAGGAAGAGTGCGGCGTGGCCTCGGCGAGCTTCTTGATCCACATGGGGGTCTGACGTCCCAGTCGGCGGTCGATGATGACGCCGACCCTCGCGGCTGAGACCTCGAATGGCATCACAGGGATCTGATTGGTACTGGACGTACGGATGCGGTCAGCCACGGTGCCAGGCAACCAGATCTGGTCGCCCTGCCTCTCGCCCGTGCTAGAGCTCATGAGGCATCTCCTTCCCCGTCGTCGGGGTTCTCCTGGACATCGTAGTTGAGGGCCCCGTCGACTTCCCGAGCGGTCTTTCCCGGCACCGTCCCGACATTGAACTGCCACACCACGTCGATGATGCGAAGTTCCTCTACTCGGGCAAGCTCGCTCAGTGCCTGCAAATCCGGCAGGGGGCAGTGCGGACACCCACTGTGCCCACTCCGGCAGGGTGTTCCGCATCATGCCCCGGATCATGCCTTGACCGTTTGGCACCCGGAGCAGCACCTGTGGGCGGCCGTGAGGCACGCCATGGCGTGCCGGTTTTGGGACCAATGTCCTGGCGTGCTTACCCCTGAATAAGTACGGTCAGACCGTGAGTAAATTCGGTCCTCGTCCCGCGCGCTCCGATCGGCGGGAGCGGCTCTCCGCCCCGCGCCGGGCGGTGCTCGACCTCCTGGTCGAGCACCAGGACCCGATGACCGTGGCGCAGGTCGCCGAGCAGCTCGGTCAGCACCCCAACACCGTGCGCGAGCACCTCGAGGCGCTGGTCCGCACCGGCCTGGCCATGCGCGACCAGCGCGCCCCCGTGGGCCGCGGCCGCCCGGCGTCGGTCTACACCTACGCGCCCGAAGCGTCGTTCTCCAGTCCCGAGTACGCCGTCCTCGCGCAGGTGCTCGTCTCCTACCTTTCCAACGTGCTGCCCGACGGCCCGGTGCTGCGTCACCACTCCCGCGAGGCCGGCCGTTCCTGGGGCCGGGCCATCCTCGAGCGCGAGCCCGCGCACGAGTCCGAGGCGGCTGGTGCCGCACCGCGGCGAGGCTCGGCCGCCGCCGTCGAGCACCTGCGCCGCCTGCTCGACCGCACCGGCTTCGACCCCGAGACAGAGCGCAACGGCGACGTGCGCACCGTGCGCCTGTACCGCTGCCCGGTCCTCGAGCTGGCCAAGGACCGCCCCGAGGTGGTCTGCAACGCCCACCTCGGCATGGCCCGGGAGATCCTCGCCGAGGGCGACGTCGCCCCCGAGCGCGTCACCCTCGAGGCGTTCACCGAGCCCGGCGCCTGCCTGCTCCACGTGACGAGCTCGCCCGACGGCGTCCCACCGGCGCCGCGGGGCTGGGCCCGTGGGCTGCCGGTCACCGCGGCCGAGGCCGAGCCCGTCACCGGCGTGCCCACCAGCGACCCCTGGGACGGCTTCGACTCCGAAGGCGGCCTGACCATCGGCCCCCACCGCGAGATGTTCTCGTGAGCCCCACCGTCCACCAGCCCCGCCCGCCCGCCTCCCCGGCGCGCACCGGCGGCACGTCGCGTACCGGTGGTTCGTCGCGCACAGGCGCGGCCGGCACCCCGGGCCCGCGGCCGCTGCGCCAGCGCACCGGCTTCCGGCTGGTATTCCTCGTGCCCGGCGCGATCGCGATGATCTTCGGCCTCGACGCCGCCCTCGGCCTGCTCGGCCTGCCCCAGATCCTGGGCCCGGCCCTCAACCTCGACCGGCTCCCCGACGTGCACGGCCCGCTCATGGTCCTCGGCTTCGTCGGCACGGTCATCTCCCTGGAGCGCGCCGTCGCGCTGGGCCGGCCATGGGCGTTCGCCGCCCCCGCCGCGTCCGGCCTCGGCGGCCTGGCGCTGATCTCCGCCGCCCCGCTCGCCGTCGGCCAGGGGCTGCTCGTCCTGGCCGCGGTGCTCCTGCTGCTGGTCTACCGCCAGCTCTTCGCCCGCCAGCCCGCCACCGCGGTGACGATCCAGGTGCTCGGCGCGGCCATGGCCCTCGGCGCCGCGGTGCTGTGGGCGGGTGGGGTGCCCGTGCCTTTCCTGACGCCGTGGCTCGCGGGCTTCCTCGTGCTGACCATCTTCGGCGAGCGGCTCGAGCTCGCCCGCATGGAGATGCTCTCCCCGGCCGCCTCGCGCGCCGCGCTGGCCATCGCGCTGGCGCTGGTGGGCGCCGCCGTCGTCGCGCTGCTCGCCCCGGAGGTGGGTTTCACCCTGGTCGGGCTCGCGCTGCTCGTCGCGGCCGGCTGGCTGGCGGCCAAGGACGTCGCCCGCCGCACCGTCAACGGCACCGGCCTGCCGCGGTTCATCGCCGTGTGCCTGCTCGTCGGGTACGCGTGGCTGGCGGTCGGCGGGGCGATCTGGGTGCTCGGCGGCGCGGTGACCGAGGGGCGTGGCTACGACGCCGTGCTGCACGCCGTCATGCTCGGCTTCGTCATCTCGATGATCATGGCGCACGCCCCGGTCATCTTCCCCGCCGTGCTGCGCCGCCCGCTGCCCTACCACCCGGTGATGTACGGGCCGGCCGCACTCATGCACGCCTCGCTGGTGCTGCGGCTCGCGGTCGGCGACGCCCGCGACGTCGAGTGGGCCGTGCAGGCCGGCGGCGTGGGCAACATCGTCGCGCTGCTCGCGTTCGTCGCCGTGTCCGCCTGGGCGGTGCTTGCCGCGCCCCGGACGCCCGCCCGTTCCACCCCCAGCACCACCGGAGCCACCTCATGACCATCCCTGTCGGCCCCCCGCGCGACGGCGGCACCCGCCTCGACACAGCACCCCGGCCGGGCGTCACCGGCACCGGAACCGGCCCGGGCCTCAGCCCCGACGGCGCAGCCCGCCCCACCCGGCCCGGCCTGAACCGGCGCACCTGGCACGTGCGGGCCAACGCCGTCGTCATCGCCTGGCTGGCAGCCGCCGCCGTCGCCGCCGTCGTGCACCGGTGGCTGCCGGAGTCGGCCTGGCTGCTCACGCACCTCATGCTGCTCGGCGCGGTCACCTCGGCGATCCTTATCTGGTCCAGCCACTTCGCCGACACCCTCCTCGGCCGCCCCGCGCCCGGCGGGCAGCCGTTCATGGTCGCCCGGCTCGCCGCGCACACCGTCGGTGCCCTCGGCGTCGTGGCCGGCATGACCACCGGCAACGACGCCGTCCTCACCGCCGGCGCGGCGCTGGTGGCGCTGGTCGCGCTCGTTCACGGCGGGGTCATCCTGCGCCAGCGGCGCGGGGCGCTCATGGCCCGGTTCGGCAAGCTCTCCCTGTTCTACGTCCTGGCGGTCGCGTTCCTCGCCGCCGGGGCCGGCCTGGGCGTGCTGCTCGCCCGCACCACCACCGACGCCGACGTCCAGGCCCAGCTCTACGTCGCCCACGTGACCACCATGCTGCTCGGGTTCGTCGGACTGACCGTGCTGGGCACCCTCGTGGTCCTGTGGCCCACCATGCTGCGCACCAAGATGGTCCCCGGCGCCCCGCTCGCCGCCGGGCGGGCGCTGTGGGTGCTCGTCGCCGGCGTGCTGGTGGTCGACGCCGCCGCCCTCACGGGCCTGCGCCCGCTCGCCGTCGCTGGTGCCGTGGTGTACCTGGCCGGCATCGCGCTGGTGGTCCGCCCGATGGTCACCATCGCGCGCACCAAGGCGCCCGCCTCGTTCGCCAGCCTGTCCGCGGCCGCCGCCGTCGCGTGGTTCGCGTTCTGCGTCGCCGCGCTCGGCGTGGTCGTGGCCACCGCCGCCACCTGGCCCGCCGCCGTCGACGGCCTCGGCGTCCTGGTCGCGCCCTTCGCCGCCGGGTTCGCCGGGCAGGTGCTGCTCGGCGCACTGAGCTACCTCGCGCCGGTCATGCTCGGCGGCGGCCCGTCCGTGGTCCGCGCCGTCAACGAGGAGATGGACCGCGCCGCCGTCGCCCGCGTCGTCACCCTCAACCTGTGCCTGGTGCTGTTCGTCCTCCCGCTGCCCTCGCTGGTGCGGGTGACGACGTCGATGCTCGGCCTGGCCGTCATGGTCGCCTTCCTCGTGCTACTGGCCCGCGCCGGCCTCGCGCGGCGCCGGGCCATCCGCCGCCGCGACGACGACCTCGTCACCGGGGACCTGCGGGTCGGCGCGCCGCCGGTGCGTCGCCGCCTCGGTGGCGCGTGGGGCGTGGGCGCCGTGGCGCTCGCGGTGGTCCTCGGCGTGGCCGGCGACCCGGCCGCAGCCGGCCTCGGTGCCTCCTCCGCGTCCGCCGACGTCGCCGCCACCGGCGAGACCACCACCGTCCAGGTGCAGGTCGAGGGCATGCGGTTCACCCCGGACGTCATCGAGGTGCCCGCCGGCAACGAACTGATCATCGAGCTGACCAACACCGGCACCGACGTCCATGACCTCGTCCTCGAGACCGGCGCGTCCACCGGCCGCCTCAGCGTCGGCGGCACCGCCACGGTCGAGGTCGGCGTGATCGGCCGCGACCTCGAGGGCTGGTGCTCCGTGGCCGGCCACCGCCAGATGGGCATGACCCTGGACATCGTCGCCGTCGGCGCTGCCCCGGTGGCGTCCGGGGACGACGGGGGCACCTCCACCGGCGACCACGCGGCCGCGGGGCATGGCGCGCCGTCGGGCACGGGAACTCCCGCGACCGACCTGCTCGACCTGCAGGCCGACCCCGGTGAGGACTTCGAGGCCCACGACGCCGCCCTGCCGCCGGCCCCGGACGCGACCGTGCACCAGGTGACCTTCACCGTCACCGAGGTCCAGGCCGAGGTGGCGCCCGGCGTGGCGCAGGAGCGGTGGACGTTCAACGGCACCGCGCCCGGCCCGACGCTGCGCGGCAAGGTCGGCGACCGGTTCGAGATCACCCTGGTCAACGACGGCACCATCGGGCACTCCATCGACTTCCACGCCGGCGCCCTCGCCCCGGACGGGCCGATGCGCACGATCGCGGCGGGGGAGTCCCTGACGTACAACTTCACCGCCACGCGCAGCGGGATCTGGATGTACCACTGCTCGACGATGCCGATGTCGATGCACATCGCCAACGGCATGTTCGGCGCGGTCATCATCGACCCGCCGAACCTGACCGAGGTGGACCGCGAGTACGTGCTCGTGCAGTCCGAGGCCTACCTCGGCGAGGTGGGCGGCCCCGCCGACGCGGCGAAGATCGCCGCCGAGACGCCCGACCTGGTGCTCTTCAACGGCTACGCGAACCAGTACGACCACGACCGGCTGCCCGCCCGGGTGGGCGAGAGCGTCCGCGTGTGGGTGCTCGACGCCGGTCCCTCCCGCGGCAGCGCCTTCCATGTGGTCGGCGGTCAGTTCGACACGGTCTACACCGAGGGGGCGTACACCGTGGGCGGGCCGCAGGACGTCGGCGGCGACCCGACCGGCGGCGCGCAGGTGCTGCCGCTGGTGGCCGCGCAGGGCGGGTTTGTCGAGATGACGTTCCCGGAGGCGGGCAACTACCCGTTCGTCTCCCACGCCATGGTCGACGCCGAGCGGGGTGCGCACGGGTTCTTCGAGGTGACGGACTAGGGCGGCGTCGCCGCTGCCCGCCACTGCCCGCCGCTGCCCGGCGACGGCGGTCGGCCGCCGTTGTGTGGTCCCGCTCGGGCGCCGGCAAGGTTGGGCGACGAGGACCTGCCAGCATTCCTGACGCAGGTTCGGGTGTGCCGAGCTGCGGTCGGGTAGCCCGATCGGGCCTGCTCGCACGCCGTGGAATCCGTTCCTGCCGGGCCGGCCGCTGGGGCTACACCGTCGGCGGTGGCTCTGCCGCTTCGTGGAGGAGCTCGAGGATCCCGCGGTACTCGCGACCGGTGGCCCGGCTCATCCCGATCTCGCAGGTCCGGTTGCATGACGCGTGCGCGACCGCCCCGAACTCGTTGACCTGCTGGGACTGGGCGGCGGTCGCCGAGGCGGTCAGCTCGGGGTGCAGCATGCCGCGGTCGCCTGCGAAGGCGCAGCAGGCCCAGTCGGGGGGCACGTACACCTCGTCGGCGATCGCGCCGGCGACGGCGAGGAGCGAGTCGGTGCTGCCCAGACGCGTCGAGGAGCACGTCGGGTGGACCGTGATGGTGGGTACGCGTTCGGGCACGCGCAACGCCGGCAGCACGTGCTCGACAACAAAGTCGACCGAGTCGACGACCCGGATCGGCCGGCTGGTGCCCGCGGACGCGACTAGGTTCTCCAGGCCTTCGGTGCACGACGACGCGTCGCACACCACCGGCAGCTCCCCGTCGCGCGTGGCGACCCGCAACGAGGCCAGCACCTTCTCCCGCATGGCCCGCCGCCCGGCGGCGAGCCCCTTCGACGCCCAGGGCGTGCCGCAGCACAGCGAGTCCACGTCGTCGGGGATGACCAGCTCGACGCCGGCGCGCGCGCACAGCTCCTGGAAGCTGCGCTGGGAGCCCGGACCGCCGCCGGCCGGGCTGAACATGGCGCTCAGGCACGAGGGCAGGAAGACCGCGACGACTGCGGCCGGTGTGGTGGGTGCGGCCCGTGTGATGGGTGCGGCCGGCGCGGTGGGTACTTCGGGCGCGACGGGCACGGCAAGCGCCGCGGGGGCGGGTGCGGCCGGCGCGGCGGGCGCGGCGGGCTCGCTGGGCACGGGGGGCGCGGGGGGCGCCTCGGATACGGGGGGCGCCGCGGCTGCCCGGGACCCCTGAGCAGCGGTGCGGGACCGGCGCGTCCCGCCCCTGGGTAGATCCGTCGACCACAAGGGCAGCACCTCCTCACCCATCACGGCGCGGCCCAGCCGGTTGGGACCTCGTACGAGCGGGGCCGGCACGGCTCCGGCGACGTCGAGGGCCCGGGCTGCGGCGACCGTCGTCGCGTCCCAGTGCCGGGCGGCGGCGGACCACACCGCGCGCTCGGGGGCGGAGTGCCCGGACGAGCGCAGACGCTTGACCAGGTCGCCGGTGTTGATGAGCACCGGGCAGGCCGTCTGGCACATGCCGTCCACCGCGCAGGTCTCGAGCCCGCCATACTCGAAGTCACGCTCGAGCTCTGCCACGAGCTCGTGGTCGCCGTCGAGCTGGGCCTGCGCGATCGCCCGGCGCAGCACGATGCGTTGGCGGGGCGTGAGGGTCAGGTCCTTGCTGGGGCACACCGGCTCGCAGTAGCCACACTCCACGCAGCGGTCGACCTCTGCCTCCACCGGCGGAGAGGTCTTGACGTGCTTGAGGTGCGCGGTGGCGTCCGCGGTCATGATGACGCCCGGATTCATCACCCCGGTCGGGTCGCAGGCATCCTTGAGCTCGCGCATCACGGCGTACAGCTCCGGGCCGTACTGCCGCTCGACGAACGGCGCCATGACCCGGCCGGTGCCGTGCTCGGCCTTGAGGGAGCCGCCCTGGGCCAGGACCAGCTGCACCATGTCCTCGGTGAAGGCGGCGAAGCGCGCCCGCCCGGCCGGTTCGTCGAACCGGCCGGTGAGCATGAAGTGGATGTTGCCGTCCTTGGCGTGGCCGAAGATCACGCCGTCGGCGTATCCGTGGTGGGCGAACAGCGTGGTGAGCTCGGCGCAGGTGTGGGCGAGCCGCTCGACGGGCACGACGACGTCCTCGAGCAGGGCGGTCGTCCCTGAGGGGCGGGCACCGGCGACGGCGGCGTACAACCCCTTGCGGATGTGCCACAGCCCGGCCCGGCCGGCTGGGTCGGTGCTCAGCTCGTAGGGCGCGGTCAGCGGCAGGGTGTCGATCGCGGCGATCGCTGCCGCTCGGACGCGGTCGAGCCCGGCGCCGTCGGCCTCCTGGTACTCCACCAGGAGCGCGGCGTGGTCGAGGACGGCGAGGTCGCGGATCAGCTCGGGCACGTCCACATCCGCCTGCACCACCCGGAGTGACGCGGCGTCCATGAGCTCCAGGGCCGCCGGACCGGTGCCCACCAGCAGCGGCAGCGCCGACGTCGCGGCCTCGAGGTCGGCGAAGACGAGCAGCCCGGTGGCGGCGTGCCGGTGCCGCGGCACCGTGCGGAAGACGGCCGAGGTGACGAACCCCAGGGTGCCCTCGCTGCCGACGAGCAGGTGGGCGAGGATCTCGGCCGGCGTGGTGTGGTCGAGGAAGGCGTTGAGCCCGTAGCCCATGGTGTTCTTCATGGCGAACTGGCGGCGCAGGGTCGCCACGGACTCCTCGTCGCCCCGCACCCGGTCCCGCAGCTCCACGAGCCGGGCGTGCAGGGCGGGCTCCAGGCGGCGCAGGCGTTCGTCCGCGTCCGGGGCGGCCGTGTCCAGCACGGTTCCGCTGGGCAGGACCAGCTTCATCGACTCCAGCGTCGAGTAGGTGTTGTGCACCGTGCCGCAGGACATGCCGGAGGAGTTGTTCGCCACGACACCGCCGATGGTGCACGCCCCCTCGCTGGCCGGGTCCGGCCCGAGCTTGCGGCCCACCGCGGCCAGGCGGGCGTTGACCTGCCGGACGGTCACCCCCGGCTGAACGCGTACCCGGGCACCGCCGTCGAGCACCTCGATACCGCGGAAGTGCCGGCGGACGTCCACCATCACCCCGTCGCTGATGGCCTGCCCGCTCAGGCTTGTCCCGCCCGAGCGCAGGGTGACCGGGGTGGCGTGGCGGGTGCCGACGGCGAGGGTGGTTGCGACGTCGTCGGCGTCGCGGGCCACGACGACGACGCGCGGGACGAGCAGGAAGTGGGACGCGTCGTGCGCGCGGGCGTGCCGGTCGGCCGCGGCGGCGAGCACCACGTCGGCGCCCAGAGCCGCGACCAGGTCCGCGACGAGCGGGTCGGTCAGGTCCTGCCCCGACGTCGCGGAGGAGGTACGTGCCGCGACCGGCGAGGCCGCCGCCACCTGCGAGGCGCCCGCCGCGATCCGGGGGGCAGGCGTGCCGGGCACGAACGTCAGCCCTTCACGCCGGTGGAGGCGATCCCCTGGACGAAGACCCGCTGGGCCACGAGGAAGACCAGCAGGGTGGGAAGCGACGCCACAAGGGCGCCGGCGATCACGACATTCTGGAACTCGAAGCTCATCGTGTACGACATCAACCGGTTGAGGGTGAGCACCACCGGGTACATCGCCTCCGAGCGCAGGATGGACAGCGGCCAGAGGAAGTTGTTCCACGCGTAGACGAACATGAACACCGCGAGGGTGACCACGGCCGGCTTCAGCAGCGGGATGACGAACTGCCACACGATCCGCAGCTCGCCGGCGCCGTCCACCCGGGCCGCCTCGATCAGCTCGTCGGGCACCTCCATGATGAACTGCCGCATGAGGAAGATGCCGAACGCGTTGGCCAGCCACGGCAGCATGACGCCGAGGTAGGTGTCCGCGAGGCCCATGCTGGAGACCAGGTGGTACAGCGGCACGAGGGTGACGATCGGCGGCAGGAACATCGTCGACACGATCGCCCAGAACAGCACGTCCTTGCCGCGGAACTGGTGCTTGGCGAAGACGTACCCGGCGAAGATCGAGGTGATGACCACCGAGATCGTGGCGCCGCCGGCGATGATCACGCTGTTGGCCATCGACCGGAAGAACGGCACGTCGGTCAGCGCCGTCGTCAGCGGGTTGAGCGTGGGCTCGGCGGGGAAGGGGGTGGGCGGGATCTGCACGAACTCGGCGGGCGTCTTGAACGCGGAGATCACCAGCCAGTACAGCGGGAAGAGCGGGATCAGCACGACGACGGCGAGCAGCAGGTACAAAACCACCCGGGTGACGACCTGCCGTGCGGGGAGCTTCCGGCGGGCCGCGGCGGGCCGGACGGGGGCAGAGGCGGTGACGACGGCGGTACTCACTTGGCGCGTCCCTTCATGATGATGCCCAGCACGGCGCCGATGACCACGATCATCATGAACAGCGACACGGCCATGGCGCTCGCCTCGCCGGCGACGCCGTACTGGAAGGCGGAGCGCTGGATCTCGAAGGAGACGACGTTCGTCGAGCCGGCGGGGCCACCCTGGGTGAGCAGGTAGATCGGGTCGAACACCTGGATCGAGTTGATGAATGTCATGAGGATGACGAACACCAAGGAGCGGCGGAGAAGTGGGACCGTGATGGAGACGGTCCGGCGGACGATGCCGGCGCCGTCGAGCTTCGCCGCCTCGTAGAGCTCTTCGGGGATCTGGGTGAGCCCCGCGGTCAGCAGGATCACGTAGTAGCCGAGCATCTGCCACACGTTGAAGATGACCAGTGAGACCAGCGCCCATGACGGATCGCTCAGCCACGCCGGCGAGGGGATGCCGATCGCCTCGAGCGAGGCGCTGAGCGGCCCGTACCCCGGGGCGTAGATGTTGGACCAGATGATGACGATGGCGACCGTGGGGATGACATAGGTGGCGAAGAGGATGACGCGCACGACGTGCTTGCCGCGCAGCGTCGGGAAGTAGAGCAGGAGCGAGACGAGCAGCGCCAGTGGCACCGTGAACAGGACGCTCAGCCCCACGTAGACCGCCGTGTTGGCGACCGCCTGCACGCGGGTGGAATCGGTCAGCAGCCGGGCGTAGTTGTCCAGGCCGACGAACGTCATGTCGTTGATCGGGGTGAACATCGACCACTGGTGGAAGCTGATCCACACCGTCATGATCATCGGCACCACGATGAAGGTGCCGATGATCAGCAGCGTGGGGCTGAGGAACAGCGCCGACCAGCCTGCCTGTGTGCGCCGTCGGTTCCGGGAGCGGGGGGCCGGGGGCAGGACCCGCACGGCGGGCCCTTCCCCCACGGCCTTCAGCGTGGTCACTGCGTCGTCACATCCTCGTTCGGTTCGGGCGGTTCGTTCGGTTCGGGCGGTTCGTTCGGTTCGGGCGGTGCGGGGCCGTGGCCGGGGCGGGGCTGCCGCCCCGGCCACTGGCGTGCTACTGGGCGGAGGCCAGGGCGGCGTCGACGTCGGCGGCCGCCGTCTTCATCGCGGTCTGCGCGTCGACCTGCCCGTTGAGCAGGGCTTCGATCTGACGCTGGAGCGCGTCCGTGGCGGCCGGGCCGCCGAGCACCGTCGGGAACGGCGTGGCGGTGTCCAGCGCGGCGACGTAGGAGCTGAGGAACTCGGTCTCCAGCTCCTCGGAGTGGGCCTCGATGTCCGAGTTGCGCGAGGGCAGGATGCCCATCGAGAGGAGGATGTCACCCATGGCCGAGGAGCCGGCCTCGCCGGAGTCCGGGCCGTTGAGCCAGCTGAGGAACTCCCACGCGGCGCCCTGCGTGGCGTCCTCGGCGTTAGCGTTGACCATGGTCATCCACGAGTAGGAGATCGACGAGGACTCCGAGCCGCTCGGGCCCACCGGGATGGGGGCGGTACCGACGTCGCTGAAGGAGTCACCCATGGCGTCCTGCAGGGAGGCCTCCCACCAGTTGGCCATGATGATCATGCCGGTGTTGCCGTTGACGAAGTTGTCCAGGTACGGACCGGTGGTGTTGGCGTTGGCGGTCGACTTCGACGGGTCCGTCAGGCCCTCGTCCACCAGGCGCTGGTAGAGCTCGGCGGTCTCGATCGCCTCGGGGCTGGTCAGCTCGGAGGCGGTGCCGTCCTCGTTGAGGAAGCTGCCACCGTTCGAGGCGAGCAGGGAGAGGAAGGGGTGCACCGCGCCGGAGTTCCAGCTAGTGATGAACCCGATGCCCTGCGGCCCGGTCGCGCTGATCTTCGTGGACGCGTCGACCAGGGCGTCCCAGTCGGCCGGCGGCTCGGCGACGCCGGCCTCGTCGAAGATCGCCTTGTTGTAGTTGAGCTGGTAGAGGTCGACCTCGTTCGGGATGCCGTGGACGGCGCCCTCCTGGGATGCGGCGCCGACGACGCTCTCCGGCCAGTTTGCCTCCACCTCACCGGCGACGTCGTCGGGGGCGGGGGCGGCCAGGCCGTCGCGAACCAGCTCGGGCAGCCAGGCGTCGTAGATGCCCACGATGGTCGGGCCGTCGGGGGAGGCGCCCTGGGTGCGCAGGGTGGAGAGCAGGTTGCCGAACGGCACGGCCTGCACCTTCACGGTGATGTCGGGGTTGTCCTCGGTGAACGCGGCGGCCGCCTCCTCGAGCATGCCCACCTGTTCCGGGCCCCAGTGGGTGAGGAACGTGACCTGCTGGGCGCCGTCGCCCCCCGCTCCGCCGGTGGTGCCGGAGTCGCCGGCGTTGCCGCCACCCGAACACGCGGCGAGGGTCAGGGCGAGTGCGGTGCCGAGGCTGGTGGCCGCGAGCAGTGACTTCTTCATCAGGATGCTCCTTGTGGATCGGGGGTCGGTGTGGGTAGGACGGTCACGGCCCGGCGAGGGCGAACTTCTCGTTGCCGGCGGTCTTGAACGCGGCGGCCCGCTTCTCCCCGACCAGGCAGCCCTTCACTTCCATGAGGGCCGAGTAGTAGTCGATGAAGCGGAAGCCGTAGGTCTCCCCGCGTGCGAAGGCGTGTTCCTGGATGCCCTCTCGCCACCGGGCGTACGCCTCCTCGGGGATGGCGAAGAACGTGTCGGCCTCGAAGCCGTCCATGTCCTCCCAGTTCTCGGCGTGGAGGATCGTCGGCACGGAGTGGCGCTCGGCGTCGAGCTCCTCGATGGGGATGGAGGCGAGAAAGGCACCGCGCAGCGCGGCCTGAGCGGCACGCTCGTGGTCGCGGTGCATGCTGCGGATCCAGTGGGTGATGAGGATGTCCGGCTTGGCGCCGCGGATGACCTCGGCGACCTGTTCCGCGACGGCCTCGTCATCGGGCAGGAACCCGTCGGAGTAGTCGAGGGTGACCAGCTCCGCCCCGATCTTCTCGGCGAAGAACGTCGCCTCGTGCAGTTTCTGCTCCTTGTAGACGCTGGGGGCCAGGCGCGGGTGGCCGCGCTCGCCGTAGGTGCAGTCCACGATGATGGCGCGGCCGCCCTCGAGCACCACCTTGGCCAGCGTGGGGCCGGCGGTGAGCTCCATGTCCCCGATGTGGCCGCCGACGGCGATGACCGTCTTTGTCATGGTGGTCCTTTCTACGGCCTCCGGCCGGGCCGGACGGGCTTGTGGTCGCGTCGAGTGGTGCGCTTTCAGCCCAGCGGGGCGCGCAGGATGGAGAAGGTACGGGTCGGCGCGAAGCCGGTGCGCTCATAGAGCTTGGAGGCGGTGGAGCCCTCGTCGGCCCACAGGAACCAGGCGCTGTGTGCGCCGAGTGCGGTCATCCGCTCCAGGGTCAGGTGCAGCAGCACTTTGCCCAGGCCGGTGCCTCGACTCTCGGGGAGCACCCCGAAGGGTCCGAAACGCTCGATGACCGCCTCGTACGTGCCGTGCATCGCCCAGCCGAGTAGCACCCCCGCGGGGTCCTTGGCGACGAGGATCCGCTCCAGCGGCATCCCGCTGAGCACCCCCTCGCGGATAGCCCGGGCCCAGTCGGAGTTGAACGCCTCGCCGGCGATGCGGATCAGCGGCACGAGGTCGTCCCCGGTGGGCGATCCGAAGTACCAGCCCTCGGCGCGCAGCCGGGTGACCCGCTCCCGGACGTCCGCGGGGATCTGGTAGCCGATGAGCGAACGGTCCATGGCGCTGGGGTGCTCGACCTCGGAGAACCCGAGTGAGGCCAGCAGCCGGGCGGCCGCGGGGTAGCGGGCGGCGTCAAGGCCGGGCAGGACGTAGTTCGGGGTGTAGTTCGAGAAGAACACCTCCCGGGCGCCCTGCGCCCTCAGCCAGCTCATCGCGGCCTCGACGAGCCTGCGTCCGAGCCCGTTGCCGCGGGCGGCGGGCGCGACGAAGAAGTACGGGATCCAGCCGGTGCCGGGCTCCAGGTCGTCGCGGTCGTGCGCGACCCGGCGGCGCACCGCGTAGGCGGAGCCGACGACGCGACCGTCCTGCTCGGCGACGAAGAGGCCGTCGGCGTCGAAGTTGCGGTCGAGCAGCACCAGGTCGCGCAGCCGGCGCTCGGTCATGGCGTCCTGCGGCGCCGCCTCGGTCCACGCCTCGGCGAGGGCCCGGCCGTCCCCGGGCGCGAAGGTCCGGAGAGCGACGGTGAGATCGGTCGTGGGCACTCGCGTTCCTCTCAACGGTGCGGGCGGCGGCCTTGTCGCCCTGCTCGTGCTCGACAGTAATCACATCGGGCCCACGTTGGCAAGTTTTTTCACCGGCGCGTGTGGCGGCGGAGTTGATTTACAGAATCGTGACTTCGTGACGGGCCGGCGACGTGGGGGGCTATGCCGCTGAGGTCCCGATGGAGCAGGCGCCCGGTTGTCGGTGGAGGGGAAGTCCGTTGGTGCCCGGGTGTGGGCTCAGCTGCCCCGCGCGCTCTGGGTCACCTCGCGCGTGCGCCGCAGTGCCTCGACTGTGAAGTCGTAGCGACGCTGCGCGACGCCGGCGAAGATGCAGTCCACGACGGCGAGCTGGGCGATCCGGCTGACCATGGCGCCGGCGCGGAACTTGGTCTCGCGGACCTCGGTGAACAGGGCGTGGTCGACGAGCTTGCTCAGGGTCGAGCCCTTGGCCCCCGTCACGCCGATGGTCCGGGCGCCGTTGTCGCGTGCGCGACGGAGGAAGTCGAGCGTCTCGTGCGTCTCGCCCAGGTGGGAGAACCCGACGGCGACCACCCCGGTGACCGGCAGTGCGGCAGCGGCCCAGGCCTCGTGGGGGTCGGTGGGAGCGAAGGCGTTGCGGCCGATGCGGAAGAGCTTGCGTTGGAGGTCCTCCGCGACGACCTGGCTGGCGCCGATGCCGTAGAGGAGGATCCGCTCGGCGTTGTCGAGCGCGTCCACCGCCTGTTCGAGGCTGGCGTAGTCGAGGTAGTTGATCGTCTCCTCGATCGCCAGTATCTCGAGCGAGGCGATCTTCTGCGCCATCTCGCGCATCGACTCGCCCTTGGTGATGTCCGAGCCGTAGCTCGTCGAACCGCCGAACTGGGCCGACTCCTTGCCCAGCTCGGTGGCCAGCATCATGCGCAGCTGGGTGTAGCCGTTCAGTCCGATCGCGCGGCAGAAACGCACGACGGACGCCACCGAAGTGCCGCACGCCTCCGCGAGCTCGTTGATGGTGCTGTCGAGCACGATGGCCGGGTTCTCCCGGATCTCGTTGGCGATGCGCAGCAGCGAGGGGGACAGAGACCCCGTGGCGGCCTCGATGGTCGACTGGACGCTCACGTGAACCTCTCTCGAGCGGTGGGTGCTTGCAGTATGCGCGACCCTGTGCTGAAAATAGGTTACAGCGAAGCGCCGTTCGACGTATACGCTTTACATCAGCCCTGGGCTAGCGAGGAGGTGCGGCGATGGTGCAGGACACCCGGCTGACGCTGTGTATCGACCTCGGCAAGACGCGGTGCCGCCTCGCCGCGCTCACGGCCGACGGGACGGTCGCCTCCGCCGAGCGCGCCGGCGCTGCCGGGGCTGCCAGCCACGGCGGGCCAGCAGAGATCGCCGGCATCGTCGCGGACCTCGTCGACCAGCTCAGGTTGCCGGACGGACAGTCACCCGTCGCCGTCGGCGTTGGAGCCGCCGGCACCTTGACGGACCCGGCCGCCGCCGGGGAGATCGCCGAAGCCCTCGTCGCACGCCTTCACCTGCCCGTCGCAGTCACCTCCGACGCCATCACCGCGCACGTCGGCGCGCTGGGTGGCGCGGCCGGCGTCACCCTGGTCGCCGGCACCGGCGCTGTCGCACTCGGCCTGTCCCCGGACGGCACCCTGCGGCGCGTCGACGGCTGGGGCCCCCAGCTCGGTGACCTCGGCGGTGGCTCCTGGCTAGGGCGCGAGGGCATCCGTGCGGTCCTGGGTGCTGAGAGCGGGCTGCGCCCGGTCACGTCCCTGAGCGAGGACCTGCCCGCGGTCATCGCCCCCGAGAGCGACCCCGCGCGCTGGGTCTCGGCGTCGTCCAACCCCGGGCAGGAGCTCGCCCGGTTCGCCCCCGCAGTGCTGCGCCGCGCCGAGGCGGGCGACGCCGTCGCCCTGGCCATCGCCGAGCGTGCGGTGGCCCACCTGGCCGACGCCGCCCTGGCGGCCGTCGATCCCACCGACCCCGCCGGGCACGTCTGCGTGCTCGGCGGCCTCACCCAGTCGCCCTGGTTCGCGGCGCGCCTGGCCGCCGCGCTGCGCGAGCGGGGCCTGACCCCGACCGACCCGGCCGGCACAGCTCTCGACGGTGCGCGCGCCGTCGCCCTTCGACGCGATCTGCCCCACGAGAGGTACATCCACCGTGCTCAGTGACGACCCCGCCCGCCTCGACCAGCTGCTGGACGAGCTCTCCTCGCTGACCACGGAAGAGGTCAGCACCACCGGTGCCGACCTCGACACGCTCAGCACCATCGAGCTCGTGCGGGAGATGAACGCCGAGGACGCCAAGGTCCCGCCAGCCGTCTGCGCGCAGGCGCCGGCCATCGCCGCGGCCGTGGACGGCATCGTCGAGCGGATGCGGCGCGGCGGCCGGCTGATCTACGTCGGAGCGGGCACCGCCGGCCGTATCGGCGTCCTCGACGCCAGCGAGTGCCCCCCCACGTTCGGCACGGACCCGGGACTGGTGGTCGGGCTGATCGCGGGAGGGCCGGACGCCATCCACCGGGCGATCGAGAACTCCGAGGACGACCAGGATGCGGCCGCCGCCGAGCTCGCTGGGCTCGGGCTGACCGACCGGGACGTCGTCGTCGGCATCTCCGCCTCCGGCCGCACCCCGTACGTGGTCGGCGGTCTCGACCACGCCCGCTCGGTCGGGGCCCTGACCGTCGCCATCTCGCAGAACGCGGGCTCCGCGATCGCGGCGTTGGCCGATGTCCCGATCGAGGTCGTCGTCGGCCCGGAGATCGTGGCGGGATCGACCCGGCTGAAGTCCGGCACGGCGCAAAAGCTCGTCCTGAACATGCTCAGCACCCTCAGCATGGTGCGCCTGGGCAAGACCTACCACGGGATCATGGTCGACCTGCAGGCGACCAACGAGAAGCTCCAGGCGCGGTCGGTGCGCACCGTCATGGGCGCCACCGGGGTGGGGGCCGGGGAGGCGGCCGCGGCGCTGACCGGCGTGGACGGCTCGGTCAAACGGGCCATCCTCGTCCTG
Source organism: Georgenia yuyongxinii (assembly GCF_006352065.1). Taxonomy (NCBI): domain Bacteria; kingdom Bacillati; phylum Actinomycetota; class Actinomycetes; order Allobogoriellales; family Allobogoriellaceae; genus Georgenia; species Georgenia yuyongxinii. The sequence continues at coordinate 3,060,436 of NZ_CP040915.1, read as the reverse complement.
CTCACCGGGCTCGCTCCCGCCCAGACCCAGACCGCCCTCGACCGCGCCGGCGGCATCCTCCGCGTGGCGATCGAGCAGAACGGCGGCGCGCCGGGCGTGGCCCACCGCACCGGCGCCTAGCTGCAAGTCCGATCACCTCGAGATGTCAGGCGATCACCTCGAGATGTCACCCGATCACCTCGAGATGTCACCCGATCACCCCGAGATGTCAGAGGCCTGCCGCGCTGACTGCCCGGCGAGTCATGTGGCGTGCCGGTCGAGGAACTCGTAGACCTCGGTGTCGTCCACGCCTGGAAAGGTGCCCGGCGGGATGGCGGCCAGCAGGTGCGAGTGCGCGCGGGCGCTGGGCCAGGCGTGCGCGCCCCACCGGGCGGCCAGCTCCTCCGGGGGACGGCGGCAGCACGCCGGGTCCGGGCACGACGACGTCGCCCGTACCGAGGTCTCCCGGCCCTGGAACCACTTCACGTGCGCGAACGGCACCCCCACGTCGATGGCGAAGTCCCCGGACCCGGTGCGCTCGACGTGGGTGGTGCACCAGTACGTGCCGCGCCCCATGTCGGTGTACTGGTAGTGCGTGGAGTAGCGGTCGGGGTTGTGGAACACCGCTCGGGACGCCCAGTAGCGGCACACCATCTGCCCCTCGATGGCGCCGGTGACGTCGGTGGGGAACGTGACGTCGTCGTTCTCATAGGCCTTGTAGATGACCCCGTCCTCGCCCACCCGCATGAAGTGCACCGGCAGGTCCAGGTGCTCGGTGGCCAGGTTGGTGAAGCGGTGCGCGGCGGTCTCGTAGGAGACGGCGAAGACGTCACGCAGGTCGTCGATCGCCAGCGCCTTGGCGGCCTTGGCGCCCTTGAGGAACTGCACCGCCGGCTTCTCCGGCATGAGCAGCGCGGCGGCGAAGTAGTTGGCCTCGACCCGCTGGCGCAGGAAGTCGGCGTACCCGCGCGGGTCCTCGTGGCCCAGGGCGAAGTGGCCGAGGGTCTGCAGAACGATGTGGCGGGGGTCGTGCCCGCCGTTGGACGCCACCGGCAAGAAGATGCGCCGGTGGCGCAGGTCGGTCACGGAGCGGGTGGCCCGCGGGAGGTCCGCGACGCGGTGCAGGGTGAAGCCCAGGTGCGCCGTCACGTCGTTCACGCCGCGCTCGGTCAGCGGCCCGGCGCCGTGGCCGATGGCCGTGGAGATCTTCGAGGCGAGCCGCTCGATCTCGGCGAAGTAGTTGTTCCGCGACCGCATCCGCTGGCGTAGTGCCGCGTTGGCGCGGCGGGCCTCTTCCGGGGTGGCCGAGCGCACGGACGCCAGCCGGCCTACCTCGGCGTGCAGGCCCACGAGCGCCTCGAGCGCCTCGGTTGGCAGCTTCGCGCTGGGCCGCACCTCGGGCAGCCCGAGCCCGGCGTACTGCGGCCGCGTCTGCGCCTGGGCCAGCGCGATCTCCAGTGCCGCGCGACGCGACGGCGGCTCGGCGCGCATCAGGTCCGCCACGCTCACCCCGAGCGCGCGGGCGATGGCGCCCAGCAGCGCCAGCCGCGGCTCCTTGCGGCCGTTCTCGATCTGGGACAGGAGCGACGGCGCCCGGTCCACCTGGCGGGCCAGGGCCGCGAGCGTGAGACCGCTGGCCTGGCGGGCGTGCCGGATGCGGGCGCCGAGGGTGGCGAGGTCGACGTCGGGTTCGGGCGTCTCGGCCGGGGTGGCGGGGGACAGGCCGGTAGGAGTGGCGGCGGGCGTGGCCGGGTCGGGCGAGCCGACCCCGCCGGGAGGCTCCGCCGTCGGCGATGAGACTGCAGGGCGCACTTCTTCTCCCTCGGTGAAGAACGAAAGAACTTCACCCAAAGTAGCGATAGATGTGAACCCCGTCACGCCCCCACTGTGTACTCACAGCCAATTTCACCCCGCACCTGCCGGGGTGTTCGCAGAACGAGGAGCCAACGACATGACCAGCACGCTGGAGACCACCACCGAGCAGGAGACCACCACCGAGCAGCCGGGCACCGGGCCGCGGACCGTCACCGAGCAGCGGAGCGTGACGGAGCGGCAGCGCGCCGAGGCCGCGGAGCTCGCGCGCCAGTGGGCCACGGACCCGCGCTGGGCCGGCATCCGCCGCGACTACACCGCCGAGGACGTCGTCCGGCTGCGCGGCACCGTCCGCGAGGAGCACACCCTCGCCCGCCGCGGCGCCGAGCGCCTGTGGGAGCTGCTGCACACCAAGGACTACGTGCACGCCCTCGGGGCGATCACCGGCAACCAGGCGGTGCAGATGGTCCGCGCGGGTCTGCAGGCCATCTACCTCTCGGGCTGGCAGGTCGCCGCGGACGGGAACACGTCCGGCAACACCTACCCCGACCAGTCCCTCTATCCGGTCAACTCCGTCCCCACCGTGGTCCGCCGCATCAACAACGCCCTGCTGCGCGCCGACGAGATCACCTTCTCCGAGGGCCGCGACCCGGGCTTCGACTGGCTCGCGCCGATCGTGGCCGATGCCGAGGCGGGTTTCGGTGGCCCGCTCAACGCGTTCGAGCTGGCCAAGTCCCTCATCGCCGCTGGCGCCGCGGGCGTGCACTACGAGGACCAGCTCGCCTCGGAGAAGAAGTGCGGGCACCTGGGCGGCAAGGTCCTGGTCCCGACCCGCCAGCACGTGCGCACCCTCAACGCCGCCCGCCTGGCCGCGGACGTCCTCGGTGTGCCCACGATCATCGTCGCCCGCACCGACGCCCTCGCCGCGAACCTCATCACCTCCGACGTCGACGAGCGCGACCAGGCGTTCACCACTGGCGAGCGGACCGCAGAGGGCTTCTACCGCACCGAGCCGGGCCCGGACGTCGTCGTGGCCCGCGCCCTGGCCTACGCCCCGTACGCGGACCTCATCTGGGTCGAGACGTCGACGCCGGACCTGGGCCTGGCGCGCCAGGTCGCCGAGGCCGTCCGCGCCGAGTACCCGGGCAAGATGCTCGCCTACAACTGCTCGCCGTCGTTCAACTGGAAGCAGCACCTGACCGACGAGGAGATCGCCCGCTTCCAGCGCGAGCTCGGCGAGCTGGGCTACACGTTCCAGTTCATCACCCTCGCCGGCTTCCACCAGCTCAATCACGGCATGTTCGAGCTGGCCGAGGGCTACGCCGCGCGGGGCATGAGCGCCTACGTCGAGCTGCAGGAGAAGGAGTTCGCCGCCGAGCCGCGCGGGTACACCGCCACGAAGCACCAGCGCGAGGTCGGCACGGGCTACTTCGACCTCGTCTCCACCGCGCTCAACCCCGGCAGCGACACCCTGGCGCTGCGCGGGTCCACCGAAGAGCAGCAGTTTCACTAAACGAGCAGCGCCAAGAGAGGACACGGCCATGACCATCGCCGGACCCACCACCCACAGCCTCGCCGTCGCCCCGCCCCGGCGCGCCGCCGCCGCGTCCCCGCTGCACGTCGTCGCACCGAGCGTCCCCAGCGCGCCGTCGCCGGCCTCCGCGCAAAGTGCCCGCGAGATGTCATCTTCTCCGCGACATGTCATGACTTCTCACGGAGAAGATGACATCTCGGCGCCTCGGGGTTGGCGCTTTCACACGGCGCGCGCAGGGGGCGCGCCGGCCGTGGAGGTGGTCGGTCCGGCGGTGCCGGGTGCCGCGGAGATCCTCACGCCGGCGGCGCTGAAGTTCCTCGCCGAGCTGCACACCCGGTTCGCCCCCCGCCGGGCGGACCTGCTCGCCGAACGCCAGCGCCGCCGTCGGGCCCTGGCCGACGGCGCCACCCTGGACTTCCGGGCCGAGACCGCGCACATCCGCCGGGACCCGTCCTGGCAGGTGCCGCCGCCGGCGCCGGGCCTGGAGGACCGGCGCGTGGAGATCACCGGGCCCACCGAGCGGAAGATGACCATCAACGCCCTGAACTCCGGCGCGAAGGTGTGGCTGGCCGACCTCGAGGACGCCAACACCCCGCACTTCGCCAACGTGGTCGACGGGCAGGTGAACCTGCGCGACGCGATCCGCCGCGACATCACCTTCACCGGGCCCACGGGCAAGCGGTACGCCCTGCGCGACGGCGAGCTGGCCACGATCGTCGTGCGCCCCCGCGGGTGGCACCTGACCGAGAAGCACCTGCGGGTGGACGGGCAGGTCATGGTGGGCGGGCTGGTCGACTTCGGGCTGTACTTCTTCCACAACGCCAAGGAGCTCCTGCGCCGCGGCGCGGGCCCGTACTTCTACCTCGCCAAGCTCGAGAACCACCTCGAGGCGCGGCTGTGGAACGACGTGTTCGCCTTCGCCGAGGACTACCTAGGGCTCGAGCGCGGCGCGATCCGCGCGACGGTCCTGATCGAGACCATCACCGCGGCGTTCGAGATGGAGGAGATCCTCTACGAGCTGCGCGAGCACTCCGCCGGACTGAACGCCGGCCGGTGGGACTACATCTTCTCGGTCATCAAGAACTTCCGGACCCGGCCCGAGTTCGTGCTGCCCGACCGGGCGGACGTGACCATGACGGTGCCGTTCATGCGCGCCTACACCGAGCTGCTGGTGCGCACCTGCCACCGACGCGGCGCGCACGCGATCGGCGGGATGTCCGCGTTCATCCCCTCCAAGGACCCCGAGCGCGACGCGGTGGTGTTCGCCAAGGTCCGCGAGGACAAGTCCCGCGAGGCCGCCGCCGGGTTCGACGGCTCGTGGGTGGCGCACCCGGGCATGGTGGGCGCGGTGGCGGACGTCTTCGACGCCACCCTGGGCTTCATGCCGCACCAGATGGGCCGCAAGCGCGACGACGTGCGGGTGGGCGCGGCCGAGCTGCTCGACGTCGCCGCCACCCCGGGGGCCGTCACCGCCGAGGGGCTGCGCACGAACGTCGCCGTGGCCCTGCGCTACCTCGAGGCATGGCTGGAAGGCCGCGGCGCCGTCGGGATCTTCGGGCTCATGGAGGACGCGGCGACGGCGGAGATCTCGCGGTCGCAGGTGTGGCAGTGGATTCACCACGGCACGGCGCTCGCGGACGGTCGGACGGTCACCCGGGAGCTGGTCGAGAAGATCCTGAGTGAGGAGACGGCGATCCTGCTGGGTGAGGCGGGGGAGCCGGACGGGCCCGGCGAGCTCGGCGAGACGGGGGCGGACGGCGGCCGCCGCGCCCGCATCACCCAGGCCGCCGAGCTGTTCACGGAGGTGGCGCTGGGCGAGGAGTACCCGACGTTCCTCACGGTCCCGGCATACGCCAACCGGGTGGACTGACAGCCTTTCCGGCGAGATGTCATCCTCTCGCCGGTCTGTCCCGCGACGGCGGCCCCGGCACGTGTGCCGGGGCCGACCGGCGCGGCCGCAGGGACCTGCCGGGGCTGCCGTCCGTCAGGCGGTGACGATCGACGTCGAGCTCTCAGCCTGGGGCGAAACGACTGCTCGTATGCAGGCGTCGCTGACGACGGCGACGCCGACCCGAGCAACCGGGTGGGCCAGGCACGGTGCTGCCCCCTCCGCCGCACGGGGGAGGCGGGCCCGCCGTTGGCCCTCGGCCTGTTCGGGGCTCCGCCGGAAGGCGGAGCCGCCTCTGGTACGGGGTCGCTAGGGTTCGGGACATGGACCTGCCCGTCTCCGTGCGCGTAGCCGTGCCGGAACGGCTGAACGCCTGGCTCAACGACCCAGCCGACCCCCTGTGGGAGCGGCCACGGCCAGGCTTGGCACAGCTGCGCAACGACGTCGTGGGCATGGCCGCGTTCCTCGCCGTCGCCCTCGGGATGACGCTGCTGACGAAGAACATGGGGTTGCGCGCCGAGGGCGAGGCGGCGTGGCGCGCCTATGTCGCCGTAACCGTCATGATCCTCCCGCTCGCCGTGCGGCGCCGCTTCCCCCTCGCCGTCCTCGTGGGCTCCAGCGTCGGGTTCGTCGTGCTGTCGTACCTCAGCACGGAGATGGCGGGGCAGCTCACCTTCCAGGTGGCGTACTTCGCGGCGCTGTACGCCGCCGTCGCCTGGGCACGAGACCGGCGCCTGCTGTGGATCGCGATGGGCCTCGTGCTCCTGACGATGACGCTCTGGCTCGTCATCGGGTTCACGGTCACCTCGGGCTACGCCGAGATGCTGAAGGCCTACGAGGTGCCCCAGGGGCCGCTGTCCCAGCTGACGGCTGCCGTGCTCTACACCGCCGCCGTGAACCTTCTGTACTTCGGCGGCGCCATCGCCGTCGGGCGGACCTCCTGGCGCGGGGCGCTGCGCCGCGAGCGGATGGCCGCTCAGGCCGAGCGCATCCGCGAGCAGGCTGCGGAGCTTGCCCGCCGCGCGGTGATGGACGAGCGCCTGCGCATCGCCCGCGAGCTGCACGACGTGGTCGCCCACCACGTCTCGGTCATCGGGGTGCAGGCCGGCGCCGCCCGCAAGGTGCTCACCCGCGCGCCCGACGCCGCCGCCGAGGCGCTGCGTACCATCGAGGACGCCAGCCGCAGCGCCGTCGGCGAGATGCGCTCGCTCCTCGGGGTGCTGCGCAGCGAGACGGACACCGTGCGCGGCGGCGACGGCGGGCGCGCCCCCGAGCCGGGTCTGGCGGAGCTCCGCGACCTCGTGGTGTCGCAGGCGCGTCCCGGGCTCGCCGTCGAGCTGGCGGCGGTGGAGCAGCGGCCCGGCGACCTCGACGGCGTGCCGGGCCCGGTCGCGCTGTCGCTGTACCGCACCGCGCAGGAGTCCCTCGCCAACGTCGTGCGGCACAGCACCGCTACGCGAGCGCAGGTGACCCTCCGCACGGGCGGCGCCGACGGCGCCGGCTGGGCCGAGGTGGAGGTCGTGGACGACGGTCAGCCCCGGCCGGGCAGCGCCGGCTCCGGGTACGGCCTGCGCGGCATCCGCGAGCGGGTGCACCTCCACGGCGGGGAGGCGGAGATCGGGCCACGCGCGCAGGTCTTCGGCTGGCGCGTCCGGGTGCGTCTCCCGCTGCGCCGCGGCTCCTGACCACCGGCCACACCGCCACCCCGTCCCGCCAACCGCCCGTCGCCACCCCAAGGAGTCCCGTGTCCGACCCCGTCCGCGTCCTGCTCGTCGACGACCACGCCCTCGTGCGCTCCGGCTTCGCCATGGTGCTCTCGGTCGAGGACGACGTCGAGGTGGTCGGGCAGGCGGCGAACGGCCGCGAGGCGCTCGCCGCACTCACGGAGCACCCGGCGGACGTGGTGCTCATGGACGTCCAGATGCCGGTGATGGATGGCATCGAGGCGACCCGCGAGGTCGTCGCGCGTGGGCTCGGCCGAGTCATCATCCTGACCACGTTCGACCGCGAGGACTACCTCTTCGACGCCCTCGCCGCCGGCGCCAGCGGATTCCTCCTCAAGAATGCCGACCCCGACGACCTCGTCGACGCCGTTCACGCGGTCGCCGGCGGCCATGCCCTGCTCGCACCCGAGGTGACGCTCAAGGTGATCTCGCGCCTGGTCGGGGACGACGCGGGTCGACGCACCGGCCAGGCTGCCGCGCGGCCGGCGCCCGTGCCGGCCGCCGAGGTGCGCCGGGCGGTCGCGACCCTCAGCCCGCGCGAGCGGGAGGTCCTGGGCCTGCTCGCCGAGGGCCTGTCCAACGCGGAGATCGCCGGGCGGCTGTACCTAGGAGAGTCGACGGTGAAGACCTACGTCTCGAACATCCTCGCCAAGACCGACTCCCGCGACCGCGTCCAGGCAGTGGTCTTCGCGTACCGCGCGGGCCTCGCGGGCGACGCCTGACGGCGCCCCGGTCTGGCGTCGCCGCGGCCCGCCTCCGCCGCGTGGGGGAGGCCTCCGTCGTGGGGGAGTCCGCCCGGCGACGGAAGCGGCGGGCACCGGCCGATTCCTAGGCTGATGCCGGACCAGAAAGGGGACCCGGATGAGCCACCACACGCCGACCGCGCTCGAGGTGCGGCACCTCACCAGGACGTTCGGCAACAAGACCGCCGTCGACGACGTCTCGTTCGTCGTCGAGCCCGGCCGGATGACCGGCTTCGTCGGCGCCAACGGCGCCGGGAAGACCACCACGATGCGCATGATCATGGGCGTCCTCGCCGTGCACGGCGGCGAGGTGCTGTGGGGCGGGCGGCCCATCACCGCCGCCGACCGCGCCCGCTTCGGCTACATGCCAGAGGAGCGCGGCCTGTACCCCAAGCAGACGGTCATCGATCAGCTCACCTACCTGGGCCAGCTGCGCGGCATGACCCGCCGCGACGCCACGACCGAGGCCACCCGCATGCTCGACCGCTTCGGCCTCGGCGACCGTCTCAAGGACAAGCTCGAGTCCCTCTCCCTGGGAAACCAGCAGCGCGTGCAGATCGTCGCCTCACTCCTGCATGGCCCGACGGCGCTGATCCTCGACGAGCCGTTCTCCGGTCTGGACCCGGTCGCCGTCGACTCCATGGTCGACCTCCTGCGCGACCGGCTCCGCGAGGGCGTGCCGGTGCTCTTCTCCAGCCACCAGCTCGACCTGGTGGACCGGCTGTGCGACTCCCTGGTGGTCCTCTCCGACGGCACGCTCATGGCCGGTGGAACCAGCGAGGAGCTGCGCGCCCGCGGGCCTCGCCGCTTCCGCATCGCCACCGAGCCCGATGCCGGCTGGCTGCGTGAGGAGCCCGGCGTCCAGGTCGTCGACATCGACGGTTCCCAGGGCATCGTCGAGCTCGACGACGCCATCCGTGACCGCGTCCTAAGCCACGCCGTGGCGCGAGGCCTGCGGGAGTTCACCCCGCTCCGGCCGACCCTGTCCGAGATCTACCGGGAGGTCACCCGATGAGCACCCTCACCACACCCCTCGCCACGCGGGACCCCGACGTGGCCGTGCCCGCCGCGGGCGTGAAGAACCCGTGGCTCGTGGTAACCGTGCGCGAGATCATGGTCAAGCTCACCGACCGGAGCTTCCTGATCTCCACGGTGATCACACTCGTGATGATCGTCGCCGGCGTCGGCATCTCCGCCTATATGGGCTCGCGTACCACCGACCACACCGTGGCCGTCGCCACCGACGCCGCACGCGACGTGGTCGAGCGCGCAGAGCCGGCGATCTCCACCGACGACTCCGGCGACACGCTCGAGGCCGTCGAGGTCGCCGACCCGGCCGCCGCCCGCGACGCCGTGCGCGCCAGGGAGGTGGACGCCGCCCTCCTACAGGAGGAGGACGGCTGGACGCTGGTCGGGCTGGACGAGGTGAGCACCCCCCTCAGCGGGGCGCTGAGCGCCGCCGCCGCAGCCGTCGTCCTCGACGCGAATGCCGAGGCGGCGGGGACCACCGTCGACGTGCTCACCGCCGGGTCGGCGGTCGAGACCGAGCTGCTCGGCGCGAACGACCACGGCGGCATGGCGAACGCCGCGGGCTTCGCGTTCGCCTTCCTCTTCTACATGGCGGCGATCGTCTTCGGCATGGCGATAGCGAGCTCCGTCCTCGAGGAGAAGCAGAACCGGGTGGTGGAAATCCTTGCGACGGCGATCCCCATCCGCCAGCTTCTCTACGGCAAGGTGCTGGGCAACTCCGTCCTCGCCCTGGCGCAGGTGGCGCTGTACGCCGTCGTCGCCCTGGTGGCGGTCAACGTGGCCGGGATGGCCAAGGACCTCGGCTGGCTGCTGGGTGCGTCCGGCTGGTTCATCGTCTTCTTCATCGCCGGCTTCTTCGCGCTGGCGTCCGTCTGGGCCGTGCTCGGCTCTCTCGCCAGCCGCAGCGAGGACCTGCAGTCCAACACCGGGCCGGTCATCGGCATCATCATGGTCGCGCTGTTCGCCGGCCTGTTCGCCGAGGGCCCCTGGCTAGCCGGCGCCTCCTACGTGCCGATCGTCTCCTCGGTGGCCATGCCGATCCGCCTGCTCAAGGACGACGTCGCGCTGTGGGAGCCGGTGGCCTCGCTGCTCCTGACGGTCGCCGCCGCGTACCTGCTGCTGCGGCTGGGCGAGCGGATCTACCAGCGCGCCGTGATGCAGGGCGGCACCGCCCTGACCTGGCGCCAGGCGATACGGCTGCAGGACTGAGCTTGGCCGCAGCGTGCGTGTGCGGCCGCTCAGGCCGTTCGGGCATGCCGGCTCGCCACCAGCGGGATGACCGCCGCCGCGACGATGAGCGTGGCCCCGATGGCCGCGAGCGGCGAGATGGCCTCGCTGAACACGGCCGCCCCGAGCAGGAGCGCCACCACGACCTCCCAGTAGGACAGACTCGAGAGCTCGAATGCCCGCAGGTGCTTGCCGGCGACCACCAGCAGCCCCAGGGCCAGCAGCCCGCAGACCAGGAAGAACGCGACCGCCCACACCCAGTGGGTCGCCGTCATCCCCGACAGGTCCGGCCGCGTGACAACGACCAGCGCCGCGGTCCCCACCGTGCCGAAGAAGAAGTTCCAGAAGCTGCGCACGTCCGAGGGCATGTCGGCGCGGTACCGGTAGCACAGCAGCGCGGCGCCGTACGTGAGGCCGGACACCACGCCCAGCACGATGCCCAGGACCCAGTCCTCGGAGGCCGCGGCAGACTGCCCGCCGAGCAGCCCGGCGGCCAGCATCATGCCCACGAAGCTGATGCCGAGGGAGACCAGCTCCAGGCGGCTGAGCGACTCCTTGAGCAGCACGCGCGCGAGCACGGTCGCCACGACCGGGCCGAGGTAGTGCAGCGCCACCGCGAGCGCGAGGTCGATAAGCACGGTCGCGGACAGCAGCGTCGCCAGCGAGATTCCCAGGAACACCCCACCGAGCACGACCGACCACGACAGCCGGGTGCGGCGCAGGACACCGAGCCGCCGTGCCACCGCCAGGATTGTCAGCATCCCCAGCGCGCCGACCAGCATGCGACCCATCGTCAGCGCCTCGCCGATCACCGCGCCGGACGGCGACGCCAGCCGCCCGAACACCCCGGCGAAGCCCATGCCGGTGGCGGACAGGACGATCGCGAGCACGCCGAGCCGCCGGTTGGGCCCTGGGGTGGCCGACGGCTCAGCCTGGGCAGCCGCCGGACGGGCCGGCGTGCTGGTGGTTGCCGCACGGCGGGCCGGCGTGGTGGTGGTTGCCGCACGGCGGGCCGGCGCGGCGGGGGATGGCGCGAGGCGGGCCGGCGCGGCGGGGGATGGCGCGAGGCGGGCCGGCGCGGCGGGGGATGGCGCGAGGCCGGGACGAACGGTCTCCGGCACGCGCGCGGGCGCATGTGAAGTCAGAGCCACAGAACTCCTCAGGGAACGAGCGCGTCAGGGTGCGCCAGCGGGTGGGTGTTCCCCGCTCTGTCATTCGGACCTGAGAGCTTTCGCGGGCCGAAACCCGCTTACACCGTCGGTGAACCCCGAGGGGTTTCTTTCCAGAGGAGCCTCGCCAGCGGCGGTCTTGGGGGCCTGAGAGATTCCCGGGGAGGTTGCTCCTTCGGCGCCCGCAACTGCGGGACTCTCCCGCCGCGGTTCGGTGGCTATTCAGTTGTCGGCCCGTCCAGTATGCCGCATCGGACGAAAGCAGCTGGAAAGGAGGCCGACGTCGGTGGTGTGATCTACGTTGCGGGGGACCATCCCGCGAGGAGAGGTACGCGATGTCCACGACACAGGTTCTCGACCATGAGTTCTCGGCGCCCATCGGCGTCGAGGTCAAGGGGGAGATGTGGGCGTGTGTGGAGATGCCCGGCTCCACCGAGCTCTTCGGAACCGGCCGGTCGGTCAAGGTCGTCGCGACGGTCGACGGCGTGCCGCTCACCGCTGCGTTCATGCCGACGGGCACGGGGGGCCACATGCTCTCGATCAGCGCCAAGCTCCGCAAGCAGCTGGGCAAGGACATCGGTGACGAGGTCACGGTTCACATCACCCGACGGCTCTCGTAGGGACTAACGCTTACCGCCCGAACCGCCCTGCCACTCCTGCTGCGTGCTCAGCCACGCCCGCTACGTGCCCAACCACGCCAGGGCGGCCACCACGACGGCGGCCGTGCCGGTCTCGAGGGTCGGCTGGATGACCGGGGCGAACCGTGGCGAGTGGTTGCCGGGGATGTCCTCGCTCACGGTGCCGCGTGCGGCGGCGGCCTCGTACACCTGGGCGTCGATCCCGCCGAGCGCCCAGTAGGTGTAGGGGACATCCAGCGCGGTGGGGATGTCGGTGAAGTCCTCGCTCGCCGTCTGCCGGCCGAAGTCGCCGGCCGCCTGCCCGAAGTGGACCCGGAAGGCCTGCGCGACCCGGGCGGTGACGGCGGGGTCGTTGTCGGTGAGCGGGTAACGGTCATAGGTCTCGAAGTCGGGCTCCTTCGGCGACCCGGAGGCGGCGCACTCGCCGCGGACGATGCGCTCGATGGCGGTGCGCATTCGTGCGCGGGCCGCGTCGCTGTAGGCGCGCAGGTTGAGCTCGAGCACGGCGTGGTCGTCGATGATGTTGCTCTTGGTGCCCACCGCGATCCGGCCGACGGTCAGCACCGCGAACTCGCCCGGCGTCATCTCGCGGGCGACCACGGTCTGGAGCCGGACCACGATCATCGCGGCGAGGACCGCCGGGTCGACCGACAGGTGCGGCATGGAGCCGTGGCTGCCCCGGCCGTAGACCGTGATCCGGACGCTCTCGGCGAGGGAGAGGAACGGCCCGGCGTGGGTGCCCACGGTCCCGGACGGGTAGGCGAGCACGTGCTGGGCCAGGGCCACGTCCGGCGTCGGGATGAGCGAGGCCAGGCCGCCGTCGACCATGCTCCTCGCGCCGTCGGCGAGCTCCTCGGCGGGCTGGAACAGCGCCACGAACGTGCCCGACCACGCCGGCCGGGACGACGCGAGCAACCGGGCCGCGCCGAGCAGGCAGGCGACGTGGACGTCGTGCCCGCACGCGTGCATGACGGGGACGTCCTTGCCGTCGCCGTCGGTGGCGTGCGCCGTGCTGGCGTAGGGGAGCCCGGTGGCCTCCGCCACGGGCAGTGCGTCCATGTCCGCGCGCATCAGCACCACCGGACCGTCCCCGTTGGTGAGCACCCCCACCACACCCGTGGTGCCCACGTTCTCGTGGACCTCGAAGCCCAGATCGCGCAGCTCTCCGGCGACGAGCCCGGCGGTGCGCTCCTCCTGGTGACCGAGCTCCGGATGAGCGTGAAGGTCGCGGTAGACGTTCTCCTGCCAGTCCCGGATGGTCGCCTGGGCGCCAAGGACCGCCTCCGCGCTTGGTGCGCTCATCTCACTCTCCGTTGTTGTGGTGACCTGCGTCGTGGCGCCAGCGTTCCGCACGATGTCGAGGCGCGCTGCGCTGTCGCGCATGACGGTGTGGAGGTGCTCTGCGCTGTCGCGCCGGGCACCGCAGGCAGGCAGGCACCTGTGCCGCCGTCGTCCGCCCAGCATCCCCCCGGCGCGCACGGCGCGCATCGCGGGAGCACGGCTGTGGTAGCGCGGCCGGTGCCGCCCCTGCCACCGCGTTGCGGTCTTTGCCCTCGCGCCCGGGCGGGGACACTATCGGGTGTGGCCGCGGACGTGACAGCACAGCTCGGTGAGGTGCTCCCGAACGTCTTCCGGGGCATCGACCTCACCGGCGTGTTCCTCAACGGGGTGCTCGGCGGCACCATCGCCCGCCAGCGACGCTTCGACCTCGTCGGCTTCGCGATCCTCGCCATCGTCTCCGCGCTGGGCGGCGGCATGCTGCGCGACACCCTGCTGCAGGTCGGCACGCCTGTCGCTCTGACCGACCCCTACTACCTCGCCACCGCCCTGGCCGGCGCCGCCGTCGCCTTCTTCGTGCCGCTCAAGGGCCGGTGGTGGACCCGGACGTTCCTCGTCGCGGACGGCATCGTCCTGGGGTGCTGGTCCGCGACGGGCGCGACCAAGGCGCTCGCGGCCGGGCTGGGCGTCCTGCCGGCCATCCTGCTGGGCGTGACGACGGCGGTCGGCGGCGGCATGATCCGCGACGTCGCGGTCGGGCAGGTGCCGGCGGTCTTCGGGGGCAACACGCTCTACGCGACGCCGGCCGTGTTCGCGTGCCTGGTGACGATCCCCCTGCACAGCCAAGGCCTGGACAACCTGGGGATGCTAGCAGCCATCATCGTCGGCGCCGGGGTGAGCATCCTGGCCCACTGGCGGCAGTGGAGGCTGCCGGACCCTGACTCGGTCCATCTCCCCGTCAAGTGGCCGAACCGGCGTCGGCAGCCGGGAGGAGCCGGTGCGGACGACGCCGCGCCAGCGGCCGACGACGCCGCGCCCGCGCCCCCGGCCGACGACGCCGCGCCGCCCGGCGGCGTGCGGCGGTGGTGGCGGCGGCGCCTGGGCGACACCCGCTGACGTCCGGCCGGCCGCCGTCGTCCGTCCCGGCGCAGCTCCGGCCCGACCTCGCTGCCGTCAGGGGCGGACGGTGAGGATCTGGGCGATCGTGCCGATTGGCCCGCCGGAATCGTGGATGACGCTGCTGGTGAGCCCGAGGCCGCTCGGCCCGAAGGACACCGTGGTGTCGAAACCGAGCCAGTCGCCCCGGGGCTGGGTGAAGAGGTGCGCGGTCAGGTCGACGTTGGGGAAGGCGACATCCCTGGGATCGACGCGCACGGTCATTCCGTTGGCGATGTCGAACAGGCCGGCGGCACTGGCCAGCCGGCTGACCTCCTCGCCGTGCACGAGCGGGAGCGGGGTGCGCACCCAGAACGCCGCCCGGCCGGGTTCCACCTGCTCGCGCCGCACCTCCGCCGAGGCGACGAATCCGCCGGGCCAGACGGTCGAGGCATCCCAGACCGGCATGTCGGCCGGTGGGGTGATCCGTGGCAGCGGTGTGGCGTGGACGCGGGTGGTGTCGCCCGGCCGCATGAGCCAGGCGCGCAGCAGCACCGCGTCGCGCCCGTCGTGGCCGAGGGTGGCCTCCACCAGCTCGACGGTCCGGCCCGGGCGCACCACCCGCACCGAGGTCTCGACGACGTCGATGGGGATCGTGCCGAGGATGTCGTAGGACAGGCGCCCCACCACCAGGGAGTCGTCGCGGCGCGCATCACGGTCCAGCTCGACGGCGTGGGCCAGCAGCCCGAGCGCCGGGGCGATGTGCTGCTCGTCGGTCCTCCATGCCCCGCCGACGTGCCCGGTGGCGCGGAAAGCGGACGCGCCGACGCGCTCGAAGTAGGCCATCAGCGTCCTCTCTCTTCCGCGCTCGTCCTCGTCGAGAACCTAGCGTCCTGCGCGGTTGCGCCTCTACGGTCCGGACCCGTCCGGTGCGGAAACTCACCATCGGCCCCATATCGCGCCCACAGCGGCGATGGAAGAATCGTGCGGTGCCCAATTCTTATCGCCAGATCCTCGCGCTGCCCGGCGCCTTGGCGTTCTCGGCGGCGGGCTTCCTCGCCCGGTTCCCCGTCTCCATGGTGGGCATCGGCATCGTCCTGATGCTGGCGAACCTGACCGGCTCCTACGCCACCGCCGGCACGGTGTCGGCCACGTTCGTCATCGCCCAGGCAATCTGTGCACCCCAGCTCGCCCGGCTGGTGGACCGCCGCGGGCAGGCCAGGGTGATGACCCCGGCCGTCACCGTCTCCGCGCTGGGCCTGGCCGGGCTCGCCGTCGCCGCCGTGCTCGGCGCCCCGCTGTGGACGGTCTACGCCTGCGCCGTCCTCTCCGGCGCGACCATCGGCTCCATCGGTGCGCTCGTGCGCGCCCGCTGGACCCGTGCGGTCCGGACCCCGAGGGACCTGCACCGGGCCTACTCGCTGGAGTCCGCGCTCGACGAGGCGACGTTCGTCCTCGGGCCGGTGGTCGCCACCACCCTGGCCACCTCCGTCGCCCCCTGGTCTGGCGTCGTGGTCGCGGCCGTGGTGATCGCCGTCGGCGGCTACGCCTTCCTCGGCCAGCGCGGCACGGAGCCGCCCGTCCAGCCCGCGTCCGTCACGGCGGCGCGCACCGGCAGCGTGATGCGCTCCGGCGCGCTCGCCGGGATCGTCGTGGTGTTCATGTTCGTCGGCGGCATCTTCGGCGCCACGGACGTCGCGATCGTCGCGTTCACCGCCGAGCACGGCCGCCCAGGTGCCGCCGGCGTGCTGCTCGGCATCTTCTCTCTCGGGTCGGTGATCGCGGGCCTGCTCTATGGCGCGCACACCTGGACCGGGCCCGCCTGGCGGCGCTTCCTCGCCGGGGTGGTGGCGCTCGCCGTCGGCACGGCGCTTTTTCTCCTGGTCGACAGCCTCGCCGTCATGGGTGCGGTCATGTTCGTCACCGGGTTCGCGATCTCGCCGACGATCATCAACGGCAACTCGATGGTCCAGCACATCGTCGACCGGCACCGCCTCACGGAGGGCCTGACCTGGCTGAGCACCGGCGTGAACGTGGGCGTGTCCGTGGGCTCCTCGGTCGCAGGCTCGCTCATCGACGCCGACGGCTCCGGCGGCGGGTTCGCCATGGTGGCCCTCATGGGTGTGCTGGCGGTCGTCGCCGCGCTCGTGGTGGCGCCGATGCTGCGCCGTCGCGATCACGGTGACCCGGCGCACCTGCCGCCGCACTGACCCCGCGCCCGGCGAGATGTCATCTTCTCCGCGACATGTCATGACGTCTCGCGGAGAAGATGACATCTCGCGTGAGGAGGTTGGCTCAGGGCACCGCCCGCCGTGCCCGGTAGGCCGCCACGTTGGCGCGGTTGCCGCAGCCGGAGTCGCAGTAGCGCCGTGAGCGGTTGCGCGAGAGGTCCACGACCAGGTCCGCGCAGTGCTCGCCGGCGCACACCCGCAGCCGGTCGAGCTCACCGGCCCGGACGACGTCGGCCAGCGCCATCGCCGCCTCCACCGCCATCCGCGTGGCCAGCGGGGCTTGCTGGGGGGTGGCGTGCAGGTGCCAGTCCCAGCCGTCGTGCCGCACCAGCTGCGGCAGCGCACCGGCCTCGGCCAGCAGGGCGTTGACGCCCGCGGCGACGACGTCCGGGTCGCCGGCCGTCCACAGCCGGCGCAGCACCGGCCGCAGGTCGCGCACCGCTGCCAGCTCGACGGCGTCGTGGGTGCGGGCCCCGGTGAACTCCCATCCGGCGAGGAACTCGTCCAGCTCGGCGGCCGTGGTGAGCCGGTCCTCGTCCCGTCCGCGGGTGTTGACCAGGGACGCCGCGGTCGCCAGGGCGACCTCCGTGTCGCGAGCGAAGACCACGTTGACCCCCTCTCCCACGTCCGAGTACTGTCAGCAGTGTAACGAGTTTGACTCCTGACATCATCATGCCGCCGTCCCGGTGCGCGTCGGGGCCAGGGCGAGAACAGGAGAACCGTGAGCATCGACCAGGGACGCCTGCGCGCCGGCATGTGGTTCGCGCTCGCCTCCGCCGCAGCGTTCGGCACCTCCGGCGCCTTCGCGAAGTCGCTGCTCGAGGTCGGCTGGAGCCCCGGCGCGGCCGTCACGGCCCGGGTGGCGGGGGCCGCCGTCGTCCTCCTCGGACCGGCCCTGCTGGCCCTGCGCGGGCGCTGGTACCTGCTGCGCCGCAACGCCGGGCTGATCATCACCTACGGCCTCATCGCCATGGCCGCCTGCCAGCTCTTCTTCTTCAACGCGGTGACCACCCTGTCCGTGGGGGTGGCGCTGCTGCTGGAGTACCTCGGGTTCCTGCTGGTCGTCCTGTGGCTGTGGGTGCGCCACGCCCAGCGCCCCCGGCGGTTCACCCTGCTCGGGATCGCGCTCGCGCTCGCGGGGCTGGTGCTCGTCCTCGACGTCACCGGCGGCCTGCGCATCGACCTCGGCGGCGTGCTGTGGGGGCTGGGTGCCGCCGTCGGGCTGGCCACGTACTTCGTGCTCTCCGCGCGCCCGGCCACCGGGCTGCCGCCGCTGGTGATGGCGGCCGGCGCCATGGTGGTGGCCACCGTCGCGTTGGGGCTGGCCGGCCTGGTGGGGATCATGCCGATGCGGGCGCGGGCCGTGCCGGTCGAGCTCGCGGGCACGCAGGTGCACTGGCTGGTCCCGCTCGCGGCCCTGTCGCTCATCGCGACGGCGTTCGCCTACGCCACCGGCATCGCCGGCACGCGGCGGCTGGGCTCGAAGATCGCCTCGTTCTTCGGGCTCACCGAGGTGATGTTCGCGGTGCTCTTCTCCTGGCTGCTCATCGGGGAGCTGCCGCTGCCGGTCCAGCTGCTCGGTGGTGTTCTCATCGTGGCCGGGCTGGTCGCGGTGCGCTACGACGAGCTGAGGGCGGCGCCGATGCCGCTTGCCGGCCAAAGGGCATCCGCAGGCCCGACGGCGGAGCCCGCCTTGGCGGGGGACACGGTACCGCCCGCGGAAGCTGCGCCGTCGAGCCTCACGCCGGACGGGCCGGACCGGGCCTGACCGCCTGCGGCTCATGGCCCGCCACGCGCAAGGCTGACTCGGCCAGAAGGCTGCGGCTCACCAGGCCGGGACGAGCCCGATGCCCTCGCTGCGTAGCGTGCGCAGGAACAGCGGGTCGCGCAGGAGCCGTAGCTCCCAGACCCGCTTGCGGCCCTCGGCCCGGTCGAGCCGGCGCGCCACGCCCTCGGGGGCGGGGTGCAGGATCAGCTCGGAGATGCCCTCGGGCAGCTGGCGCAGCTGGCTGAGCACGTTCGCGCGCAGCTGGGCGTAGCTGAGCAGCAGCCGGCCGGGCAGCCAGCAGCCGACGATGGTCTCGGGGAGCCGGACGCCGTGCGCCTCGGCCAGGGCCACGCCCTCGTCGTAGCGCCGCCGGATGCGGCCGCGCCAGGCGAGGTCGACCAGCCGGGGCAGGCGGCGGGGCAGGCGGAAGCCGAGGCCGTTGTCGGCGCAGAAGTCGATCGCGGTGGTGAGCAGGCTCTTGCCGCGCGCGCCGTAGAGGATGCCCGAGTGCGAGTCGAGCGCCGCGGGCTGCAGGCCGGCGGCGCGCATCCACGCCAGCTGCGCCGTCATCTCCCGGGTGACGTCCTCCGGGGTGGCGGTGCCGGTGAGGCGACCGAGCGCGGCGTGGAAGGTGCCGCGGCCGTCGGTCAGGGTGGGTACGTCGGTGGCGAGCGGGCGCCACGGGCTCATCTCGCGGGCGCTGGTCATCGTGACGTGCAGGCGCGGCGCGGCGATGCCGGCGGACCGGACGCGCGCGACGGCGTCGGCCGCGCCGGGCGCCACGGTCATGAGCGTCGTGGAGGTCAGGGCACGGCCCTCGGCGAGCAGGTCGACGACCGCGGCGTTGGTCTGCGGGCCGAGGCCGAGATCGTCCGCGGTCACCACGAGCTGACGCGTCATCGCTTCTCCGGGCTTCTGCCGCGGGGAGGAAGATGGCCCCGCGCCGTCGGATTCGAGAGTACCGCCGTGCGACTGGCGCCGCCCTCGCGGGCACGTCCGTAGCGGATTGATGTCGACGCTAACCCGGCGAGGTGGTCCGCCACAGCCCCTGCGCGGAAACGGTGGGGAGCCTCACAGGGCGTGACTCCGGGGCCGCCGTGCCGCGCCGGCCGCCCTCGCCGAGCGCTGTCGTTCGCGGCACGGGCGGGTGGCGGACCGGGCGCGCGTGCCGCCAAGACCCGCGCGCGGCGCGACCGGCCGCTTCCGGCCGCTTCCGGCGCCTGGCCTACCCGCCCAGGTCGCGCCGTCGGAACCCGACGAACCCGAGCCCCACCAGCACCACCGCGACGACCGCCAGACCAACCAGCGGACCGGCCGCGACGTCCTCGACCGGCACGTACGGTGTGCGGGCCAGCGGCGAGAGGTCGTGCGCCCACCCGGGCAGGTTCAGCAGGCCGCCGAACCACGTCACGAAGATGACGTAGGCCACCAGCACCCAGACCAGCGCGGCCAGGCGCGGCAGCAGGCCCACGAGCGCCACCGCGAGCCCGGCGATCACGGCCACCGCCGGCAGGTAGGCCAGCGCGCCCACGGCCAGGCGGCCCACCCAGCCGGCATCCGCGGTCACCACCGCCATGCCCAGGCCCAGGCCCGACCCGGCGATGACGAGCAGCACGAGCGTCTGCGCCGCCACGACCGTCAGCCACCCGCCCAGCCAGCCGGGCCGTGACGTGCCCGAGGCCAGCACCAGCTCGGTGCGCCCGGCCTCCTCCTCCGCGCGCAGGCGCAGCACCGCTGAGACGGCGAACGCCGCGACCGCGAGCACCAGGAAGGAGAGCATGGCCGCGGCGAACGTGGCGGTCAGGTCGTCCAGCGCGGCGCCGGCGCCGATCCACTGGCCCAGATTGGGCAGGTCGGCGACGGCGTCCTTCAGGGAGTTCGCCAGGGCACCGAAGGCGACGGCGAAGAACAGCAGGCCCGTGCCCCAGCCCGCGAACGAGCCGCGCAGGAGCCGCCGGGCCACGCCCACCGGGGAGAGCAGCGAGGCGGGGGCGACGGCGGGGCCGGGCCGGCCGGTCAGCAGGCCGGCACCGAGGTCCCGACGCTGGGCGAGGGAGACGGCGACGGCGAGCAGCACCAGGGTCGCCGCGAGGGAGACCCCGAGCGGCCACCAGCGCAGGTCCACGAACAGCCGGGTCTGCTGGGCCCACGCGAGCGGGGAGAACCAGGACAGCCAGGACCCGCCGGTGTGGAGGATGTCGCCGACGCCGCGGACCAGGAACGCCGCCCCCAGCACCGCCATCGCCATGCCCGACGCGGCCCGGGCGTGCGCGGTCAGCTGCGTCGTCACCGCGGCGACGGCGCCGAACACCAGCCCCGTCAGCGCCGTTCCCAGGCCCATCGCGAGCGAGCTCGCCGTCTCTAGGCCGGCGCTCGCCAGCCCGGCGGCGACCGCGGCGCCGACGGCGAGGGTGGCGACGGTCACGGCTGCGAGTGCCGCGGCGGCAGGGGCGTAGCGGCCCACCGGCAGGGCTCGCAGGACCTCGGTGCGGCCGGCCTCCTCGTCGGCGCGGGTGTGACGCGCGACGAGCAGGATGGCCATGATCGAGGTCGCGACGAGCACCGTCAGGCTCACCTCGTTGGCGACCATGGCGCCGAAGGTGTAGTGGTCCAGGCCGAAGCTGGGTCCGCTCATGAGGACGGCGGACGGGTTGGACATGAGGGTGGCGCGGGTCTGGCGGGCCGCGGCGTCGGGATAGGCGGTCTCGAGCGCGGGCACCGTCGCGGCGACGGTCAGGCCGAGGGCGAGCACCCAGATGACGATCCGCACCCGGTCCAGGCGCAGGTACAGCCGCACCAGGGCGCCGGTGCCGGACCACGGCCGGTTCGTGCGCCGCCCGCGCGCCGTCACGCCGGGCGGGGGAGCGGTGAGCGTGACGGTCATCGCACCGGTACCTCCTCGGGTGCGCGGAGCTCGTCGCCGTAGTGGCGCAGGAAGAGCTCCTCCAGCGACGGCGGGGCGATGGTGAGGTTCTGCACGCCCGTGTCGGCCAGCACCCGTAGGACGGCGGCGATGTGCACGTCGTCGACGTCGAAGGCGAGGTAGCCGCCCGAATGGGTCAGGTGGTGGACCCCGGGCAACGTGCGCAGGGAGGCAAGGTCCGCCGTCGTCGTCGCGGTGATGGTGGAGCGGGTGAGATGGCGCAGCTGGGCGAGGGTGCCGGTCTCGACGGCGCGGCCCGCGCGGATGATCGTCACGGTGTCGCAGAGCTTCTCCACCTCGGCGAGGATGTGGCTGGAGAGCAGCACCGTGCGCCCCTGACTCTGCAGCGCGCGCACCTCGTCGGTGAAGACGGCCTCCATGAGGGGGTCGAGGCCGGCGGTCGGCTCGTCGAGCAGGAACAGCTCGGCGTCGGAGGCCAGCGCCGCGACGAGGGCCACCTTCTGCCGGTTGCCCTTGGAGTAGGTGCGGGCCTTCTTGGTGGGGTCGAGCTCGAACCGCTCGAGCAGCTCGGCGCGCCGTCGGGTGCGGGCCGGGCCGCCGTGCAGGCGGGTGAGCAGGTCGATGGTCTCCCCGCCGGTGAGGTTGGGCCACAGGGTGGTGTCACCGGCCACGTAGGCGGAGCGGCGGTGCACGTCGACGGCGTCCACCCACGGGTCGCGGCCAAGCACCCGGGCGGTGCCGGCGTCGGCGCGCAGCAGCCCGAGCAGCACGCGGATGGTTGTCGACTTCCCGGCGCCGTTGGGTCCGAGGAAGCCGGCGACCTCGCCGGTGCGCACGGTCAGGTCGAAGCCGTCGAGGGCGCGGGTGGTGCCGAAGGACTTCTCGAGGCCGCGGGCCTCGAGGGCAAGATCGGTCATGAGGAGCTCCGGATGGGGGATGGGTCGGCCGGATGTGCGGGGGTGCTCGTCGCGAGGTAGGCGTCGAGCAGGCTGGCGTCCATGAGCAGGGGTTCGGTGTAAAGCTCGAGGAGCGGCAGGGCGATGCGGTCCATGTAGCCACGCAGCCAGCCGGGCAGCTCCCGGAGGTCGAGGTGGTCCTGGTGGGCGGGGAGCTGGAGGAGGAGGGCGCCGATGCCCTGCTCGACCAGCAGCCGGGCCCGGGCCTCCGGACCGCGGCTGGGCCGGACGGTGCCGGCGGCCACCGCCTCCTCGAGGTAGGCGACGGCGTCGGCGACGAGGTGCTCGACGAAGTCGGCCGCGAGCGTGCCGCCGGACTGCATGCAGCGCAGGACGTAACCCACCAGCGGGGCGTAGCCCTCGACCTGGGCGAGCTGCGCCAGCATGACGCCCGCGGCGCCGCCGTTGCCGCCCCCCGTGCCGAGCACCGCGGACTTGGTCTCGCGGATCTCGGCGAGCACGTGCTCGTCGCAGGCCGTGCGCAGTCCGGCGCGCGAGCCGAAGTGGTGAAGGATCAGTGCCGCGCTGACCCCGGCGTCCGCGGCGACCCTGCGGAGCGAGGCGTTCATGCCCTCCGTGGCGAAGCGACGGATGGCCGCGTCGCGGATCCGGGCCCGGGCGGTCAGGTCCGCCGCGGTCCGCGAGGACCGGGCTGAACTCATGTTCAAGACGCTACACGCGTGTTCAGTTGGTGTCGAGAAGTCACAGGTGGTCCGGGAGAAGGCACAATTCGCTCTGGTTCGCGCCGCCGTCGGGGGCGACACTGATGGTCATGACGACGGCGCTGCTCGTGCTCGACGCCCAACGCACCGTGCTCGAGGGCGCCGGCGCGGTACCGGCGGCCACGACCGTGCGCGCCGCGCTCGCGGACCTCCTCGCCCGGGCCCGGGCGGCCGGCAGCCCGGTGATCCACGTGCAGAACGACGGCCGTCCTGGGTACCCCGACGAGCCGGGAACCGCCGGCTGGGGGCTGGTCTTCGACACCCGGCCCGGCGAGCTCACGCTGCGCAAGACCGCCTCCGACACGTTCGCCGCCAACGACGACCTCGCCGACACCCTGCGCGGCCGCGGCGTCGACCACCTCGTCATCGCCGGCATGCAGAGCGACTACTGCGTGCGCGCCACCAGCCGCTCGGCCCTGCAGGCCGGCTTCCGCGTGACGATCCCCAGCGGCGCGCACGCCACGTACGACGACGAGGCCCCGGCCACCGAGCTGGCGCGCGCCGTCGAGGAGGAGCTCGCCGCCGAGGGCGTGGCGATCGTGCCCGTCGAGGAGGTGCGGTTCTGAGAGGCCTCCGCCAACATGCCGGCGAGATGTCAACTCCTCCGCGAGATGTCGAGATGTCAACTCCTCCGCGAGATGTCATGGCCGCGTGGCTCGTCGCTCTCACATCACGAGGCGCCGGCCCGGGCCGGTCTAGGGCGGGCGCGTGCTCGCCGGTGTCACCACTTCGGAGGGACGCCCAGTGACGGCACCGACGCCGTCTGCAGCGGCTGGCGCCTGGCAGTCGCCACCGTCAGTGGCCGCCTGGCGTCATAACGACGCACGCGAGGGGTTCGAAGTCACGTTCTTCCGGCGGCACGGGTCTGGCTGGCGGTTGCAGGGCAGCACCGCCGCCGTTGAGGCTGGTCAGGCGTGGATAGTGGAGTACACGATCGAGGTCGACGCCGGATGGCGCACCCTGCACGCCCGGGTGACCTCGCGGTCCGTGGCCGGGCTGTTCCACGTCGAGCTGGAGGGCGACGCCCACGGCAGCTGGCGGGTGGACGGGCGCCCGGCGCCTCGGCTGCAGGGTTGCCTGGACGTCGACCTCGAGGCCTCGGCGATGACCAACTCTCTGCCGGTCCACCGTTTGCCGCTGGCGCCAGGCGAGCCGGCGGCCGCGCCCGCGGCGTACGTCCGTGCGGACGGACTCGCCGTGGAACGGCTCGAGCAGACCTACGAGCGGTTGCCAGGGGGTGAGCGACGGTTCGCCTATGCCGCGCCGACGTTCGACACGGCCCATGAGCTTCGGTTCGACGGTGCCGGGCTGGTGGTCGACTACCCGGGCCTGGCCGTGCGCGTGCGATAGGAACGCGGCCGGTGACGTCTCGTGGAGGACTTGACGTCTCGTGGAGGACCTGACGTCTCGTGGAGGAGTTGACGTCTCGCGGGGCTGGGGCCGGTCAGCCGGGGATCTCGTGGGGGAGGCGGGCGATCTGCGCCGCCTCGGTCGTCTCCCGCTCCCGCGCGCGCAGCCCGGCCGCGTACTCCCGGTCCCGCCGCGCCACGAGCACCGCGGTGAGGAATCGCTCGGGCGCGGTGCCCCAGGGCGGCGGCGGGGCCACGAACGGCTCCACCTGCGCGGCCAGCCGCGCGCCCAGCTCGGCCCGGTGCTGCGGGGTCATCGAGGTACGCGAGGCGTAGGTGCGTGCGGCGAGCCCCAGACCGTCCGGCAGGGCCCGGATGTCCGCGCCGGCCGCCCACGCGGCCAGCTCCGGCGGCATCATCAGCGGGGCGGGGCGGCGGGCGCCCTCGCGCACCCGCACCGCGTAGGTGCCGGCGAGGAGGTCGCCGAGCCGTTTGCCGCGCTTGTTCACCGCCGCCGCGATGACGGCGATCGAGCCGGCCGACAGCCACAGCTCGCCCACGCCGGTCAGCGCCCGCGCCAGCGCGTGCCGCAGACGCACCGGTCCGCCGTCGTCGCGGACCACCCGGATGCCGGTGGCGAGCTTGCCCAGGGACCGCCCGCGGCTGAGCGTCTCGACCGCCGTCGGCGCGATCACCATGACGACGGCGAAGGTACTCACCTGCACCACGCCCAGCTGGGCCTCGTTCAGTCCCTCGAGCAGTTGGGTGGCCAGCGCGATCAGCCCCACGGCCGCGAGAACGTAGACGACGGCGTCGACCATCGCCCCGAGCACCCGCAGGCCCACGGAGGTGGGCCGCACCTCCAGCGCCACGGCCTCCCCGGTGACGATGAGGTCCTCGTGGAGCCGGGCACGTGTCAGTGCGGCCTCCGGACCGGTGCGCCGGGAGGGGGTGGTCATGTGTGGCAGGGTAACGGCTGTGGACACCGACGCCTTCGCCGCGGTGCACGAGGCCGACTGGGATCGGCTCGAGCAGCTCAGCAAGCAGCGGCGGCTGACCGGTGCCGAGGCCGACGAGCTCGTGCGCCTCTACCAAGCCACCGCCGGGCACCTCTCCGCCGTGCGCACCGCCGCCCCCGACCCGTACCTCGTCGGGCGCCTGTCCGCCCTGCTCGGGCTGGCCCGCGGCCGGATCGCCGGCGCCCACGAGCTGCGCCTGTCCGACGTCGCCCGCTTCTTCGTCGTCTCGCTGCCCGCCGCGTTCTACCGGGTGCGGTGGTGGACGGTTGTGGTGATGGTGGCGTTCGTGGCGCTCGCCGTCGTCGTGGGCGCGTGGACCGCGAGCACGCCGGCGGTCCTGGCCGGTCTGGGCAGCCCGGCGGAGCTCGAGCGGTACGCCGACGAGGCCTTCGCCGCGTACTACTCCAACTTCCCCGCGCCGGACTTCGCCGCACAGGTGTGGACCAACAACGCCTGGATCGCCGCCCAGTGCATCGGCCTGGGCATCACCGGGGTCTTTCCCGTCTACGTGCTCGGCGCCAACGCGATCGGCGTGGGGCAGGCGGGTGCGATCATGGCGGCCCACGGAGACCTGACGGTGTTCTTCGGGCTGATCCTCCCGCACGGCCTCATGGAGCTCACGGCGATCTTCATCGCCGGTGGCACGGGGCTGAAGCTGTTCTGGACGGCGGTGGCGCCGGGCCGGCGCACACGGGCCCGGGCGCTGGCCGAGGAGGGCCGGGCGCTGATCACCGTGGCGGTCGGGCTGGTGCTCGTGCTCGCCGTCTCCGGGCTGGTGGAGGGCTTCGTGACGCCGTCGGCACTGCCGGGCTGGGCGAAGGTCGCCATCGGTGCGCTGGTGCTCGCCGGGTACTGGGCCTACACGATCGTGCTGGGCCGGCGGGCCGTGGCCGCGGGGGAGACCGGCGACCTCGAGGAGGACCTCGCCGGGCACACGCTGGCGCAGGCGGGCTGAGCGCGCGGCTCGCGGCGACGCGAGCGGGACTCCTGCGGAGCCGGCTGCTCAGCCCACGAACTCCCGCAGGTTCACGAACCCGTACCCCATGGCCTGGAAGCCCTCGATGATGCCGGGCAGCGCGTCGGCGTCGAAGGTGGTGCCGTCGTCCGGGTTGGCGCCGACGTGCATGAGCACGATCTCCCCAGGGCGGGCGGCGTCGAGCACCCGCTGGCGCACGCCGTCGGCGGTGAGCCCCTTGGCGGTGCCCTGCCAGCCGAGCGAGTCCACGGTCCAGCGGAAGGGGATGTACCCGGCGTCGTTGACGATGGCGATGTCCGCGGGCGTGCGGGCGCCGAACGGGAAGCGGAACAGCGGCTTGGTGCTGCGGCCGGTCACCGCGGCGATCGACGCCTCGGCGCTTCCCAGCTGGTCACGGATCTCGCTATTCGTGCTGTCCGGGAACGACGGGTGGGTGTCGGAGTGGTTGCCCACCGGGTGTCCGGCGGCGGCCATCAACCGCACCGCCTCGGGGTAGGCGCGGGCGAAGGCGCCGGTGACGAAGAAGGTCGCCGGCACGTCGTAGCGGTCCAGCGTGGCCAGCACCGAGGCCACACCCGCGTCCGACCCACCACCGTCGAAGGTCAGCGCCACCACGTTCGACGACGTCGGCAGCACCTCGACGTCCTGACCACGCCAGGCGGCGGGCACACCGGACGCCGCGGAGCTCGGGCCCGGTGCTGGCGTGGGCGTGGTGGACAGGCTCGGTGCCGGCTCGGTCGCGGTTGCCGGGGCGGCGGACGGCGGCCGCGTGGTCGACGGTGACGGCGACGGCTCCGGGGCGGCGGCGTGGGCGGTGGGCACCGGCTTGGGAGCGAGAGGTCCAGAGGAGGCAACCAGCGTCGGCGCCGTCTCCGTGGGCACGATGCCGGGGTTCTCGGCGGGACCGCCCGGCCCGGCGGTACCAGTGCCCGTACCGGGTCCGCTGCACGCACCGAGGAGCAGTTCAAGGCCCAGCGCAAGGCCCAGCGCGGCGGCGAGCGGCGTCCGCCGCCCCGTGTCGCGGCTGAACCGCGCGCCGGAGGGCCTCATGGCCAGATTCTGCGCTTTCCCTGGGGGCGGCACCAGGGCGGCCGGTTGCCCTTGGGTCACGATGTGGCGGGGCCGTCGCCCTTCGGTCCCGGCCTCGCTCCATCGACCGACTGTCGCCGGGCCGAGCGACGGTGGCCGGCCACCCTCGCTCGGCCCGGCGACAGTCGGTCGATGACGGGGCATGCGCGCCGTCGATGAGAATGGGGCGGGCTGGTGGAGGGCAGCGGAGGCGGAGGGGAGTGGGCAAACGGAAGGGGGAGTGGAGGGCGAACGAGGCCGCGCGCCAACGCCCCTCAGAGCCGACCGGCCGCCTTGAGCGCCAGATAGGTGTCCACCAGGGCCGGGGCAAGGCCGTCCGGGCCCGCCTCCACCACCTCCACGCCGCGCCGGCGCAGCCGGGCCGCCACGGCCTGCCGCTCGAGCTCACCGCGCTCGGCCGCGGCGGCGTCGAACACCGCCTCCGAGCTGGACCGGTCCCGACGCATCGCCTCCACCTCCGGGTCCGAAGCGGAAGCGAGGACCACGGTGTGGTCCCGGCTCAGCGCCTGGGCCACCGGCAGCAGCCCCGAGGTCACCGCGCTGGGCTCGAGCGCGGAGAGCAGCACCACCAGCGCCCGCTGGGAGAGGGTGTCACGGACCACCTGCGTCACCCCGGTCCACCGCAGCTCCACCAGCGACGGCTCCAGCGGCGCCATCGCCGAGGCCAGCGCGCCCACCAGGCGGGGCCCGTGCACACCGGCCACCCGCGCACGCACCTGGGTGTCCATGGCCACCAGGTCCACCCGGTCCCCGGCCCGTGACGCCAGCGCCCCCAGCAGCAGCGCCGCCTCGATCTGGGCGTCCAGACGCGGCGCGTCGCCCAGCCGGGCGGCGGACAGCCGCGCGACGTCCAGCACGAGCAGCACTCGCCGGTCCCGCTCGGGCCGCCATGTGCGCACGACGACGTCGCCGCCGCGGGCGGTGGCGCGCCAGTCGATGGCGCGCACGTCGTCGCCGATGACGTACTCGCGCAGCGAGTCGAACTCCGTGCCCTGCCCGCGCAGCTGGACCGCCGCACGGCCGTCCAGCTCCCGCAGCCGGGCCAGCCGGGAGGGCAGGTGCTTGCGGGAGGCGAAGGCCGGCAGCACCCGCAGCGTGGCCGGGGCGGGCAGGGACGCCTGCCGCGCCGCCAGCCCGAGCGGGCCGAAGGCGCGGACGGTCACCTGGTCCGCGGGGCGATCGCCGCGGCGGGTGGGCACCAGGGAAGTGCGCACCCGACGGCGCTCACCGGCTGGCACGCGGACGCGGTGCCGGTTGCCGGAAGCACCGGCCGACGGCGGCCACGCGTCACGCACCAGGGCGCGCAGCACCCGCGGGCCGGGATGTGCCACGGTGAGGGTCGACGTCGTCGGCTCGCCGAGGCGCACCGATGCCGGCACCTCCCGGCGGACACGCACACCACGGGGCGGGGCGGCCAACGCCGCGTCGACCAGGCACCCGAGCACCACCAGCGCCAGCCACGCCCACAACGTCGACCAGCGCGGCCACAGCAGCACGGGCACCACGCCGGCGGCGACCAGCGCCGCCGCCCGGGGAGTGGGCACCATCAACGCGGCACCGGCACCGCGGCGAGCACGCCGGCCAGCACCGTCTCCGCGGTGACGCCCTCGAGCTCGGCCTCGGCGCGCAGCTGCACCCGGTGGCGCAGCGTGGGGTGCGCGAGGGCCTTGACGTCGTCGGGCGTGACGTAGCCACGCCCGGAGAGCCACGCCCACGCCCGCGCGGTGGCGAGCAACGCCGTCGCCCCGCGTGGCGAGACGCCCAGCGACAACGACGGCGAGGTGCGGGTGGCGCGCACCAGGTCGACGACGTAGCCGAGCACCTCCGGCCCCACCTGCACCTGGGCGACCTCGGCGCGGGCGGCCGCGAGGTCCGCGGCCGAGGCCACCGGGCGTAGGCCGGCGGCGGCGAGGTCGCGGGGGTTGAAGTCCGCGGCGTGGCGCCGCAGCACCTCGATCTCCTCGCCGCGCTCGGGCAGCGGCAGGACGAGCTTGAGCAGGAACCGGTCGAGCTGCGCCTCGGGCAGCGGGTACGTGCCCTCGTACTCCACGGGGTTCTGGGTGGCGACGACCATGAACGGGTCCGGCAGCCGCCGCGGGGTGCCGTCGACGGAGACCTGGCGCTCCTCCATGGCCTCCAGCAGCGACGCCTGGGTCTTGGGCGGGGTGCGGTTGATCTCGTCGGCGAGCAAGAGGTTGGTGAAGACCGGGCCCTCCGGAAGGAGAACTCGGCGGTGCGCGCGTCGTAGACCAGCGAGCCGGTGACGTCCCCGGGCATGAGGTCGGGGGTGAACTGCACCCGCTTGGTCTCCAGGTCCAGCGACGCAGCGAGGGCCCGCACGAGCAGGGTCTTGGCGACGCCCGGCACGCCCTCGAGGAGCACGTGGCCGCCGCACAGCAGCCCGATGACCAGGCCGGTGACCGCACCGTCCTGCCCGACGACGGCTTTGCCCACCTCCGTGCGCAGCTGCCCGAGCTTCTCGCGGGCGGCCGACGGCGAAGCGGGCGCGGCGGGCGAGGGTGCACCCGGGTGGGTCGGCCCGGCGAGGGCGCCGGGCTTGGCGGGGGCGCCGGGCGAGGCGGGGGCGCCGGGCTGGGTGAGGGCGCCGGGCTGGGCGGGTGCACCCGGGTGGGCGACGTGTGCGCCGCCCGGGGACACGGTCGGGGCGCCGGGCTGCGCGGGGGGCGGGCCATAGGGGGAGTGGGTCACGATCGGTGAACCTCGCTTTCCAGGGTGTCGAGGGCGGCGGTGAGCGCCAGCAGGCCGGCGTCGTCGGTGGGGGGCGGGCCGTAGAGCAGCGCACGCAGCAGCTCGGCGGGGTGCCCCGTGGCCCGGGTGAGGGCGTCCAGCAGGGTGTCGGCGCCGGCCGAGTGCGCGAGCCCCAGCGCCCGCGCCAGCCGCGCCGCGGTGCCGGCGCGCAACGCCGCGGCGGCGTGGCCGTGGGCGCGGGAACGTCGGTAGAGCCGGCCACGCCCGCGGGTGGTCTCGGCCGCGCGCACCACCACCGGCATCACCTCGGTGACCACCGGGCCCAGCGCCCGGCCGTGCGCGAGCGCGAGCAGGACGGCGGCGGCGGCCAGCGCGGCCAGCACCAGCTGCAGCCGGACCGGCAGGGCGGGGACCGGCTCGTCGACGGAGGTGCCCAGGTCCAGCGGCGACGGCAGGTACCAGACCAGATCCGGGTGGTGCCCCAGGGCCCGGAGCGTCAGGGCGGCGTTGCCGTCCTCGGCGAGGTGGGCGTTCGACAGAAGCCGGGCGTCGGCGAGGTAGCGCACGGTCTGCTCGCCGCGCTCCCACACGGCGTAGGCGCCGGCGCCGTTGTCACCCACCGGGAAGCAGACGACGGCGGCCGAGCCCGGGTCGGCGCTGACGGAGCCGCGGCTGAAGGAGATCTCTCCGGCGGCCGCGGCGTCCGGGTCGGCGCACCGGGCGGTCACGGGCTCGGCGGAGCCGGCGCCGCCGGGCGTGACGTCGCCGTCGAAGGCGTCCAGGTTGCTGAAGGTCGCGCCGACGACCACCAGGTCCGCGCCGGTGCTGAGCAGGGCGGTGCGCTGGTCGTCCAGGAGCAGCGACGGGTCGGTGATCAGCACGGTGCTGCCAGGCCCGGCCAAGGTACCCACCTCGGCAAGGGTGGTGGCCTCCTGCACGCGCACGCCCTGGTCGGAGAGCAGCTGCGCGGCTGCCCGGGCGCCGTCGGGGGCGGGGTTGTCCGGGGCGAGCGGGCGGGCCGAGGTGCGCGCCGACAGCGCCCACGCCAGGACGGTGAGGAGCAGGAACGCGACCACGACGACGACGGCGAGCCGGTGCCGGCGCCACCAACCGGCCCGGCGTGGGCGCGCGGGTCCGGGACCCCCCGGCCGGCTGGGCTGCGCCGTCGGGCCACGGGCCCTCGGGAC
This sequence comes from Georgenia yuyongxinii, assembly GCF_006352065.1. NCBI lineage: Bacteria > Bacillati > Actinomycetota > Actinomycetes > Allobogoriellales > Allobogoriellaceae > Georgenia > Georgenia yuyongxinii. Next base: position 3,029,430 of record NZ_CP040915.1, on the reverse strand, counting down.
CTGCGGCGCCGTGGGCATCGGCGCGGGCGGGAGCCGATGCGGTGGGGTCGGTGACGGGGGCGCTCACGGGACCGCCACCGGGGCGACGGCGCGGGTGTGGGTGCGGCCGACCTGCTCGGCGAGGTGGCGCATGGCCTGGTCGTCTCGCGCGTCGGCGACGGCGTGGCCGTAGCGGACGTCGTCGAACAGCCGGCCGGCCCGGTCCAGCTCGGCCGAGAGGCCGGGCAGCGCCGCGGTCGCGAGGACGGTGGCCTCGTGGGCGGTCAGCCCGGGACGGTCGTCCCAGCAGGGCGCGCTCGTCGAGACTCCGGATGGTCGCGCGGAAGCGCTCGAGCACGGCCAGGGAGTAGTCCCCGCGCCGGGCGGCGGCGTCAGCCTCGCGGGTGAGGTCGGCGCTGGTGCGGGCGTCCTCGAACAGCCCGGCCGAGGCGCCGGCGGTCCGGGCTAGGCGGCGCCGTCGGGCACGACCACCGAGGAGCAGGCCGAGGGCCACGACGGCCGCGAAGGCGAGGACGAGGAGCAGCGGGACGACGCCGGAGGGGGTCTGCCCACCCAGCCGGGTGAGCGCCTCGTACAGCTGCTGGAGCCAGGTGAGGAGCCGGTCGATGAGGCTGGGGGAGTGGTCGTAGATCGCCTTGGCGAGCTCCTCCTCAGCGAGCCGGCGCGCCTCGGCGGCGTCGGGGTCGACCGGCACACCGAGCAGGACAGGGACTGCGACTGGCACCTCAGGCGGCCTCCGCGGCCCGTGCCAGCTCGACGTCCAGGCCCTCCTTTCGCATGCGCACGTCGATGTAGACGAGCGCGAGCACGGCCGAGAGGAAAGGTGTGGTCAGGGCGGAGATCAGGACGGACAGCACCGTGCTGACCAGCAGCGCGGCGCCCGACACGGCCGAGGTGGGCATGAGGGCGGTGATGATCGCGACGGGGATCATCAGGATGGAGGAGAGCACCGCCACGATGATCACGGCCAGGGCCAGCACCCCGAAGATCCGCCAGAAGTTCCGCGAGGTCAGCGACCAGGAACGCTTGATCGACGTGAGCACCCCGGTCTTCTCGAGCATGAGAGCCGGGGCGGCGAGGCCGAGGCGCACGGAGAGGAAGACCGCGAGCACCGCCGTGGCGAGCATGAGCAGCAGGGCCAGGACGACCATGACGCCGGCGGAGCCGTCGTTCCCGCTGGCGATCGCGCCGCCGATGAGCAGGGCGAGCACCAGCGTGAGGACCGCTGCTACGGCGATGCTGATCAGCCCGAGCAGCAGGGTGAGCCCGATGAGCCGCCAGACCTGGCTCTTCGCCTGGGTCCACAGGTCCTGCACTGAGATGACACGGCCGAGCACCGACTGGCTCACCGAGATGATGAGCAGCCCGGTGAGCACCACGGACGCGAAGGAGATGGCCAGCGTCGCCGTGAGATAGCCGAGCATGCTGCCGACGCCGACGGTTGCCAGCGCCTCCGGGGAGGCGGTGGGGTCCAGCAACGGCATGGCCTCGTCGAGGAAGATGGCCAGCACGACGGCCTCGATGACCGCGAGCACGCCCATGACCAGCAGCGACAGCCCGAACATCACCTTCGGGTTGGCGCGGATCGAGCGGAACGCACCGTCGAGGATCTCCCCGACGTTGATGGGTCGTAGCGGGACGATGCCCGGCTGTGCGGCGCCCGTACCCCTGGGGCACGGGCGCGTACGGCATGCCGGCGCCGTACTGGCCGTACCGGGGGGCCGGCTGGCCGTACTGGCCCATGGGAGGCTGAGGGCCGGTGGGCTGCTGCTGCCCGTACTGGCCGTACTGCTGACCGGCCGGTGGCTGTTGGCCGAACTGCGGGGCGGGCTGCCCGTACTGCCCGTACTGCGGCTGCTGCCCGGACGGGGCGGACCCGGGACCCTGACCCACCCAGGGCGTGCCGCCGTCGCGCTCGGGACCGGCCTCGCGGCCCGGCTCGCCCGGAACGGGCTCGTTTGTCGACATCTCGGCGCCTCCTCCGCGGGGCAGTCCCGCGTCCAGATCGTGCAGTCGGGCCAATCGTCCCATGCCGCACCTCACGTCGCGGGCAAGCCCCGCGGGACGGGACCGGTGTCCTACCAGGTCAGGAACCCCACCCCAGGCCGGTGCGAGGCCGGCTACACGACGCCGGGAGCGGCGTCGTGCACGGCCATGTCCGCAGATCTGGGAGCATAAGGGCATGAATTCTCGTCTCCTAGTGGTCGACGACGACGTTGCGCTCGCCGAGATGATCGGCATCGTGCTCGAGGCCGAGGGCTTCGAGCCCGATCTTCTGCGCCGACGGCCGCCCTGGCGCCCGACGTCTTTCGCGCCGAGAACCCCGACCTGATCCTGCTCGACCTCATGCTCCCGGGCATGGACGGCAATCCAGGTGTGCCGGACGATCCGCGCGGAGTCCGACGTCCCGATCGTCATGCTCACCGCCAAGTCCGACACGCTCGACGTCGTCGCGGGGCTGGAGGCAGGCGCGGACGACTACATCGCCAAGCCGTTCAAGCCCAAGGAGCTCGTCGCCCGTGTGCGCGCGCGGCTGCGCCGCCAGGACGTGCCCGAGCCGGAGAAGCTGCGCATCGGCGACCTGGAGATCGACGTCGCCGGCCACGAGGTCAAGCGCGGGGAGGAGTCCATCTCCTTGACCCCGCTGGAGTTCGACCTCATCGTCGCCCTGGCCCGCAAGCCGTGGCAGGTGTTCAGCCGTGAGGTGCTGCTCGAGCAGGTCTGGGGCTACCGCCACGCGGCGGACACCCGCCTGGTCAACGTCCACGTGCAGCGCTTGCGCGCCAAGGTCGAGAAGGACCCGGAGCACCCCGAGGTCGTCGTGACCGTGCGCGGGGTCGGCTACCGGGCGGGGGCCCTGCAGGCGTGACCCAGCCGGCCGCGGGGCCGCTGCTCCCCGCCGAGCCGGGACGGACCGAGAAGGACCGTCCCGGCCCCGGCGACCCCGTGGCACCCGACGGCGACCACCTCCTCGGCCTCGGCCTGGAGCACACCATCCCCCCGGCGCTCGCCGCCGAGATGCTCGACCCCGACATACCCGCCGTCCCGGGTGCCCCGCAGCACGACCTCGGCGCCATCCCGCACCCCGCCGGCCCGGCCACCACCTACCGGCCCCGCCGCCGGCGCAGCCTGCGCATCCGCCTGCGCCGCAAGCTGCTGCGCATCGCCCGGCGCTGGCGGACCTCGCTGAGCCTGCGGGTGGTCACCGCCACGATCGTCGGCGGCTTCGTCGCGCTCGGGCTGCTCGGCGGCGTCCTGGCCTCGCAGATCCGCGACGGCCTGTACAACCAGCGGGTCGAGCAGATGCTCGCCGACGCGGCCCTGCGCACCGCCGACGCCCAGAAGGACTTCGACTCCGCCACCGCGGTCACCAGCCAGCAGGTCCAGTCCGTCGCCGTCCAGTGGATCAGGTCCCTGCAGTCGGCCAGCTCCGGCGCGGTCGGCGCCGTGCTCATGCGCTCGCCCCAGGCGATCTCCTCGGTGAGCATCATCGAGCCGGCCACCAACGGCGCCGTGCGCAACCTCGTCAGCCCCGAGATGCGCCAGGCCGTTCAGGGGGCCGGCGGGCAGCACTGGCAGGCCGTCAGCGTGCCCACGGCCGACGGCGAGGGGCCGGGCATCGTGGTCGGGTCACCGGTGACCCTGCCCGCGGCCGGGGCGTACGAGCTGTACATGGTCTACACGCTCGACCCCGAGGAGCAGACGATCTTCCTCGTCCTGCGGATCCTCTCGGTGGGCGCCGTCGCCCTGGTCGCGTTGCTCGCCGCGCTGACGTGGGTGATCACCCGTTGGGTGCTGCGCCCGGTGACCGATGCCGCCCACACCGCCGAGCGCATCGCCGACGGCATGCTCGACGAGCGCATGGACGTGCGCGGCCGCGACGAGCTGGCCCTGCTCGGGGAGTCCTTCAACGAGATGGCGGGGTCCCTGCAGCGCCAGATCGAGCAGATGGAGGAGCTCTCCCGGCTCCAGCAGCGCTTCGTCTCCGACGTCTCCCACGAGCTGCGCACCCCGCTGACCACCATCCGCATGGCCAGCGAGGTCATTCACGACAACAAGGACTCCTTCGATCCGGTGGTCCGCCGCTCCGCCGAGCTGATGCAGACCCAGCTGGACCGCTTCGAGTCCATGCTCGCGGACCTGCTCGAGATCTCGCGGTTCGACGCCGGCGCCGCGGTCCTCGACGTCGAGGACCGCGACGTGCGCGACATCGTCGCCCGGGTGGTGGAGATGTCTGCCATCCTCGCCGAACGCAAGGGCTCGGAGGTCCGTGTCACCGCGCCCGAGGAACCCTGCACCGCCGACATCGACCCCCGCCGCATCGAGCGAGTCGTGCGCAACCTGGTGAACAACGCCATCGAGCACGGCGAGGGCCGCCCCATCGACATCACGGTCGGGCGCACCCCCACCGCCGTCGGTGTGCGGGTGCTCGACCACGGTGTGGGCATGTCGGACGAGGAAGCGACGCACGTCTTCGACCGGTTCTGGCGAGCGGACCCCGCGCGGGCCCGGACCACCGGGGGCACCGGGCTGGGCCTGTCCATCTCGCGGGAGGACACCCGCCTGCACGGCGGCACCCTCGAGGCGGCCGGCCGCCCCGGGATCGGCTCGTCCTTCGTGCTCACCCTGCCCCGTCGCGCCGGCTCGGCGATGGGCAAGCGGCCTGTGCCGCTGCGGCCCAACGACGTGCCGGAGACCACGACGATCGAGGTCGACGGGGAGGAGGGCCCCGCGAACGTGGGCGCCCTCGTGGAGGAGGCGCCGTGACCGCCGCCGCGGACTCCCACCACGCCGCCCTCCCAGGCCCGCGCTTGCGCCTCGCCGGCCGCCCCAGCCCGCGCCGTCGCCCGGACCCGCGCCGTCGCCCGGACCCGCGCCGTCGCCCGGCAGCCGTGCTCGCCGTCGTCGTCGCCGCCCTCGTGGTGCTCGCCGGGTGCGCGAGCCTGCCCCGCTCCGGACCGGTCACCGCCTCAGACCCCGACCTGCCCGCCGCGCAGGGCATCGGCCTGTTCGCCCGGGGCCCCGAGGTCGGCGCCAGCCCGCAGGAGATCGTCGACGGCTTCCTGGCGGCGTCCGCCGCCGGCTACTCCGACGACTTCCTCGTCGCCCGGCAGTTCCTCGCCGGCACCGCCGAGCAGACCTGGCAGCCGCTCGCCCAGGTGCGGATCTTCGCCGACGCCCAACCGCAGTACACCCGCACGCCCGACGGTGCTGTCCGCCTGTCCGTGGCCTCGCAGGCCACGGTGGACTCCGACGGGCGTTTCACCGAGTCCGGGCCGCAGGCCGCCATCGAGACCGAGTTCACCCTCGTCCGCGACGCCGACGGGGAGTGGCGCATCATCGAGCTCGACGACGGCGTGCTGGTCCCGTTCGCGATCTTCTCCTCGGTGTACGTCCAGAGCGCCCTGTACTTCGTCACCCCTGACCGGCAGGCGTTCGTGCCCGAGGTGCGCTGGTTCCCGCGGGAGAACCTCGCGACGGCGCTCGTGCGGGGCCTGCTGCAGGGTCCCTCCCCGTGGCTCTCGCCCGGCGTGGTGAACGTGGCGCCCACCGGCACCCGGATGACCGTCGAGTCCGTCGCGGTGACCGACGGCATCGCGCAGGTGAACCTCTCCGCCGAGTCCCTGGCCGCCGAGTCCGAGGAACGGGCGCTGTTCGCCGCTCAGCTCACCCGCACGCTGCGCGAGGTGCCGGGCGTCCAGGAGGTGCAGCTGACCGCCGCCGGTGCGCCCTACGAGATCACCGACGACGTCCCCGAGCTGCCCGCCTACCCATACTCCTCGCGCAACCCGGTGGTGGTCGCCGACGGCGCCCTCGCCGAGGTCGACGGCGGCGAGGTCGTCCCGCGCCCGGGTGCCGACCAGCTCGCTGGGCTAGACCCCCGCCACCCCGCCGTGGGGTACGAGCAGCAGAACCCCACCACCGTCTTCCTCGACGGCGCCGACCGGCTCATGGCGGCCGCCGGGGCCGACGCGCCGGTCGAGCTGGTAACCGGCGCCGGGCTGGTCCCCCCGTCGGTGGACCTGCGCGGTTGGGTCTGGACCACCCCGGCCGCCAACGACGGCACGCTCGTGGCCGTCCGGCCGGACCGCACCCGCGTGGGCGTCGCCGCCCCCTGGCTCGACGGCGGCACGGTTGTCTCGCTGCGGATCTCGCGCGAGGGGGCCCGCGCCGTGGTCGTCTGGCAGGCCGCCGGGTCGACCGTGATCGACGCCGCCGCCGTCGTGCGCGACGTCGACGGCACGCCCCGCGCGCTCGCCGAGCCCGTCCGGATCGGTGACCGCGTCACGGCCGCGGCCGACCTGGCGTGGGTCGACGAGAACACCGTCGCCGTGCTGGGCGACTCCGGCGGTGACTCCGAGCCCACGGTGCACCTGCTCCCGCTTGGCGGGCCCACGTCCCGGCTGCCGGTGGTCGAGGGGGCGGTGTCCATCGCTGCCGGGCGCGGGGAACGGTCGATCCTGCTCGGCACGGGCGACGGGCGGCTGTACGAGCGCACCGGCGCCGCCTGGCGAGCCGTCCACGACGACGTGTTCGACCCCGCGCTGCCCGGGTAGAGCCCCCTCACCGCCCGCCCCCACCCCTGCCCGCGAGATGTCATCTTCTCCGCCAGATGTCATCTTCTCCGCCAGATGTCATGGCGCGGCTTCTCGGGAAGTTGTCGAACCGATCGCCGCTCGCGACCGGATTCCCACAGCCTCGGGCACCGGCGTCCCGCAGCGCATTCACCACCTGCCACGCTGCGGGCATGGACGTACGGGCCGGGGCCGTGGCGGCGCTGACGGAGGCCGCCGGGCTCGTGGTGCCGGTGGCGTGCGCCGGGTGCGGCCGGTGGGACGTCGCGCTGTGCCCCGCCTGCCGGGCGCTGCTCGGCGCACCGCCCGCGCGATGCGAGCATGACGCGCCGATGCTGGCGGGGGACTGGTCCGGACGTCCGCTGCCCACCTGGTCGCTCGGTCCGTACCGCGGCGCCCTGCGGTCGATCGTCCTGGCGTGGAAGAACCACCGCCGCGAGGACATCGCCCCGGCGGTGCTTGCCGGCGCTGCCGCAGCGGCCAGGACCTGGGCGGGCGACCCGCAGCTGCGCGCGGCGCTCGCCCACGCGTTCGGCACGGCCGACGTGTTCGGCACGGCGGACGCGGCGACCACGAAGGACGCCTTCGGCACGACGGAGGACGCCTTCGGCACGACGGACGCGGCGGCACCGTCCACCCCGCAGATCCGCGCGCCCGACGTGCTCGTCGTCCCCGCCCCGTCGGGGTGGCGCCGGCGGCTCATGCGCCGCCTGGTGGTCGCCGCGCTCGCCGACGCCGTCGGGCACGGCCTGGCCACGGGGTTCCGTGAGGAAGAGAGGCCACCGGTGGGCCGGGTGGTCGTGGTCGACGCACTACGTCGTCGACGCGGCGGCGCCCACCAGGCCGGACTCGGCGCGCGGGGACGCGCCGCCAACCGCGCCGGGAACATCGCGTGCCTGACGGCGCTAGAGGGCGCCGTGGTCGTGCTGGTGGACGACGTGCTGACCACCGGGGCCACGCTCGCCGCCTCCCGCGGCGCGATCGAGGAGGCCGGAGGTCTCGTGGCTGCGGCCCTCGTCCTCGCTTCGACGCCCGCGCCGGGTCACGTGGCGAAGTCACGTGGCGAACCTGCCCGGCCGAACGCTGTCATGAAGGGCTACGGGCCCGGGCCGACGCTCCCGTAGAAGGGCGCCCGCACCGAGCGAAACCGGCACCGTCTCCCATCCTAAGGCCGCCGGTAAACGCGCAGATGGGACCAAGGAGATGAACCTGGTTCGCAGAGCGACTAGCGTTGGTGCATGGAGCACCGTCCCACCCGTCGCAGAGGCGCGATCACCGTGCCCACCGGAAGCGGACGAGTTCCCGAGGGAGGTGGTCCCCACCCCAACGCTCGCCTCTGAAGCCGGCGAGCTCGCATCAGTCCGGGGCCGCAGAGCCCCCACATCCTAAGGACCGCTGGAGGTCACCATGGAGATCGTCGTCAAGGGTCGCAACACCGAGATCGCCGACCGCTTTCGGACGCACGTGCAGGAGAAGCTGGCCAAGATTGAGCAGCTAGCCCCACGTGCTCAGCGGGTCGAGGTCGAGCTCACGCACGAGAAGAACCCGCGACAGGCCGACCAGGCGGAACGGATCGAGATCACCGTGCGTGACAAGGGGCCGGTGATCCGAGCAGAAGCGAAGGCCTCCGACCGTTACGGAGCCCTTGACGTGGCAGCAGGAAAGCTGCTGGAACGGCTGCGCCGCTCACGAGACCGGCGCAAGGACCACCACCGCTACTCCCCACCCGCACCGGCCGAGGCACTCGTGGCCGTCCCCGAGCAGGCCCCCGACGAGGCACCCGAGCGCCCCGTTCCGCCGACCGAGCTGGGCCAGAGCGTCGAGGCCCAGCTCGGTGACTCCCCGGTGATCGTGCGCCAGAAGCTGCACGAGGCGACCCCCATGACGGTAGACCAGGCCCTGTACGAGATGGAGCTCGTCGGGCACCCGTTCTACCTCTTCATCGACGACGAGACCGGTCAACCCTGCGTGGTATACCACCGCCACGGCTGGACCTATGGCGTGATCCGCCTCAACACCGTTGTCGCCGGGCAGGCTGAGTCCACCAACCACGTGACCAGCGCGCGCCTGGCCGAAGCCGGCGCCGCCCGCTGACCGACCCGCACCCGGGGCCCGCCGTCGACCACCGACGGCGGGCCTCGCTGCGTCCGCTCACCGTGCCGCACGCGCGCGGGCTGCCTACAGTCGTCGCCATGGTTGTACGAGTCGGCATCTCCGGCTGGCGCTATGCCCCGTGGCGCGGGATGTTCTACCCGCGCGGGCTGCCGCAGCGCCGCGAGCTGGCCTACGTCGCCTCCCACCTCGCCACGGTGGAGATCAACGGCTCCTTCTACTCCCTGCAGCGGCCCGCGAGCTTCCGCGCCTGGTACGACCAGACCCCGCCGGGCTTCGTGTTCGCCGTCAAGGGTGGGCGCTTCATCACTCACATGAAGAAGCTCGTCGACGTCGACGCCCCGCTCGCGAACTTCTTCGCCTCCGGCCTCCTGACCCTGGAGGACAAGCTCGGACCGATCCTCTGGCAGCTGCCGCCCCAGCTGCCGTTCGACGCCGCGCGGCTCGACGCCTTCCTCACCCGGCTCCCGCGCACCACCGCGGCCGCGGCCGAGCTCGCCGCCCGGCACGACAATCGCGTGCGGGAGGAGAACGCCGTCGTCACCACCGCCGTCGACCGGCCGCTGCGCCACGCGATGGAGGTGCGCCACGCCACCTTCCGCGACCCGGCGTTCGCGACCGTGCTGCGCGAGCACGGTATCGCCACCGTGGTGGCGGACACCGCCGGCCGGTGGCCGCTGCTCGAGGACGTCACCGCCGACTACGTCTACGTGCGGCTGCACGGGGACAAGGAGCTCTACGTCAGCGGGTACACCGCCGCCTCCCTGGACGTGTGGGCCGAGAAGATCCGTGCCTGGCACGGGGCGGGGCGGGACGTCTACGTCTACTTCGACAACGACGTCAAGGTCCGTGCCCCCGTCGACGCGCTCGCGCTCGTGGCCCGGTTGCCCGACCTCACGGGCGACGTCGTCGCGGCGCGGTGACGGCGATTGCCCCCGAACCGGAGCGCGGGCGGCCGAGAAGTCAGCGCCCGGCGGTCGAATAGTCACCGTGCGGACCGGACCGTCGGGGCGGGCTGCGGGTCCGTCGTCGGCCCCCCGCAGACGGGTCCCCGATCCGTCCACTCCAGCCGGTCCAGGCACATCCGTCTCGCGGTGCCCGCCGGGTCCCAGGCGTGATAGACGAGCCAGTCCGTGCCGACGTCATCGGTGACCACGCTGGCGTGGCCCGGCCCGTGCACCACGCCCGGCCTGGTGCGCACCACCAGCGGCCCCTCGGACGGCGCCTCCGCCCAGGGGCCCAGCGGGTGCGACGCGGAGGCGACCGAGACGCCGTAGGAGGGCTGCTGCCAGTTGCCGCCCGAGTACAGGCACCAGTACCGGCCCTGGCGGTACAACACGAACGGGCCCTCGCAGGTGTGCCAGTCGTACACCGCGTCGTACATGGCGCGGCCCGCCAGAAAGAGCTGCCAGTCCGCCGACGGCACGATCACCGGCTGAGGATCCCCGGCGAGCCGGTCGGGCGCGACCAGCCGGTCCACCACCACCGCCGTGCCCACCCGGTCCGACTTCAGCCGGTCGACCGCGTAGTACAGGTACCAGGAGCCGTCGGGGTCCTGGAACGGGTGCGGGTCGATCGCGAACGGCTCCTGCGGTGCCAGGTTCACGCCGAGGTCCCGGTAGGGACCCCCCGGATGCGCGGCCGTGGCGACGCGGAGGCGGTGGGCCTTGTCGCCCACGCCGGCCGAGTAGTACATGACGTACTCCTCGCCCACGCGCGCGACCTCCGGGGCCCACAGGTGGGTGGCGCCGTCGAGGTCGCCGGGCGTGAGCACGGTGCCGAGGTCCGTCCACGCCACCAGGTCGTCGGACACCAGCCCCAGCAGCGACTGCGCCGTGGTGCCCGCGCCGGTGCCGAACGCGTAGTAGCGGCCCTGCGCCGCCAGGACGAAGGGGTCGGCGAAGTAGCCGCCGAAGACCGGGTTGGTGTAGGTAGCCGCGGTCATCCCTTCAGGCCTGCCCGCCCCACGCCCTCCACGATGTAGCGCTGGGCGAAGAAGTACATCGCGAGGACGGGGACGCTCGCGATGACGGCGCCCGCCATGAGGAGGTCGTAGCGCACGGCGTTGGCGTTCTGGAGGGTGGACAGCCCCGCGGGCAGCGTCTGGTTCTCCGGGGAGAACAGCACGTACACCGGCCACAGGAAGTCGTTCCAGTTCGTCAGGAACGACAGCAGCGCCAGGGTCACCAGCGCCGGCCGTGACAGCGGCAGGATGATCTGGCGGAACGTGCGCCACCGCGTGGCGCCGTCGATCCGGGCGGCCTCCTCCAGCTCGATGGGCAGGCTGAGGAAGAACTGACGCAGGAAGAAGACCCCGAAGGCCCCCGCCGCGCCGGGGAGGATGACGGCGAGCAAGGTGTCCAGCCAGCCCAGCCGGCCCACCACGAGGTAGTTGGGGATGAGCAGGATCACGGGCGGCACGAACAGGGTGCCGATGATGACGCCGAACACGATCTTCTTGCCGCGGAAGTCGATGCGCGCGAGGGCGTAGGCGGCCATGGAGGCGGTGATCAGGATCAGGAGGGTCTGGAAGGACGCGGCGAGGAGGCTGTTGATCAGCCAGCGCACGACCGGTGTCCCGCTGGTGGTGAGAATGGAGTCGTACGCCTGCAGCGTGGGCTCCTGCGGGATCCACTGCGGGTTCGGTGCCGCGGCGTCCGCCGTCGTCTTGAAGGACGTCGACAACATGTAGAGCAGCGGGGAGACGAAGATCAGCGTGAGGATCACCAGGAGGGCGTAGAGCAGCCCCCTGCGCCCGCCGCCGCGCCGCCGCCGACTGGTGGGCTCGGGTGCGGACGCCTGCGAGGTACGCGGTGCGGTCGCCGTGCTCATCAGCGCCCACCTCCCTTCGGGTCACGCTCACGGAAGAGGAAGAAGACCGCGATGCTCACGATCGCCAGGAAGACGGTGAAGATCATCGACATCGCTGAGGCGACGCCGGAGTTGAAGCTCGTCAGCCCGGTCTCGGCGATCTGGTAGATGGCAGTGCGGGTCTCCTGGCCAGGACCGCCGATTGTCATGAGGTAGGACTGCCCGAACATGTTCACCGAGGCGATGATCGTGACGCTGGTGACGAACAGCAGCACGGGCCGAAGCCCCGGGAGCGTGATGCTCCAGAACCGCTGCCAGGCGTTGGCGCCGTCCATCTTCGCGGCCTCGTAGAGCTCCGGCGAGATGTCCTGCAGGGCGGCGAGGTAGATCACCGTGTTGAACCCGAGCGTCCACCAGACCGTCACGCCGATGAGGGAGATCCACGCCCAGGGCAGCTGGGTCAGCCACGGGACGCTCTCGGAGAGCCCGATCACGCCGAGGTAGTGGTTGACCAGGCCGATGTTCGTGTCGAGCAGGTACCGCCAGAGCACGGCCACCACGGCCACGCCGAGGACGAACGGTGCGAAATACATGGCCCGGAAAAAGTTGCGGCCCTTGAACTTCAGGTTCATTGCGAGCGCCACCAGGAGCGGCAGCACCAGCAGCAACGGTACGGCGCCCGCGGTGAAGATCGCGGTGGCGCGGATGCCCTGCCAGAACGGGGCGTAGAACGGGGAGTCGCCGCCCAGCAGCCCGACGTAGTTGTCCAGCCCCACCCACGGCTTCTCCGGGAGGGTGTAGTCGTACTCGTGCAGGCTGATCCAGATGCCGAGCACCGTGGGGACGATGACGAAGGCGGTGAACAGCACCAGATAGGGCGCCATGAAGATCCAGCCGTCGCGGTTGTCCTTCGCGCCGGTGGCCGTGCGTGGTCGAGCCTGAAGGTCGGCGCGGTCGACGGCGTTGCTCGTCGCCGCGGTGCGCAGAACTGCCTCGCTCATAGTGCTTCCCCCCTCGCGAACTTGCGCAGGTTTCCTTGCATGAGTGCACTGGCCTGCTCCGCGGCGGCGGCGAGGGCGGCCTGCGGCTCGTTGACGCCGAGGATGGCGTTGGAGACGGCGGTCTCCAGCGTCTGGGCCTGGACCTCGCCGAGCGCCGGGATGGGCGGCAGGAACCGCATGCTCGGGATGGCCTCGGCGACGGCGGCCTGCGGGCTGGCAAGAAAGTCCTTGCTCTCCCGGGCCTGGGAGCGGGCGGGGATCATGCCGGCGGCCGCCCAGCTCGCGGAGTTCTCGATGAGGAAGCGGATGAATGTCTTCGAGGCCACCAACCGGTCGTCGTCGGGCTGCCTGCTGCGGAACATGACGAGCTGGTGGGAGTTGGCCCAGACGGCAGGCTCGGTGCCGATCGTTGGCACCGGTGCTAGCGACCAGGCCAGATCCGGGGCGGTGGAGCCGAGGTCGTTGATCTGCCATATGCCGTCCCAGGTGAAGGCGCCCTCACCGTTCTTGAATGCGGTGTACTGGGAGTCCTGGGCCACGTTCGGCGGGCTGAACTTGTTGTCGATCTGGCTGCGCATCCAGGTCAGGGCCTGCACGCCGGCGTCGCTGTCGAACGTGGCCGCCGAGCCGTCCTCGGCGTAGGGCTCGCCGCCGAACTGCCACAGCAGCGACAGGAAGATCAGGTGCGCCGGCCACCGGTTCGGCATCCAGAAGGGCGTCTCGACGCCGGCACCGACCAGCGTGGTCAGCGCTCTCTCCAGGTCGGCGCCGGCGCCCGGTTCCCCGGACAGCCCGGCCTGCTTCAGCAGTGCCGTGTTGGCGTAGGAGCCGAGGGAGTGCACGTCCAGCGGGATGCCGTAGCGCTTGCCGTCGTAGACGCCGGCCTCCCACACGTCCGCGGGGTACTCCTCCGCGGAGAGCCCGAGCTCGGTGATGACCTCGTCGATCGGGGTGATGGACCGCCGGACCGCCTGCGTGGCCAGCTGCTCCACGTGCATGGCCCCCACGTCCGGGCCCTGACCGGCGTGCACCGCCGCGACCACCCGCTGGTAGTACTGCGCCCACTGGACCACGTTCATCCGGACGGTGATGCGGTCCTGGCTGTTGTTGAAGTCCGTCACGAGCTGACGCATCGCCGGTCCGTCGCCGCCGGTGAACCCGTTCCAGTACTCCAGCGTGACGGGGGGCCCGTCGTAGTCGCCCTCGACAGGCGGCCCGGTAGCCGCCAGCGGGACCGAGCTGCCGCACGCGGCGAGCAGGGCTCCTGCCCCGGTCACCGCGCTGAGCGCGAGAAAGTCCCTGCGTGACAACGTCGTCATCGTCACCACCACCGCCTCGTCGTAGAGTCGTCAACGGGTGTCGGTTTGCGGTCAGCGTAGATCGATAGCCGCGAAGGTACGACCGGAGGGCGACGGGCGTGCCGTGCCGGGTCGCCGGACCCATCGAGGTGACGGGTCGCCGGACCATCGAGGTGACGGACGACGGTGAGGCTCGGGCACGATGGGCAGATGAGCGTCACCACCCCGCTGCGGCGGGTGCCCCGCGCCAGGAGGGCCCCGCGCACCCTCACGCCCGGTCAGGCCCGCCGCATCGCCGTCGCCGCGCAGGGCCTGGACCGGCCGCGGCCCGCCGGCCCCGTCACGATCTCGCACCTGCAGCGGGTGGTCGACCGCATCGCCCTGCTCCAGATCGACTCGGTGAATGTCGTCGCCCGCGCGCACCTGCTGCCGCTGTTCTCGCGGCTGGGTCCGTACGACCCGGCCCTGGTGGACCGGGCGAGCGGCCGCTCCCCGCGCCGCCTGGTGGAGTTCTGGGCGCACGAGGCGTCCTACATCCCGCCGGCCACCTTCCAGCTGTTGCGCTGGCGGATGGAGGGCTACCGCCAGCGTGACCATTGGGGCCGCGAGCGCGACCACACCCCCGTTGTCCTCGAGGCGGTGCGGGAGTTCGTCGCCTCGTCCGGTCCGGTCACCGCCACCGAGGTCCATGCGGCGCTGGGCCACGCCCGCGGCGAGAAGGAGCACTGGGGCTGGAACTGGACACCGGCCAAGCACGCCCTCGAGCACCTCTTCAACATCGGCGAGATCGCCGCCGCCGGCCGCACCCCGCAGTTCGAGCGCGCCTACGACCTCACCGCCCGGGTGCTGCCGCCCGCGGTGCTCGCGACGCCGGTGCCCGACCCTGACGAGGCCGTGCGCCAGCTGGTCACCATCAGCGCCCGCGCCCACGGCGTCGCCACCCTCCGCTGCCTCGCCGACTACTTCCGGCTGCCCACCGCCACGACGGCCGCCGCCGTCGCCGACCTGGTCGAGGACGGCACCCTCGAACCGGTGCACGTGCGGGGCTGGAAGGACGCCTACCTCGCCGCCGACGCTCGCCTGCCCAGGCGGGTTCCGGCCCGCGCGCTCCTCGCACCCTTCGACCCGCTGGTCTTCGAACGACGGCGGCTGCAGGCCCTGTGGGGCATGCACTACCGGATCGGGATCTACACCCCCGCCGCGCAGCGCACCCACGGCTACTACCCGCTGCCGTTCCTGCTCGGCGAGCACCTGGTGGCCCGGGTCGACGTCAAGGCCGACCGGCAGGCCGGGCTGCTCCGCGTGCGGGCCGTGCACAGCGAGGAGCCCGACGGCGTGCCCGGCCTCGTGCGGACCGGTGCGGGGACGTGGCCGGGAAGGGGCGAGGTGGCGACCGGGCTCGCCGCCGAGCTGGCCGAGATGGCCCGCTGGCTCGGGCTGGGAGAGATGGTGGTGGACGACGACGCCGGCGGGGACTTGCCGGATGACCTGACCGCTGCGCTCACCCTGAGGTGAGCTCCGCCGTCGGGCACGAGTGACGCACTCCTCGCGCCCACCTGCTCGCCGTCGGCGAACCATGGGCGCGGGCGGTGCGCCGCTGCGCCTACCATGGGGACGGGTGTGCCCGGCCGGGCCACCGCGCCGGGGGAGAAGTCCTGGCGGAGACGACAGACCAGGAGCCGGCGCGTGCCCAAGATCCTCGACAGAATCCTGCGAGCCGGCGAGGGCCGCGTCCTCAAGCGGCTCACCGCGATGGCGGACCAGGTTGACGCGCTCGAGGCCGAGTTCTCGTCCATGTCCGACGCCGAGCTGCGCGAGGAGACAGACAAGTTCAAGCAGCGGCACGCCGACGGCGAGAGCCTGGACGACCTGCTCCCCGAGGCGTTCGCGAACGTGCGCGAGGCCGCCACCCGCACCCTCGGCCAGCGCCACTACCGCGTGCAGATCATGGGCGGCGCCGCGCTGCACCTGGGCAACATCGCCGAGATGAAGACCGGTGAGGGCAAGACCCTCGTCGCCACCCTGCCCAGCTACCTCAACGCGCTGACCGGCAAGGGCGTGCACGTCGTCACCGTCAACGACTACCTCGCCGGCTACCAGAGCGAGCTCATGGGCCGCGTGCACCGCTTCCTCGGCATGAGCACCGGCACCATCCTGTCCGGTCAGAACCCCGAGCAGCGCCGCGAGCAGTACGCCGCCGACATCACCTACGGCACGAACAACGAGTTCGGCTTCGACTACCTGCGCGACAACATGGCCTGGTCGCTCAGCGAGCTGGTGCAGCGCGGGCACAACTTCGCCATCGTCGACGAGGTCGACTCGATCCTCATCGACGAGGCCCGCACCCCGCTGATCATCTCCGGCCCCGCCACCGGCGACGTCAACAAGTGGTACGCCGAGTTCGCGCGGCTGACCACCCGCCTGGAGCGCGACGCCGACTACGAGGTCGACGAGAAGAAGCGCAACGTGGGCGTGCTGGAGCCCGGCATCGAGAAGGTCGAGGACTACCTCGGCATCGAGAACCTCTACGAGTCCCTGAACACCCCGCTGATCGGCTTCCTCAACAACGCCATCAAGGCCAAGGAGCTGTTCAAGAAGGACAAGGACTACATCGTCAAGAGCGGCGAGGTCCTCATCGTCGACGAGCACACCGGCCGTGTGCTGGCCGGGCGCCGCTACAACGAGGGCATGCACCAGGCGATCGAGGCCAAGGAGGGCGTGGACATCAAGGCCGAGAACCAGACCCTCGCCACGATCACCCTGCAGAACTACTTCCGCCAGTACGCCAAGCTCTCGGGCATGACCGGCACCGCCGAGACCGAGGCGGCCGAGTTCTCCAGCACGTACAAGATCGGCGTGGTGCCCATCCCCACGAACAAGCCGATGCAGCGCGAGGACCAGTCGGACCTCATCTACAAGGGCGTGCAGCAGAAGTACACCGCGATCGTCGACGACATCGCCGAGCGGCACGGCCGGGGCCAGCCCGTCCTGGTCGGTACCACCAGCGTGGAGAAGTCCGAGACGATCTCGGCGATGCTCAAGAAGAAGGGCATCCGCCACGAGGTGCTCAACGCCAAGCAGCACGAGCGCGAGGCCGCCGTCGTCGCCATGGCCGGCCGCAAGGGCGCCGTGACCGTGGCCACCAACATGGCCGGCCGCGGTACCGACATCATGCTCGGTGGCAACGCCGAGTTCATCGCCGTCGCCGCCCTGAAGCAGAAGGGGCTGGACCCCACCGAGACGCCGGAGGAGTACGAGGCCGCCTGGCCCGCCGCGCTCGACGCCGCCAAGGCCGCGGTCGCCGCCGAGCACGACGAGGTCGTGGCGCTGGGCGGGCTGTACGTGCTCGGCACCGAGCGGCACGAGTCCCGCCGCATCGACAACCAGCTGCGCGGCCGGTCGGGCCGTCAGGGCGACCCGGGGGAGTCCCGGTTCTACCTGTCCCTCGAGGACGACCTCATGCGCCTGTTCAACTCGGGCCTGGCCATGCGGGTCATGGACAGCGCGTCCTTCCCCGACGACATGCCGCTCGAGCACAAGTTCGTCTCCCGCGGCATCGCCAGCGCCCAGGCCCAGATCGAGGCCCGTAACTTCGAGATCCGCAAGAACGTCCTCAAGTACGACGACGTCCTGTCCCGCCAGCGTGAGGTGGTCTACGAGGAGCGGCTGCGCGTGCTCGAGGGCGAGGACCTCGAGCAGCAGATCCAGACGTTCCTCGACGACGTCGTCACCGGCCTCGTCGCCGAGTACACCGTCGAGCCCACCCCGGAGAACTGGGACCTCGAGGCGCTGTGGACGGAGATGAAGACCACCTACCCGGTGACGATCACCCCCGAGGACGTCGTCGAGGAGGCCGGCAACGCCACCCGCGTCACCTCCGAGATGCTCGTCGAGGAGCTGACCTCCGACATCCACCTCGCCTACGCCGCCCGCGAGGAGGAGCTCGGCGCGGAGGTCATGCGCCAGCTCGAGCGGCGGGTGGTGCTCTCCGTGCTCGACCGCAAGTGGCGCGAGCACCTCTACGAGATGGACTACCTCAAGGAGGGCATCGGCCTGCGCGCCATGGCCCAGCGTGACCCGCTGGTCGAGTACCGCAACGAGGGCTACCAGCTCTTCCAGGCCATGAACGAGGCCATCAAGGAGGAGTCGGTCCGGTACCTGTTCAACCTGGAGATCAAGCGCCAGGAGGCACCGGTCGAGGCCACCGGGCCGCAGATCTCGGTGACGTCCGCGGCGGCGACGGCGGCCAATGCGCCTGCCGCGGCGCGGCCCCAGACGACGGCGGCAGCGGCGCCTGGCGCGGCACCATCGGCCCCGGCGAGCCCTCCTGCGGCGGCGGCGGCCGCGACTGCCGCTCCCGCTGCGGCGCCGGACCTGCTCGGGCTCGAGGAGCCGGAGCGGCCGACCAAGCTGTCCTACTCCGCCTCCGCACTCGACGGCACGGTGCCCACCGGTGTGTCGGCGGACGGCGAGCCTGCCGCCCAGACCACCGGCGCCGACGGCGAACCGGCCGCGGCGGACGGCAACCGCGAGCAGCGCCGCGCCGCCGCCAAGGCCGCCAAGAAGCGCGGCTGACCCCGCGCGCTCCCGCACGACATGGTCCGGCCCCCACCAACCTTGGTGGGGGCCGGGCCGCGTTGTGGCCTCGGCGCGCCTCGTCGAGGCACTCGAGGCACGCGCTCCGTCGGACCGCCCGAGTGTGACGCTCGCGCCGTCGGCTCCCCTCCTTGCACCTCGAGACAGCAGCACCGGCGAGACACGCAGCGTCGCCAGCGTGCGCCTTCGGGGCCTCACCAGTGCCGGAGGCGCCCGCCCGCCCGTGGCGTGACCATGCTCACGTGCTGGGGTGCTGAAGGCGGAATACAGACCAAGGTCCCACCGTTGGAGCGGATGTACATGCAAACGCATCGATCTAGCGAGGGCCACCATGCAGTTCGGAATCTTCACGGTCAGTGACGTCACGACCGACCCGACCACCGGGCACACCCCGGACGACACCGAGCGCGTGCGCGCCATCCTGAAGATCGCCCAGCACGCCGACCAGGCGGGGCTGGACGTCTTCGCCACCGGTGAGCACCACAACCCGCCGTTCGTGGCGTCCTCGCCGACGACGATGCTGGGCTACCTCGCCGGCACGACGAAGAACATCACCCTGTCGACGGCCACCACGTTGATCACCACCAACGACCCGGTGAAGATCGCCGAGGACTACGCGATGCTCCAGGTCATCTCCGACGGGCGGATGGACCTGATGATGGGCCGCGGCAACACCGGCCCGGTCTACCCCTGGTTCGGCAAGGACATCCGCCAGGGCATCAACCTGGCCATCGAGAACTACGCCCTCCTGCGTCGGCTGTGGGAGGAGGACGTGGTGGACTGGCAGGGCAAGTTCCGCACGCCGCTGCAGGGCTTCACCGCCACGCCCCGCCCGCTCGACGGCGTGGCACCGTTCGTGTGGCACGGCTCCATCCGCAGCCCCGAGATCGCCGAGCAGGCCGCGTACTACGGCGACGGCTTCTTCCACAACAACATCTTCTGGCCGATGAGCCACACCAAGCGGATGGTCCAGTACTACCGCCAGCGCTTCGAGCACTACGGCCACGGCCAGGCCGACCAGGCCATCGTCGGCCTCGGCGGGCAGTTCTTCGTCCGGAAGAACTCCCAGGACGCCAAGCGGGAGTTCCGCCCCTACTTCGACAACGCGCCGGTCTACGGGCACGGCCCGTCGATGGAGGAGTTCACGACCGAGACCCCGCTGACCGTGGGCTCGCCGCAGGAGATCATCGACCGCTACGCGAAGATGCGCGAGGAGGTCGGGGACTACCAGCGTCAGCTGTTCCTCATCGACCACGCCGGTCTGCCGCTGAAGACCGTCCTCGAGCAGATCGACATCCTCGCCGAGGAGATCGTGCCCGCGCTGCGCAAGGAGAATGAGGCCAAGCGCCCCGCCCACGTGCCGTCCGACCCGCCCAGCCACGTCGAGCGCGTCGCCGCCGCCCGGGCCGCGGGCAAGGTCACCGGCGAGCACGTCGCCGGCGAGGACCGCTGGACGGGCAAGACCGCCGAGGACGACGCCACCGCGGCCGACGCCGCCACCAAGAAGGGCGCAGCCTTCGGGCTGTGACCTTCCCCCGAACACTCTTCAAGGAGAACGCATGAGCGAGCGCACTATCGTCACGGTCTCGGCCGGCCTCGGCCAGCCGTCGTCCACCCGCCTGCTGGCGGACCGGCTCTCCGAGGCCACCGTCACCGAGCTCGAGGCACGTGGCGTGAACGCCACGGTGGAGGCCGTGGAGCTGCGTGACGTCGCCCACGAGATCGTCAACACCATGCTCACCGGGTTCGCGACCGGCGAGCTGAGCGGGGTGCTGGAGAAGCTGACCGCCGCGGACGGGCTCATCCTCGTCACGCCGCTGTTCACCACCACCTACTCGGGCCTGTTCAAGTCCTTCATCGACATCATCGACAAGGACGCCTTGACGGACATGCCCGTCCTGCTCGGCGCCACCGGTGGCACCCCCCGCCACTCGTTGGCGCTGGAGTACTCGATGCGCCCGCTGCTGACCTACCTGCGCGCCGACGTCGCGACCACCTCGGTCTTCGCGGCGACCGACGACTGGGCGGGCGAGGGTGACCAGGTCAACCCGCTGCCGGGCCGCATCCGCCGCGCCGGCCGCGAGCTCGCCGAGATGGTCGCCGCCCGGGAGAACGCCGGACCGGCTGACCTGTACGACGGCGTCCCCTCCTTCGACCAGATGCTCGGCAACGTCTGACCGCGGGTAGCGGGCCGCGTGAGCGGCTCGCTACCTCAGGTCCGCACCGGCGGCCGCGCCCACAATGGGCGCGGCTGTCGGTGTTCCGGCATGTCCGGTTTGGTCTGCCGGCCTTCGGGCCTCGTCGTGGCGTGCCCGGGTCAGGTGGTCGCGGTAGCCGGCACTGCGGGCAGCGCATCGACCCGTGCCCCGAACCACTCGCGGGGCCGGGCGCTCACCGCCCGGTCGAACGCGTCGTCGTCGTGCCGGGCGCGCAGTCACGCCCCGAGGTCCCCGCCCACGGACCGGTCGGCCTCCCGTCGGCACGCAGCCGTCGCCGTCACCGCCCGGTGCAGCATCGCCTCGGCCTCAGCGGCGTCGCGGTAGACGAAGGGGTGGGCCGCGCGCACGATGGCGTGCACCCACGGGCGGTCCGGGAACACGCCCACGACGCCCGCCAGGAGCGCCTCGACGTACTCCAGGCCGTAGGACTCCTCGTCCGCGGTGGCGAGGAACGCCGTCGTCCGCCCGAGCCGCTCCCAGTAGGTCTGCCGGCTCGCGGTGAGCGGCCCGACCCATGCCCACTCTCTGCGGGAGAGGGTCATGGCTCGTTCGGAGACCAGGTGCTCCTCGCCCAGGCGTGCCTCGACGAGGACGGGGGTGCGGGCCGCGACCCGCTCGACCACGTGGAGGAACAGGTCGGGGCGCTTGCGGTCGGACAGGGAGATCGCCGGATATAGGATCACCGGGACGTCCGGCTCCTGCCGCGGCCGGGCGTGTTTGAGCCGCACCCCGAGATTGACCCAGGCGATCCGCGCCCGCTCGGCCAACCGGGGCACCGTCCATGCCGCGACGATCTCGTGGAACTCCCTGGCCGTGCGCTCAGAGTTGCAGAACGTGGGAAAGAGCGCGCAGGACAGGGCCAGCGCGGCGACGTCGGCCGTGCGGGTGTACCGCGATGGCGGCCACCACACGAAGTTCATCACCGCAGGGTTTGGGCACCGAGCCCCGACGGTCTGCCAGACGGCGACCGAGTCGAGGACGTCCATGTTGACGACCAGGTGCGCGCGCCGTCGAGCTCGGTGAGGGGGACGACGTCGACTCCCTCGCTGCGCCGGGCGGGCGGGCCGACCACCTGGGCGCCGGGGAATACGCGCAGGAGCCGGCGCACCAGGGTCGCGCCGGCGTCATGCCCGCCCACCCGACCCTCAGGGGTGATCCGGACCTGCCCCAGCCGTACTGCGATGCTCATCGCCGCTCACCCGCTCCGGAGTTGGCCGGCTCGAGGGCTTCAGCCGCGACCGGTGCTGCCGCGGGGCCGTCGACCAGATCGGGCGGTCCGACGAGATTCGCCGGGACGCCCTCTCCGGTCGCCGCGACCCCGCTGCCGATGCGCATGCCGTAGAAGGACCGCAGGACGAAGAACGCCGTCCGCGAGGAACGCCTCGGAGAGTGCGAGCACCAGATCCACGGCGCCGTGGGCCCGGCCGGCTTGGTGGCGAGAGCGTCGTGCCCAGGCAGGTCGCCCCGCCGGTCGCACGATGCACCGGCACCTCGTCCGACGTTCGTAGGCGAATGTTCACGAAGAACCTCACGCGCTCGGGTGACGGCGACTGTGCCGTCGCCTCCGGCGCTAGGGGGTGCCGGACCGTCCCGACCGAGACCTTCGGCCCGCATCCTGGGCCTCAGGCCCCGTGATCACGACGCCTGACCGGTCCACACCGCCTCGCCCTCGCGGTTCCAGGGGTGCAGCAGCTGCCTGCCTGCGACGTCGCCCGACTCCAGCAGGCGGTGCGCGTACGCG
The DNA here is from genome assembly GCF_006352065.1 of Georgenia yuyongxinii. Lineage (NCBI taxonomy): Bacteria > Bacillati > Actinomycetota > Actinomycetes > Allobogoriellales > Allobogoriellaceae > Georgenia > Georgenia yuyongxinii. Next base: position 3,007,077 of record NZ_CP040915.1, on the reverse strand, counting down.
GCGGCCTCCAGCGGCAGTTCCGCGACGATGCGAGCGGTCAGCCGGTTCTCGGTGAGCATCTGGTTGATCACGGCCGCGGCCGCCGCGAGGTCGCGGCTGCGGGCGCGGCTGATCACCATGCCCAGCACGGCGACGTCTCGGGTGTAGAGCCGGCGCAGCGGCACCGTGGCCCGCTCCGGCGCGGCCGTCACCACGATGCGTCCGCCGTCGGCGACCACGGTGGCGGAGACCTCGATGTCCTGCCGGCCCGAGGTGTCCCAGACGACGTCGACGCCGTCCGGGGCATGATCGAGGACCGCCGTTGCCAGGCACGGGTCGCGGTAGTCGAGCACCACGTCGGCGCCGGCGGCCCGGCACCGGTCGTGGTCCTCGGGGCGGGCGGTGGCCAGCACCCGGACGCCGGCGCGGACGGCGAGCTGGGTCGCCGCGGTGCCGACGTTGCCGACGCCGCCGCCCACCAGGACGGTCTCGCCCGGCCGCAGACGGGCGCGGACGAACCAAGCCAGGTACGCCGTCGCGGCGGGGTGTGCGATGGCGACCGCCACCCGCGGGTCGACGTGCGCGGGCAGGTGGTACAGCCGCGGGGCCGGCACGCTCGCGTACTGGGCGAAGGACCCCTGCCGGCCGTCGTGCCCCATGCTGTTGGACCACACGCGGTCCCCGGGCTTGAAGTCGGTGACCGCGCTGCCCGCTTCCAGGACCGTCCCGACGAGGTCACGGCCGAGGACCAGCGGCCGCGGGACCCGGGTGGGGTAGGCCCCGGAGCGTACGAGCGTGTCGACCGGGTCGGCCGCCACCGTCTCCACGGTGACCAGCACCTCGTCCGCGCCGAGCGGTGGCACCGGCAGCTCGCCCACGCGGATGGTCTCCACCGGCCCCGGCACCGGGACGTACGCGGCCAGCATCGTCGCTGACATGGCGGCCTTCGTCGGTGACACGGCAGCCCTCGTCGGTGACATGACAGCCATGGTGGTGCGCGTCGTGGGGAGCGGCACGTCGGGGCCGCGCCTCCCGTGCTGCGAAGGTCACCCGATCTCCAGCGCCGTGGCGCGCCACCTGCCCTGGTGGGCCTCGAGGCGTACCGCGGCGGCCCGGACCCGGACGCCGTCGTGCACGACGACGGACGCCTCCACCGTGCGCGGGCCTACCTGGCACAGATGCACGCGCCGGACAGCGGTGTGCCGGCTGCGCGCCGGCCGGGCGAGGATCCGCCCCGCGAGGTCGGCGCGACGTGCCAGCGACTCGTACAGCTCGGTGGTGAGGTACCGCGCGAGCTGGGTGGCGGGGCGCAGACCCACCAGCACCTCGACGGCGCAACGGGCCAGCGCGGCAGCCCACGGACCGGCCGGTGGCAGCTCCGGCGGGGTGCTGCGTGCGGCGGCTACGAGGGCACTGGCGGCGACGAACGGTGAGCCCTTGGGGACCGGCGGGGGCGGGGCGGCGGGGCCGGTGAAGCGGACGGGGTCCCAGCGGGTGGGGAGCCACGGAACGGTGGTGCGGACCGCGGGCGGCGGCGCCGGGTGCAGGCAGGTGGTGTCCGTGCCCGGCGTGGTCGTCGTGACGGTCTGCGGCGGAGCCGGCGCCGTCGCGTGGGGGACCGCGATGGGGGTCGCCAGGTGCCGGCCGACGGGGGCCGGCCGGACGAGCGTCGTCGTGCTCATGATGTCTCCTCGATGGGCGCGCGCAGCTGCTGACCCGGGCGGATGAGATCGGGGTCGGAGCCGACGACCTCTCGGTTTGCCTCGTACCACCGTGGCCACGCCACGGCGATCTCCGCGGCGGTGGCGCCGTCCGGGAGGTGGGAGGCGGTGATCGACCACAGGCTGTCGCCGGCCCTCACCACGTGAGCGTCGCGCGCCGCGGCTGGGGGTGCGACGGGCGCCGGAGCCGTAGAGGGCGGGGCGGGCTCCGGGGTGGACGGTGCGGGCGGGACGCCGTCCATCACCGGGGTGAGCGGTGCGCCCCACCCCAGATCTGCCGGGACGGTGGCCTGATCGGCCGTCGTGGCGAGCGCCGGCCCGAACGAGGACGCGACGCCGAGACCCGTGACCGCGGTGGTCAGCAGCACCCGTCGCAGGACGGGTGCGCCGTACCGGCGCAGCGCCAGATCGAGGACCGACCCGGTGCGTGGCAAAAGCGCGACCACGACGGCGCCCGCGGCCGTCAGGGCGAACCAGGCAGCGACGCACGCGCCGACGGCGACGACGGCGAGCAGCACCACGTCTGCCAGGTCCGTTGCCGTCAGTCCTGCGGGGGAGCGGTGGACCGCGATCAGGGACGTGGTCGCCGACCAGGCCTGCCGCGAAAGAGCGACGCCCAGCAGCCCGGCTGTCGCCGTCACTGCCAGGCCCGCGGCCGCCCGGGATGCGTCTCGCGAACGGCCCATGCTGCCCCCAACCCTCAACGATGTTGCACGAGGATGCAGTTTGATACGTGTACGTGTACATAGATGTACGCGGTGCGGGGTGGTTCTGTAAAGGCCTGCGGCAGGCATGTGGACGGCGCGACCGACGCGGGGCCCGGCCACCGTGCGCGGAGGGGACCCGGCCACCGCGCGTGTAGCGGGGCCCGCCTGCGCGCGGCATCGCGGTTCTCAGCGGCCTTCCCGACGGATAAACGTCGCGGTGGTGACGATCACCGTGAGCTCATCCACTTGTTCCGTGGGCGTGCCCGGCGGGAAGGACAGGTCGACGGTGATGCGCTGGCCCTCGACATCGACGATCCACAGGGCGTCGACTGCTTTGCCCACACGAATCGGGGAAAACCACGTCCGCCATGGTGGAGGTGCCCTACGGTGCGAAGATGCGCTGGGAAGCCCTCATCGCCGACCTCGAGAGCCAGTACGACGCCGCCGTGCGGTCGGCCGACGACGATGCCGCGGCCGAGCTGGCCGAGGCCGAGATCGGCAGCGTGCGCCTCGCGGACCGGCTCCTGGCCCGGCTCGGCGAGCAGGTCACCCTCCGGCTGCGCTCGGGTGCCGACGTCCACGGCCGGCTGCTCGACGCGGCACCGCAGTGGCTCCTGCTCGCCGCCGACGAGCGGCGCACGCTGGTGCCCGCCGACGCCGTGGTGCTCGCCCGGCCGCTCGGCCCGGCAGCGCCCCGGGAGGGGCACGTGGAGCAGCGCCTGCGCATCACCCATGCGCTGCGGGCGCTGGCACGACAGGGTGCGCCGGTCCGGCTGACCTGTGGCGTGCACGCCTACACCGGCTGGCTCACCCGCGTCGGCGCCGACCACGTGGACCTGCGCACCGACGCCCGTGCCGCCGGCGGCGGGCCCGGCGACGTCGTCACCATCGCCCTTTCGGCGCTCGAGACGGTGAGCACGGCATGAGGTCAGGATCCGTGCTCGGCCTCGATGCGGGCGCGGTTGCGGGCGTACTGGCGCTGGATGTAGTCCTCGAGCGAGGTGGTCTCCACCCGCCACTGGTTCCGTCCACCCACCTGGATGGCGGGCAGCTCGCCCGTGCGCACGAGGACACGCACCTGGGCGACCGAGACCGCGAGCTCCTCGGCGACGTCCGCGAGGGTGAGAAAGCGCGCCATGCGCCCATCCTTCCATCATCGGCGTGCACTCTCGGGCACCGACCGGCGCCTGTGCACAACGGACCGCACGCAGCGGCACCGACCGGCACCATGGGACGCCCATCCACAGGGAGCACACGATGAGCCTCGACGACGCCCCGCAGGCCCGGCGTCTGCGCCGGCCCACCTGGCGCGACCCCCGCCTGGGGGTTGGTGTGCTGCTGGTCGCGGGCTCGGTGGCCCTCGGGACGTGGGCGGTCCAGGACGCGGCCGCCACCACCGCGGTCTACGCCGCACGGCAGGACCTGACCCCGGGTGACGCGCTCGACGCCGATGCCGTGGTCGTCACCGAGGTCCGGCTCGGGGCGCCGGGCGAGCACTACCTGCGCGTCGCCGACGGGCTGCCCGACGGCGCCGTCACGATCCGGACCGTGGCTGCCGGCGAGCTCGTGCCGGTCAGTGCCGTCGGCGCCTCCGACGCAGTCGACCTGCGCCCGGTCGTGGTGCCGCTGGGCCTGTCGGTGCCGGCCGGCCTCGGACCGGGCGCCGTGGTCGACCTCTGGCTGACGCCAGCGCCGGTCACCGGCGGGCTCGCCGCCGAGGAGCCCGCCAAGCCGGAGCTGCTGGCCGCCGACCTGGTCGTCGCCGAGGTGCTCGAGGACGACTCGATGTTCTCCGGCGGGACCGGTGTGTCGGTGGAGCTGCTCGTTCCCCGGCTGGACCTGCCGGACGTGCTCGGTGCGCTCTCCAGCGACGGGCAGCTGGTCGCGGTGCCCACCTTCGGCGGCAGGCCGCCGGCCGGCACCCCGGACGACGGCGGACCTGCCGCCGCGGAGGAGCAGTGACCACCGGCGTACTGCTGGCACTCACCGGGGCGGAGGAGGGCGCCGTCGTCCGAGCGCTCGACGCACCGGGCACCGGGATGCGGGTGGTGCGCCGCTGCGCCGACGTCCCGGAAGTGCTCGCCGCCGCCTCGGCCGGGCTCGGTGCCGTGGCCGTGCTCGCCGCGGACCTGCCTGGCGTGGACCGCACCGTCACCGCCCGCCTGCGCGCCACGGGGGTGCGTACGTTGCTCGTCGCCCGGGACCAGGACCGGGAGCGGTGCGCCGCGCTGGGCGCGGACGCCGTGGGCAGCGCCGGCGCCGACCCCGGGTTCCTGGCGGCGCAGGTGATCGCGTTGGCCCGGGCGGCGCCAGGCACCGACGCCGCACCCACCGACGTCGGCAGTGCGCCTACCGCGCTCCCGCCCGCCGACCTGTCGTACCCCGAGCCCCACCACTCCGGTACGAGCTCCGGCGGCGGTGACGGCGGCGGACCCGGCGCCGGTGACGGCGCCGGGGACCCGCAGGTCGCGGGCGGTGCCGCTCGTGTGGAGTTCAGGTCGGACCGCGGCCGCGGCGCAGTGGGCGAACCCACGGGTGCGCGACGTGGCGACAGGACCGCCGGCGCGACGGACGCCGCAGCGATGCACGCCACGCCCGCGACGGACGATGCCCCCCAGCCCGACGACGCCCGCAAACCCGGCGACGCCCGCAAGCCCGACTACGCCCGCAAGCCCGACGACGCCGCGGGCCGCCTCGTCGTCGTCTGGGGTCCGCCCGGTGCACCGGGCCGGACCACCGTGGCGGTGACGCTCGCCGCCGAGATGGCCCGGCTACGCCCCGGCGCGCTCCTCGTCGACGCGGACACCGAGGCTCCGTCGGTCACCCAGGTCCTCGGCCTGCTCGACGACTCCTCGGCCATCGCCGTCGCCGCGCGCCACGCCAGCCACGGCCGTCTCGACCCCGCGACGCTCGGGCGCCTGTGCCCGATCGTCGACGACGACCTGCGGGTGCTCACCGGGCTGACCCGCGCCGACCGGTGGCGTGAGCTGCCCGGTGCCGCGCTGGAGGTGGTGTGGGAGACGGCGCGGCGGGTGAGCCCGTGGAGCGTGGTCGACGTCGGCGCGGGTCTGGGCGATGACGCGGGGTTCGACCCGGTGTACGGTCCGCAGCGGCACCAGGCGGCCACCTCCGCACTGGCGGCGGCCGACGTCGTCGTGGTCGTCGGGGCCGGGGAGCCGGTGGGCATGCGCCGGCTGGTGATGGCGCTCAGCGACCTGGCCGATCGCGCGGTGCTGCGCCCGGACGTCGAGCGAGTGGTCGTCGTCAACCGGGTGCGGCCTTCCGCCGCCGGACCGCACCCGACGCGGTCCATCCTCGAGGCGCTGACCAGGTTCGCCGGGGTGACGGACGCGGTGCTGGTCCCGGACGACCGGCCCTCCCTCGACAAGGCGGTGCTGCTCGGCAGCACCCTCACCGCGGCCGCACCGGGATCACCCGCGCGGCACGCACTCCAGGCCCTTGCGGCGCGGCTGGTCGGGGAGCCGACGGCGGGTCGGCGGCGCGCCCGGCTGGGCCTGGCGCGCCGACGCTGAACGACGGGGGAGACTACGTCCATGCGCGTCTACCTGCCTGCGACCGCCGCCGACCTGCGCGAGGAGACGGGGCTCGCCCCGCGCTGGGCGCACGCCGTCACCCCCGCCCTGCGTGGCGCCCTGCCCGAGGAGGACGAGGAGGGGCTGGAGATGTCCGCCACCCTCGCGGCGGCCGACGAGTCCGTCGCCCGGCTCGCCGCCGACGGGTCGGTGCCGCGGCGGGTGGTCGTGGCTGCCGACGTACCGGACGCGTCCGTGGCCCCACCCGAGGTGCTGGGCGAGGACCAGCTGGAGACTGCCGTCGAGGTGGTCGCGCCGGTGCCGTGGTCGGCCGTCGTGGCGATCCTGGTCGATGAGGCCGACGCCACCGCTGACGTCGCCGCGGCCGCCGCCGGCGAGGACGCCGCACTCGACCGTGCCGCCGACCGGGACCTGCTCTGGTTCGACGCGGTCGAGCTGGCCGAGCTGCGTCGCGAGCTGGGCGGCGCGGCGCAGTAGGACCCGTGGGCCCTGGACACGCGGCGAGCCAGGGCGAGCGGGCCGGTCGAGCCGGTGTGCCAGGTCGCGCAGGTCGGGGTGAAGTCAGGCTCGCACCGTGAGCGTCGAGGCCCCAGAGGGCAGCCGGCGCACCTCGATCCGCTCGGCGATGCGGTCCTTCAGCTCGGCGACGTGGGAGACGATGCCGACCGCCCGGCCGCCCTCGCGGAGCCGGCCCAGCTCGGTCATGACCGCGTCGAGCGTGCCCGGGTCCAGGGAGCCGAACCCCTCGTCGACGAACAACGTGCCGAGCTCGACGCCGCCCGCCTCCGCACGCACGACGTCCGCCAGCCCCAGCGCGAGGCACAGGGAGACATAGAAGGTCTCCCCGCCGGAGAGAGTGTGGGGGTCACGCGGGGCCTCGGTGAGATGGTCGCGGACCTGCAGACCCAGGCCGGCCTTGCGGGAGCGCTGGCCACCCTCGCGCTCGTCGATCCGCTCCAGGCTGTAACGCCCGTCGGACATGGTGGTGAGGCGGTCGTTCGCGGCGGCGACGACGTCCTCGAAGCGGCGCAGCAGCACGTAGGTCGCCAGCGTGGTGGCGGTCTCCGTGCCGTCCTGGGCGTTGGCCAGGTTCGCGGTCCGCAGGAGGGGACCGACCGCCCGGGCCCGGGCGGCGTGCCCGGCCATCGCCGTGAGCAGCCGCTCCCGACCGCGGTAGGCGTGGTCGGCGTGCGCGCGGGCCCGTTCCGCGTGCCGGGTGGCCTGCGTGCAGGCCGCGTGGGCCGCGGCGAACACCGCGTGCGCGCCGGCCACGTCCGCGACCTCGGTGCCGGTGAGCGCGGCGATCTCGGCTTCGGCCAGTCCCTCCGCCACCTGCGCCAGCGCCGTGCGGTGCTCGAGCACCACCGTCTCGAGGCGGGTGATCTCCGCCGGAGGCAGCGCCGCGGCCACCGCTGCGGCCTCGTCGGCGAAACCGGCTTCGGCAAGTGCGTCCGCGACCCGGCCGGCGGCCTCGGTGAGGGCCCGCTCCGCCGTCAGGACCTGCTGGCGTGCCGCCCGCAGCGCGTGCCCGCAGGCGGCCCGGGCCGTCAGGACCGCGGCTCGGGCGGCCACGGACCCCTCGGTGCCACGCGCCTGGGTGCACCGGCGGGTGTCCTCCTCGAGCCGGGCCCGTACGCCCGTGGCCAGCGTCTGGCGCTGGGCGAGGCTGCCACGCGTCTCGTTGACCTCCGCCGTCAGTGCGGCGGTCTCGGCATCGAAGCGGCCCAGCGCCTCCTCGAGACTGCTCGCGAGCTCCGCGCCCGCGGCGGCCTCGGCGACGGCCTGGTCCGCCTGGCCCTTCTGCACGGTGGCTTGCTGGACGTCCAGGCCACCGGCCGCGTCGCGGCGGGCTTGCAGCTGCTCGGTGAGCCGGGTGTGGACGGTGACGGCCGCGACCAGGTCCTTGTCCGCCTGTTCGCGCGCCTGGCGCGCGGCCTCGACGTCGTCCGCCGAGGCGCCGTCCGGGGCGGGAGCGGCCGGCGCCGGGTGCGCAGTCGACCCGCACACGGTGCACGGCTGCCCGCCGACGAGGCCGGCCGCCAGGGTCCCCGCCATCCCGTCGACCCAACGGCGGCGCACCGCGTGCTCAGCGTCGAGCGCCTCGCTGGCGCGGGAGCCTGCCGCTCCAACAACGCCGCGGGCGGTCTGTACCTCGCTCTCGAGTGCCGCGGCGGCGGCGGCAGCCTCGGCCGCGGTGGCGGCGAGATGGGCGCGGGTGCGCGCGTCCGCCAGCGGGGCCGCCGCGGTGCGGGCCGTCTCGAGGCGGCCCGCGAGCGACGTCCGGGCGGCAGGCCGGACGGCGAGGAGCTCGTCGAGCTCCTCGAGGCCTTCACGGTCGGTGGAGATGCTGCGCTCGGTGGCTGCCAAGGCCTCGCCACGGCGGTCCAGGGCGGCCTCGAGAGCGACCAGGTCGGTGAGCGAGCCCTGCTCGGCGGACGCCGCGTCGACCGCGGCGTCGAGGGCGTCGACGTCGGTGCCAGACGAGCTGAGGGCAAGCAAGTCTGCGTGGGGCCCGGATTTCGCCTCCGCCACCAGCTGCTGCCACCTGGCGGTCGTGCGTCCGGCTGCTTGTGCGGCTTCCTCGCGGGCACGGAGGCTGGGCAGGGCGACGGCGGCGCGGCGGGCCTGGCCGAGGCGCTCCGCATCAATGGCCACCTGTGCTTCCTCCGCGGCCAGGGAGGCTTGCCGGCTGAGAAGCACGGCCCGTCGAGCGAGGTGCCGGTCCAACGCCTCCTGGGTCTCGAGGTGACCGCGTGCGACGCGCTCGATCGCCGATGCGCCCTTCTCGGCGTCGTCGGCCGCGGCCGCGAGAGTGCCGAGGGCGACGCAGACGGCGTCGGTGCGATCGCCCAGGGCCGCCTCGTCGAGCGCGGCGGCGGCGTCGCGGATCTCCTGCGCGGTGACCTCCGGCCGTGCGCCGGCATCCTGACGGACCTGTGGGGCGGCGTCGGTGACCGCGTCGTCGCCCGAGCGGGCCGCGGCGTCGTCGTCCTCCGGTAGTCCCGCGGCGGTGATGAAGGCCTCCGCCTGGCCGCCGACGAGGGTGGCGAGCTGGTCGACGTCCCGGCGTGCCTCCCGTGCCATGGCCGCCAGTCGGTCCTGGACCTGCTGGTAGATCTCGGTGCCGAAGACGTCCTGGAGGACCTGGCGGCGGTCCTCGGGCCGGGCACGCAGGAACGAGGCGAACTGGCCCTGCGGCAGCACGACGGTCTGGGTGAACTGTGCGCGGTCCAGGACCACGATCCGGCGCACCTCGGTGGACGCCTCCTGCACGTGGGCCGACACCGGCTCGCCGTGCTCGTCGTCGACCGTCGCCAGGCGCCAGAGCGTCGCGGTCGGGTTCTGCCGGGTGAAGCCGTCACCGCGCTTCTTCGGGCGCAGGTACTTCGGCGTGCGGCGCACCTTGTAGATGCCCGCCGCGGTGGAGAACGTCAGCTCGACGAACGGCTCGACCTCCCGGTCCGCGTGGTCCGAGTGCAGGCGGTCCTCGGAGGACTCGGCGCCGGCGACCGTGCCGTAGAGGGCGAAGACGACGGCGTCGATGATCGTGGACTTGCCCGACCCCGTCGGGCCCTCGAGCAGGAACAGCCCGCCGGCGGCGAGGGTGTCGAAGTCGATGGTGTGCTCGTCGGGGAAGGGGCCGATGGCCTGCAGGGTGAGCCGGTGGACCCGCATCAGGCGCTCCTTGCCTCGGAGAGGACGGACTCGTAGGCCTCGCGCAGCACGGCGAGCTCGGCGGCGTCGGCCGGCCGCCCGCCGGCGGCCTCCAGGAACTGCGCCGCCACCTCCAACGGGTCCTGGGCCGCGGTCACGGCCGACGCGGCGGCACGCTCGCGCACCCGCGCGGGGATGTGCTGGACCACCAGCGCGTGCGGGAACCGGCGAGCCACCTGCTCCCACAGCTGCGCCGGGCGTACATCGTCGGTCACCGTGACCCGCAGCCAGTTTCCGGCGCGGTCGTCGAAGCCGCGGCCGAGCAGCTCCGCGAGTGTGCCGTCGACGTCGCCCAGCGGGCGCGGCACCGGCGTGGGCACGAGCTCGACGTCGCGCACGCCGTCGGCACCCAGGTCGATCAGCGCGGTGGACTTGTGGTGGTACGCCTCGGAGAAGGAGAAGGCGAGCGGGGAGCCGGCATAGCGGATGACCGGGTCCACGCCCTCGCGTCCCACCCGCTGGGGCCCGTGCAGATGGCCCAGCGCGACGTAGTCCAGCGCCGCGGCGGGGCCGAACACCCCGGACGGGACGGAGTCGACCCCGCCCACCCGGATGTCCCGCTCGGACTCGCTCGCGGCGCCGCCGGTGACGAAGGCGTGGGCGGCCAGGACGGCGGGCACCCGTGGGCCTTCTGCGGCGCGGCGGCCGGCCAGGTCTGCCTGCACCCGCCGCAGCGCCGCGGCGGTGACCGCCTCGTGCGAGCGGGCCGGGCGCAGCGGGGCGCCGTCGTCGCCGGTCTCCGGGCCGGTGAGGGTGTCGCGGACCATGTCCGGGTCCAGGTAGGGCAGGGCGTACACGAGCGCCCCGGGGCCGCCGTCGGCGTCGGGCAGCAGAACCGGCGTGCCGACGTCCGCCACCCGCGCGCGCACCAGGAGACGGTCCCGGAACAGGCCGGCACCGAACCCGAGCCTCGTGGCGGAGTCGTGGTTGCCGGGGGTGACCACCACCCGAGTGAGCTCGCTGAGCCGGGCGAGCGCGTCGGAGAGGAGCTCGACGGAGGCCACCGGGGGGACCGCCCGGTCGTAGACGTCCCCGGCCACGACGACGGCGTCGACCGCCTCGGCGCGGACCAGCTCGACCAGGTGGTCGAGGAACACCTCGTGGGCACCGTGCAGGTCCACCCCGTGCAGGGTGCGGCCCAGGTGCCAGTCGGAGGTGTGCAGGATCCTCATGGCCGCGACGCTAGCCCCGGGCACTGACATCGCCCGGGAGGGACACGGTGGGCTGTGCGGTGCCGTCTCCCACAGCGTCATCGAGCAGGCGTACCGGTGCTACGTGCCCCATCGTCCGGGGCGTTCAGTCCTCCTGCGACGCCAGCTGCGCCAGCACGGCGTCGTGCAGCAGCCCGTTGGTGACGACGGCGTTGCCGCCCCAGGGCCCGTCGGCGCCGTCGAGGCTGGTGAACCGCCCGCCGGCCTCGGTGACGATGGGCACCAGCGCGGCCATGTCGTACAGCTCGAGGTCCGGCTCGCACGCGATGTCCACGGCGCCCTCGGCGGCCAGCATGTAGGACCAGAAGTCCCCGTACGCGCGGGTGCGCCACACCTGCTGGGCCAGGCCGAGGAAGGCGCGCAGGCTCCCGCGGTCCGCCCAGCCGTCCAGGCTGGAGTAGCTCAGGGAGGCGTCGGTGAGCTCGGCAACCTTGGACACGTGGAGCTGCCGCGCGGAGGACAGGGACCGTCCCGTCCACGCGCCGGAGTCGCGGGCGGCCCACCACCGGCGGTTCAGCGCCGGCGCGGAGACGATGCCCACGACCACCTCGCCGTCCTCGACCAGCCCGATGAGCGTGGCCCACACGGGCACGCCGCGCACGAAGTTCTTGGTGCCGTCGATGGGGTCGATCACCCACTGGCGGGGGGAGTGGCCGGTGACGCCGAACTCCTCGCCGAGCACGGAGTCCCGCGGCCGGGTGCGCGCGAGCTGGGCACGCACGATCTCCTCGGCGCTGCGGTCGGCGTCGGAGACGGGCGTCAGATCGGGCTTGGTCTCCACCCGAAGGTCCAGGGCGCCGAAGCGGGCCATGGTCTGACCGTCGACCTGGTCGGCGATGACGTGCGCCAGGCGCAGGTCGTCGGTGAAGCGGCTCGCGCCGGGCATGCTCATGGAGCGCACCGTATCGCCCCAGGTGGGCGGGGCCGCGAGCGGCTCACCGTCACCGGATGGCGAGGTCCTCCAGCCAACCAACGGCGACGGCCGGGGCGGGGAGGGTGGCCGCCTCCGCCGCGACCCCCTGTGCCCGACGGCGGTACCCGGGATCCGTCAGCATGGCCCCGACGGCGTCACGCACCTGGGCCGGGGGGACCGTCACCGGGTCGAGCACCAGCCCGACGCCCAGGTCGGTGCACCGGGCAGCGTTGTGCGGCTGGTCGGCGCCCATGGGCAGCACCACCAGCGGGACCCCGGCCGCCAGTGCCGCGGACACGGTCCCCGAACCGCCGTGGGTGACCACGACGGCGGCCCGGGCAACCACCGCGGCCTGGTCGACGTACGTCTCGACCCGCACGTGGTCCGGCTGCGGACCGACGACGGCGGCTTCCAGGTCCGCGCCCAGGCTCACGAGCACGTCGGCCGGCAGGTCACGCAGTCCGGTGACGACCCGGGCGAACAGGTCACCGGACTCGAGGTTGAAGACGGTGCCGAGGGAGAAGTAGACGAGCGGGTGCGCCGCGTCGCCGGTGGAGGAGGGTACGCCGTCGGCCACGCCGTGCCCACCGACCCCCACACCCGCCGGCCGCAGCAGCCGCGCCGTCGCCGGCAGCGGGAACGCGGGGTCACGGAAGGACGGCGGGAACGGGCACAGCACGAGGTGCCGGGCGGGCATCGCGAGACCCGGCTCGTCGCGCAGGCCGTGCTCGGCGCGCAGCCGGCGCAGCGGCTCACCGATCACCTCCTCACGAACGAATGAGCCGGCGGCCATCACGAGCACGGTGGCGTGCGGGACGCCCAGCCGCTCCGCGGCCACCATGGCGCCGAAGTCGACCTCGTCGCACACCACCACGTCCGGTCGCCAGGTCTGGCCCAGGGCGAGCAGCTCGCGGGCCCGTGATCGGGCGACGCTGCCGGCGTAGGCCTCCCGCAGGGCGCGGTCCTCCCGGTCCGGGTCCAGCGGCAACAGCTCGGTCAGCCGCACCGGCCGGGCGGTCTCGGCGCTCGTGGCGACGACGTCGAACCCGTCGGCGGCGACCACGGGTGCGGCCGACGCCTGACACGCCACGCGCACCTCGTGCCCGGCGTCGGACAGGGCCCGGGCGATGGGCGCAAGCGGGCCGTAGTGGCCCGTGCCACCGGCGAACGTGACGAGCGCGCGCACCTCAGGCGTCCGCGGCCTCGGTCTTCGCGGCGAGCAGCCGGCGGTAGGAGGCCAGCCGCGCCTCGCCGGCCGGGCCCGCCGCACCGGAGGTCACCCACTCGTCCAGGGCGCAGTCGGGGGCCTCGGCCGCGTGCGTGCAGCCGCGCGGGCAGTCGGCGGCCACGGCTGACAGGTCAGCGAACGCCCGGAGCAGGCCGTCCGCGTCGACGTGGCTGAGGCCGAAGGAACGCACCCCGGGGGTGTCGATGGCCCAGCCGCCGCCGGGCAGCTCCAGCGCCACCGCGGAGGAGGAGGTGTGCCGGCCGCGGCCGGTGACCACGTTGACGACCCCGGTGGCCCGCGCGGCGTCGGGTATCAGGGCGTTGACGAGGGTGGACTTGCCCACTCCGGAGTGCCCGATGAGCACCGAGACCCGGCCCGCGAGCCGCTCCCGGACGGCGTCGAGGCCGTGGATCTCGTCGCCCGCGATGGAGGTGACCAGCGCCGGGACCTTGAGCGCCGCGTACTGGGCGAGAAACTCGGCCGGGTCTGCCAGGTCGGCCTTGGTCAGGCACAGGACCGGCTCCATGCCGGCGTCGTAGGCGGCGACCAGGCACCGGTCGACCATCCGGGGCCGGGGCTCGGGGTCGGCCAGCGCGGTGACGATGAGCAGCTGGTCGGCGTTGGCGACGATGACGCGCTCGACGCCCGGCGCGTCGCCGTCCTCGGCGGAGCGGCGCAGCACGGCGGTGCGCTCCTCCACGCGCACGATCCGGGCGAGGCTGTCCTTGCGGCCCGAGACGTCGCCGACCACGCCCACCCGGTCCCCGACCACGACGGCGGTACGCGCTCCGCGGCCCAGCTCGCGGGCCTTCATGCCCACCACCTTGGTGCCGTCGTCGGTGAGCAGCTGGTAGCGGCCGCGGTCCACGGCCAGCACGAGCGCGCTGACGGCGTCGGCGTGGTCGGGGCGATTCTTCGTCCGGGGGCGGGTGCCGCGGGGGTTGGGCCGCACGCGCACCCGGTCGTCGTCGGTGCCGGTGTCCCGGGCCATCAGCGGGCCCATCCTCGTGCGCGCGAGAGGTCATCTGCTCCGCGAGATGTCATGATATGTCGCGGAGCAGATGACATCTCGGCGGGGTTGGTGGGTGGGGTCATCGCCCGGCCAGCATCGTCTGCCACATGCCCGGGAAGTCCGGCACGGTCTTGGCGGTGGTGGCCACGTCCACCACCCGTACTCCGGGCACCCGCAGCCCGATGATCGCGCCGAACGTGGCCATGCGGTGGTCGTGGTAGCTCTCCACCACGGCGCCGTGCAGCGGCGCCGGCTCGATCTCGACCCCGTCCGCGGTCTCGCGGGCGCGACCGCCCAGCCGGGTGATCTCCGCGACGATCGCCGCCAGCCGGTCGGTCTCGTGCCCGCGCAGGTGGGCGATGCCCCGCAGCCGTGACGGCGTCTCCGCCAGCGCGCACAGCGCCGCGACCGTCGGGGCGAGCTCGCCGACGTCGTGCAGGTCCGCGTCCAGGCCGAGGATGCGCCCGTCCGCCGGGCCCGTCACGTGCAGGGTGCCGCCGTCGAGCACGACGGCGGCACCCATGCGGGCGAGCAGGTCGCGCAGCTCGTCCCCGCCCTGGGTGGTGACCGCCGGCCACCGGGGCACCCGCACCGTGCCGCCCGCCGCCACCGCCGCGGCCAGGAACGGGCCCGCGTTGGACAGGTCCGGCTCGACGACGATGCGCCCGCCCGCCACCGGCCCCGGATGCACGCGCCACCGGGTGGGGGACACCCCGGTGGTGCCGCCGGCCGGGGCGCCGTCGGCGGTGAGCTCCTCGACGGTGACCCCGCGCTCGCGGAGCACGGCCACCGTCATGTCGATGTGGGGCACGGAGGGCAGGGTGGTGCCGGTGTGCCGCAGATCCACGCCCGCGCCGTAGGCGGGAGCGGCGAGCAGCAACGCGGAGACGAACTGGCTCGAGCCCGAGGCGTCCACCTCGACCTCCCCGCCGGCCAGCGCACCGGTGCCGTGGACGGTCAGCGGCAGCACCGCCCGCCCGGCGGCGTCCTCGGCGGCGTCGATACGGGCCCCCAGGTCGCGCAGGCCCTGGACCACGGGCGCCATGGGGCGCTCGCGGGCGCGCTCGTCGCCGTCGAGCCGGACCTCGCCGTCGGCCAGCACCGCCAGCGCCGGCACGAACCGCATGACCGTGCCGGCCAGGCCGCAGTCCACCGTGGCGGGCCCGTGCAGTTGGCCCGGCTCGATGGTCAGGTCCGCGCCGTCGGCGCCGGACGGCGTGACCCGCACACCGAGTGCCTCCAGCGCCGCGACCATCAGCGCCGAGTCACGCGAGTGCAACGGCCGGACCAGCTCGGTGGGCGCCTGGGCGAGGGCGGCGAGCAGCAGGTACCGGTTGGTCAGCGATTTCGATCCCGGCACGTCCACGGTCACGTCCAGCGGGCCGTCGGCGGTGGGTGCGGGCCACGGGTCTTCAAGCAGGCTCATGCTTGCGAGGTTAGTGGCCCCCGGTGACGCGGTGCCGGCAGCGCCCAGCACGTCAGGCCTTGTACCGCTCCTTCACGGCCTCGGTCGCCGCACGCACCTGGGCGCGGTGCTCACGCGCGTTCTCCATCCGCCAGCTCCACGAGGGCTTGCCGCCGCGGTAGGCGGCCGCGTAGAGCAGCCCGCCACCGATGCTCAGCCCGCGCAGCAGCCCGGCGACGTAGTGCTTGCGCTGCCGGGCGTCGGGGGCGTCCCACACGGGGTTGTTCAGCACCGTCACCGGGATGTTGAGCACCGCCAACGTCATCGCGGCCGTCCGGGGCTTGCGTCCGGTGGCCAGCATCAGGCCGCAGACGGCGCTCACCGCGCCGGAGACGCGGGCCAGCATCCGGGGGTCGGCGGTCAGGGCGGCCGGTACTCCGGCCTTGTCCAGCGCGGGCTTGATGCGATGGAACTTCTCGGTGTGGGCGTCCGGGTGGAGCACCGCGTCGACCCCGTCGGCGACGAACGTGGCGGCGAGCAGAGGACGGGCGAGGGGGCTCACGAGAGTCATGTCACATTGCTACCGCAACCGGCCCGGTGAGGCGACCCGGTTGGGCGTGGAAAGGCTGTGACGTTTTGCCTCGACCCAGTCGTCGATCCGTCGCGGCACGGCCGAAGAGCATGCGAGTGTGCGTCCGAGGGATGGAATGAAGCCGGACCGATGCCAGTTGTATCGGGCATGAACAGTCTTGTCCTCGAGGTGCCGCGCGCCGCCGTCGGCCTTCCCCAGGCCAGCCCCGCGTGGGGCTCACCGGGGGTCGGCTTCTCCGAGCGCGGGATACGCTCGTGGGTGATGACCGAGAGCCACAAAGCCGACCTCGATCGCGCCCCCGACGGTGAGTCCGACGCCGAGCGGTCGGCCCGCTTCGAACGCGACGCCATGCCTTTCCTCGACCAGCTCTACGGGGCGGCGATGCGCATGACGCGCAACCCGACCGACGCCGAGGACCTGGTGCAGGAGACCTTCGCCAAGGCGTTTGCCGCGTTCCACCAGTACCGCCCGGGCACCAACCTCAAGGCCTGGCTCTACCGGATCCTGACCAACACCTTCATCAACACCTACCGCAAGAAGCAGCGCCAGCCGCTGCAGTCCGACGCGGAGCAGGTGGAGGACTGGCAGATCCACCGGGCCGCCTCGCACACCTCGACCGGGCTGCGCTCGGCCGAGACCGAGGCGCTGGACCGGCTGCCGGACAGCGAGATCAAGGACGCGCTGAACCAGCTTCAGGAGGATTTCCGGCTCGCGGTGTACCTCGCCGACGTCGAGGGCTTCGCGTACAAGGAGATCGCCGAGATCATGGGCACACCGATCGGGACCGTGATGTCCCGTCTGCACCGCGGACGGCGGCAGCTCCGCGAGCTGCTCGTCGACCACGCGCGTGCCATGGGGATCCGGACGGAGGCGAAAGCATGAGCGAGGAGACCCCCGACCTCGTCGACCGGGCAGAACGCGCACTGCTGGCCCTCACAGGTGGCCGCACCCGCGCCTGTTCGTGCGAGGAGCTCCTGGAGAACCTCATGGAGTTCCTCGACTCCGAGCTCGACGAGGACACGTGCACCCGGTTCCGGCAGCACGCCGCCGAGTGCCCCACCTGCCACCAGGCGACCGACGCCGAGGAGCACATCCGCGAGATGGTGCGCCGCTCCTGTGCGGAGAAGGCGCCGTCCTCCCTGCGGCTGCGGGTCGAGTCCCAGCTGGCGGTCCTGCGCGTCACCGGTGTCCGCGCCGTCGACTGACGCCGCGTGCTCGACCGGCGCCCGCTGCCAACAGCCTCGCGGTAGGAGCCCGGCCCACGAGTGTGGGACCATGGACGGCGAGAATTCACCCGCCGGACGGCGGACGTGTCATCGAACCCAGGAGAATCGTCATGAGCAAGCGCGGTCGCAAGCGTCGTTCCCGCAAGGGCAGCGCCGCCAACCACGGCAAGCGTCCCAACGCCTGAGCGAGGCGCGGAAACGGTTCCGCGCCGCAAGAGGGCCGGCCATCTGGCCGGCCCTTTCGCATGCCCGGCGCCCAGGCGGGCTGCCCACAGGCCGAGGCCCATGGTGCGGGACCATCACCCCACGGGGCCTCCGGAGGGCCGCCTAGGGTGACCCCCATGAGGTGCGCCTACGTCGAGAGCCAGGATCCCGAGGAGCCGCTGCGCGGCCTGCGCGTGGGAGATCTGCCGGACGCCGGCCCACCGCTGCCGGGCTGGGTGCGGGTGACCGTGCGGGCCGCGGCCCTGAACCAGCACGACCTGTTCTCCCTGCGCGGGGTCGGCCTGCCGGCGGACCGGCTACCCATGATCCTGGGCACCGACGCCGCCGGTGTTCTCGACGACGGCACCGAGGTCATCGTGCACTCCGTGGTGCCCAGCCCCGCCTGGCAGGGCGAGGAGACCCTCGACCCCCGCCGGACCCTGCTGTCCGAGCTGCACCCGGGCACCCTCGCCGAGCACGTCTGGGTCCCCGCCCGCAACGTGGTGCCCAAGGACCCCGCCCTGAGCTGGACCGAGGCGGCGTCCCTGCCCACGGCCTACCTGACCGCCTACCGGATGCTTTTCGACGCGGCCGCTCTGCGGCCGGGGCACACCGTGCTCGTGCAGGGCGCCGGCGGGGGCGTGGCCACGGCCGCGATCGTGCTCGGCCGGGCCGCGGGGCTGCGGGTGTGGGTGACCTCCCGCAGCGCGGCCCGCCGCGCCCTCGCCGCCGACATCGGCGCCCACGACGCCTTCGAGACCGGCGCGCGGCTGCCTGAGCAGGTCGACGCCGTCATCGAGACGGTCGGCGCGGCCACCTGGTCGCACTCGCTCAAGGCCCTGCGACCGGGCGGCACGGTCGCGCTGGCCGGTGCCACGTCGGGCGCCATGCCCCCGGCGGAGCTGAACCGAATCTTCTTCCGGTCCCTGCGGGTGATCGGCACCACCATGGGCACCCGCGCCCAGCTCGAGGACCTGCAGGGCATGCTCCTGGCCACCGGCGCGCGGCCCGTCGTCGACGACGTCGTGCCCCTGGACGCGGTCGGTGACGCGCTGGCCAGGCTCGCCGCCGGAGACATGTTCGGCAAGCTCGTGGTCCAGCCCGGCGCGTAGGGTCGGGCCCATGGCTACCCGTTCCTGGATCGTCCCCGGACCCTCCGCCCACGACGTCGAGCAGGTCAGCGCGCTGCGGGTGCAGCTCGTCGCCGGCCGGGTCAGCGTCGAGCGCCACGACGCCCCGCACGTGCACGTCGTCGTGGAGAAGGTGACCGGCAACCCGCTCGAGCTCGAGGTCGAGGACGGGCGGCTCACCATCGGCTACCCGTTCCTCGGCTGGGACGGCTGGGTCAAGCGGCTGCGCTCGTTCCGCTCCGGCGACACCGCCCGCCTGCGCGTGCTCGTCCCGGCCGCCACCGTGGTGACGGTCGCGACGGCGACCGCGGACGCCGTCGTCCAGGGCGTCACCGAGGACGTCACCCTCGCCACCGCCTCCGCGCTGCTCCGGGCCACCGGGTGCCGTGGGGCCGTGGCCGTGCGGTCCGCGTCCGGGACCGTCGAGGTGCTCGAGCACGACGGCCCCGTCCGGGTCAGCACCGCCGCAGGGCGCACCACGCTCTCCGGCCTGCTGGCGCGGGTGGAGGTCTCCACGGTCACCGGCGCCGTCGCGGTGGCCACCTCCGCGGCGACCTCGATGGTCGATCTCGCCACCGTCTCCGGGGCCATGCGCGTGGACCTGCCCACCGGCAGCGGGCTGTCGATGACCGCGCGCACCGTCTCCGGCGCGGTCACGGTCGACGGCGTCGACCGGCGCGCGTCCGGCCTGGCCGCCGCCACTTTCGAGGACCGGCGCGGCCAGGACGTCTGCTTCCTCACCGCCAAGTCCGTCTCCGGCGCCCTCTCGGTCGCCCGCACGTCCGTCCTCGCCCCGGGTGCCCCCACGGCCGGGGAGGACCGCCCGTGACCGGCCGGCTCGGTGACTGGGAGCCCGCCCCGGCCCCGGCCGACGAGACCGTCGGCGCCTTCGCCCGGCAGGTCGCGCAGGCCGCCGGTGACCGCGCCGAGGCGTGGGCCGCCGTCGGCCAGGTGCTCACGATGGACGAGGCGGCGATCACCGCCCTGCGCGACGGCGGCCCCTCCGCGGCCTGGCGGGCCGGCGCCCGCTGGCTCGGTGACGACGCGGGCATGTTCTGGGCCGACCTGATCACCCTGGACGCCTTCGCCCGCGGGGCCGGGCGCCGGCAGCCCGCCGCCGACGCCGCGTCCCTGGGCCGCGACCACGCGGCCATCGTGGCGCCCGCGCTCGACGTCGTCGCTTACGTGCGTGAGGTGGCCGACCTGTGCCGGCAGGAGGCGGCGGCCTGGGGCGCGGGGGACATGGCCAAGGGCAAGGCGCTGCGGGTCCGTGAGCGCGAGGTCATCGACGCCGAGCTCGTGCCGGTGCTGCCCGAGCTTGGGTCCCGGCTCGCGCGGGAGGCCCAGGTCAAGGTGTGGCAGACCCTCGGCCGGCTCGTGCTGGCATGGTTGTCCGTGGAGAGCGGCAAGGACTACCAGCGCGCCGTGCTGGGGGACAACGGCCGGTAGTGGCTGGGGGACAACGGCCGGTAGCGGCGGGCGCGGGCGTCCGAGCGGCCGGCCGCGGATCCGTCCTACCGGCCCGCGCCTGCGAGCACCCCCGGCGGCATGGAGGACCCGAACGGGTTCGCCCGCCGGTACCGGCACACCGGGCACAGCCGGTCCCCGCTCGTGGTGGGGAACCGGGTGCGGCACCGCTCGCACCGCGCCGTCATGAGGGTGGTCACGGCCGCGGTGGGCCCGGCCAGGACGTCCGCCCAGGGCCAGGTCCCGACCTGGGTGAGCACGTCCTGCGGGCACATCGCCACGCAGTCCCCGCAGCCGTCGCACCCGGCGGGCTCGTGCAGCAGCGTGGTCACGCCGCCGGCGTGCCGCAGCCGCAGAACGTCAGCGGGGCACGCCTGCACGCACACGCCGCACGCGGTGCAGCCCTGGGCCGCGAGCCGCGGCGCGGGGGAGGCGAGGGTGTCGAGCCCGGCGGCGCCGTCGGGCACGAGGGCCCGTACCGCCGCCACCAGGCGCTCCTGAGGATCGAGGTGCTCGCCGGGCAGGTCGCGGCCGGGCCGCCCGGGCAGGCCCAGCACCTGCCGGCGCGGCAGAGGCATGTGGCCGGCGTCCAGGACTGGACGCCGGCGGAGCCCGCGCGGGTGCCGCAGGCGACGGAGTCCGGGGCTGCCGGTCGCCGGCTCTGCCGCGGCGGCTTCGCTCACCGACAGCCGGTCCACGCCGGCCGCGGCCAGCACGCCGAGCACGGGCGCCAGGTGGGCCCGGGCGCCGTCGGCGTCGCCGCAGCCGTCCAGCCGCACCCGCACGCGGTCCGCGCCCAGGAGCAGCAGCTCGACGAGCTCGTGCACGGGCACCGCGGCGGCGCACGTGGTCAGGCGCACCACCGAGCGGCCCGCGGGCCCGGCCTCGGGCGCCGGATGCTCGGTGCACGCCAGCTCGAGGTCGACGTCGTCGAGGTGGCGCAGCCAGCCCTGGACGCCACGCAGGCCCGCGGCGGGGCTCATGGCAGGAAGACGGCCCGGGCGCGGGTGAGCGTTCCGAGCCCGAGCGCCGCGACGCCCTGGTAGAAGAACGTGGTCGAGGCGTTGGCGGCCTGGGTCAGGCAGCGGGGCGCCCAGGCGAGGAGGTGCTCGTCCAGGAACGCGCAGATGCCGCGGACCACGAGGGCGAGCTCGGCCTCGTCCCCGGTCTCGAGGGCGTCCAGGCCGCGCACGCACAGGGTGCCGACGAACTCCAGCTCGAGCGCGATGTGGTCGTCGGGCTCGCGGTTCAGCCGCGGCGCGGCCAGGCCGAACGTGGCGTAGGCCGCACGGACCTGCATGGTCTCGCGCTCGAAGAGCAGGTGCTCGTCCGAACGGTGCACCGACTCGTAGGGCGGGGCCTTCATCTTCTCGGGGCCGAAGAACAGCCGGTTGTAGTCACGACGGATCCGCCCGACGTCCTCGCGCGCCCCCACTGACTCGGCCAGGAGTGCCGTCCCGCGCTGGCAGTCGACGTCCTCGATGGGCCATTCGGCCAGCAGCTGGGGGTCGCGCAGCCCGGCCAGCACCTGCTCGTCCGGAGCGGACCGGAGCAGCTGGGCCAGGGCGGTGAACGCCCCGGCGAACGCGTCCAGGTGTGCGGGCAGCGCCTGGCGGTCCGTCAGCACGGCGGAGGCACGGTCTGCGGCTGACGGGGTGGCCGTGGTCTGAGGTGGCGTCGTCGTGGCCGACATGGCGTTCCTCCTTCATGCTGGTCGGGGTCTTTGATCCACCTATCTTCCGCTGCCGATCACCGCCGGTCGTGGGCCCTTCGCCCCACGAGCCGCCCCACCGCCGGTGACGGACGTCGCACCGGGGGGAGCGTCCTTCGGTCGCGTCCGGGCCCGGCGCCCGGTGTCCCGGGTCGTTGGCCCCAGCCCCTGCGGCCGTGAGGGGGCCAGAATGGGAGGGGCGCCCTGTGGGACCATGGGGCCCGCCCGGCAACAGGCCAGATCCGTTCTGTGAAGGAGCACCCATGCCCGAGCACCTGCCCGATGTGTACGTCAGCTTCCGCGAGCGGTTCGCCGACATCGCCGACCAGCAGGACGCCCTGGCCCGGGCGGTCGATGCGGCCGGCCCGCTGGACGAGAAGACCACCCGGTTGGTGAAGCTGGGCATCGCCATCGGCTCGCAGGCCGACGGCGCGGTGCGCTCCAACGTGCGCAAGGCGCTGGCTGCGGGGGCGAGCGAGGCCGAGATCGAGCAGGTGATCCTGTTCGGCCTGACCACCCGGGGGTTCCCGGCGACGGTCGCCGCGTGGAAGTGGATGAACGAGGTCGTGGTGGAGCAGGCATGAGGGGCGACGAGACCGAGAAGATGGCCACGATGAACCGCTGGCTCGACGGCGTGTGCGCCGAGCTCGGGGTGGACCGGGCCGTCATGGACGCCAACTCCACGCCGCTGCTCCGGCTCATCAGCGACGTCGCGCACGGCCCCACCCGGCCCGGTGCGCCCCTGACCGCGTTCCTGGTCGGTTTGGCCGGCGCACGTGCCGGTGGCGACAGCGCCGCGCAGGCCGTGGCGGTGGGGGAGCGGATCGCCGAGGTCGAGCGCCTCGTCGCCGCCTGGCAGCCCGCGGCCCCGGCGACCGCCGGGGCGTCCGTCGCGGCCCCGGCGACCGCCGCGGGCCGGACCGACGCCACGGCCGACGCATGAGCGAGCCCGCCGTGCCCGCGACCCCTGACACCTCCCGCCTGGCTCCGCCCGCCCGCAAGGTGGTGCTCGCCGAGGTGCGGGACGGCGTCGTCGACGTCGCCGAGTGCGCCGCCGCCGTGGCCGACGCCGCCGCGGGCGCCGTCGTCACCTTCGGCGGGGTGGTGCGCAACCACGACGGCGGCCGCGCCGTCACCGAGATCGAGTACGTCGGCCACCCCTCCGCCGGCGAGCTGGTGGCCGAGGTGGCCGCCGACGTCGCCGCACGGTTCCCGATCGACGCGGTCGCCGTCGTGCACCGGGTGGGCATCCTGCGGGTGGGAGACGTCGCGCTGGCGGCCGCCGTCTCCGGCGCGCACCGGGCCGAGGCGTTCGCCGCGACGGCGGAGCTGGTCGAGGAGATCAAGCGCCGCCTGCCCGTGTGGAAGCGTCAGGTGTTCCCCGACGGCTCGCACGAGTGGACCGGCAGCGCCTGAGCCTCAGAGTGCGAAGGCCTTTCGAACGGCGTTGCCCGCACAGCACCCACAGCAATCGCACGACGGCGGCCCCGGCAGGTGATCCTGCCGGGGCCGCCGTCGTTCGCCGGTCTGGACGGCGTACTCGGTTCTACATGCCGATGCGGGTCATGGATTCGTAGAACTGGGAGCGGGCGATGAATTCGCCGGCGAGGACGAGGACGAACGCGGTGGTGGTGAGGATGGCGAGGGTGCGGGGGTTGGCGCGGGTGGTGGCGTAGCGGATGAGGAAGACGGTGAGCAGGCCGGCGCCGGCGAAGACCAGGACGAGGCGGGCGATGAACCAGGCGCCGGTGAAGACCGTGGCGGACTGGGCGGCGGCGCCGCCGGTCGCGGAGAGGTTGGCGATGTGGAGAGGCACGATGAGGAACTCGACGCCGAGGAGGGCGATGGCGGTGATGCCAAGGCTGCGCAGGGTGGTGGCGAGCATGGTGCGGGCGTGTTCGTCGGTGGTGTATTCGGTGCCGGTCTTGGCGGCCTGGCGGCGGCGCCACATGAGCGTGCTCATCAAGGCGGTGCCGACGGCGAGGGCGCCGAGGAGGAAGGTGGTGGTGAAGAACTGGGCGGGGGTGGCCCAGGTGTTCCAGGCCGGGACGGTGGTGAGGGTGTAGTAGATCATCGACATGGACCAGACCAGGCCCAGGCCGACGGCGGCGGTGACCAGGGCCAGGGCCTGGCGTAGGCGGGTGGTGCCCCACTTGAACCACTGGGCGGCGGCGAAGGCGAAGCCGAGGGCGGCGAAGCCGGTGCCGAAGACGATCTCGCGACTCAGCCAGGAGGAGTCGACGTGGCGGATGACGTTGAGGGTGTTGGTCACGTCGTTCATGTGGAACATCGAGGCGATGAGCCCGAGGACCATGACGGGGCCGATGGCGTAGAGGGTGGGGTCGGTGATCTTGTCGATGGCGTCCTTGCCGTAGCGGCGGGCGGCGACGACCTGGATGACGCCGAGGACGACGAAGGCGCCGACGCACATCTGGGCGGCGATGGTGAAGATCATCATCGGTAGCTCGTGGGTGTTCACGGCTTAGAGCTCCTCGGGGTTGGCCAGGGCGCCGGTGCCGGTGCCGGTGGGTTGGGCGTCGCGGTGGGGGGTGATGACCAGGCGGGGCCGGGTGATCGTGGGGTCGGGCAGGGGTTCGACGCCGGCGAGGGTGCCGTGTTCGGCGCGCAGGTCGTCGATGGGTCCCCAGCCCAGGGCGCGGGAGGGGCAGGCGGCGACGCAGGCGGGGTCTTCGCCCTCGGCGCGGTAGTCGGCGCACATGTCGCACTTGGTCATGTGTCCGGTGTCGGGGTTGAACTGGGGGGCGGAGTAGGGGCAGGCCCACTCGCAGTAGCGGCAGCCGACGCACTTGTCCTGGTCGACGGTGACGATGCCGTCTTCGCCCTGGGTCATCGCGGTGGTGGGACAGACCTGCACGCAGACGGGGTTCTCGCAGTGGTTGCAGGCGATGGAGGTGTAGTAGGCGAAGACGTTGGGGACGAAGGTGTCGCCGTCTTGTTGCCAGGTGCCGCCGGAGTACTCCGCGACGCGGCGCCAGGTCACCCCCACGGGTAGGTCGTGCTTGTCCTTGCACGCGACCGAGCAGGCCTTGCAGCCGTTGCACAGGGTCTGGTCGAAGGAGAATCCAAGTTGTTGAGCCATGATCGTGTTCTCCTACCCTCAGGCCTTCTCGACGTTGACGAGGTTCGTGTGCTGCGGGTTGCCCTTCGCCAGTGCGGAGGGGCGCCAGGTGGTCAGCGTGTTGACCGACCCGCCGGTGTCGACCCCGTCCTTGTCCGGCGTGTACCACGAGCCCTGCGGGATCGAGATGACGCCAGGGGCAATGCGCGGGGTCACCCGCGCGGGGATCCGGACGCGACCACGGTCGTTGAAGACCTCGACGAGATCGTCATTGCCGATGCCACGGTCTCCTGCGTCGATCGGGTTGACCCACACCACCTGCGGGTGTGCCTCGAGCATCCAGTCGACGTTCCCGTAGGAGGAGTGGGTGCGCTGCTTGTAGTGGTGACCGATCATCTGCAGGGGGTACTTGCGGTTGGTCTTCGCCTCCTCGGCGCCCTCCCACGTGGGCACGTACTCCGGCACGGCGGTGATCTTGTCGCCGTCGGTGAGCTCCCACTCGTTGGCCAGGTCCCACAATTTCTCGGAGAAGATCTCGATCTTTCCCGACGGCGTCTCGAGGGGGTTCGTCTCCGGGTCCTCCCGGAAGTCCTTCAGAGCGATCTTGGTGGTACCCGTGGTCTTCCAGATTCCCGACTCGCGCAGCTCGTCGAACGACGGGAGCTCCGGAATTTCCTTCCGGGACTCGTCCACGACGTGGCGGACCCATCCCTCCTGCGTCCGCCCCTCCGTGAAGGCGTCGAGGACGCCGAGTCGCTCTGCGATCTCGGACATCATCTCGAAGGTGGTCTTGCAGTCGTAGAGAGGGTCGATGACCTGGTCGGCGACGATGGTGTAGCCGAGCGTCCCTGACTGACCCTGCTTGATGATGTCAAGCTGCTCCGCCGAGGTGACGTCCGGCAGGAGGATGTCGGCGAACCGCGCCGATGAGGTCATGACGTTGTCGATGACGACGATGAGTTCGCATTTCGACTCATCCTGGAGGAGAGCAGCCGTCCGGTTGTGGTCGGAGTGCTGGTTGATCAGGGCGTTGCCGCCGTAGTTCCACATGAACTTCAGTGGGACGTCGAGCTTGTCCTTGCCCCGGATGCCGTCCTTCGTCGCCGTCATGTCGGGACCGTGATCGATGGCGTCCGTCCACATAAAGACGGAGATCGCGGTCTCGACCGGGTTCTGCTTGACCCAGGGGTTGGCCATCGGCAGGGAGTAGCTGCCGGAATGGCCGCCCGTGCCGCCGCCGGAGATCCCCACCGAACCCGTCATGCAGGCCAGGACATGTGCAGCGCGCACTGTGTTCTCGCCACTCGCGTGGCGTTGCGGACCGAGGCCCTGGTTGATCGCGACCGGACCGGCGCCGATCTCGCGGGCGAGCCGAACGATCGTCTGGGCGGGGATCCCTGTGATTGTGGCTGCCCATTCGGGGGTCTTCTCGACGCCATCGGGGCCGGCGCCCATGATGTAGGACTTGTACGAGCTGCCCGCCGGGATGCCCTCGGGCAGATGCTCGTCGTCGAAGCCGACGCAGTAGGAGTCGAGGAAAGCCTGGTCCTGCAGGCCCTCGCTGATCATCACGTGCGCGATGCCAGCCACCAGTGCAGCGTCCGTACCGGGGCGGATCGGGATCCACTCATCGGCGAGGTCCAGTGCCGTGTCGGTGTAACGGGGATCGATGACGATCATGCGGACGTTGGAGTCCTTCTTGACCTTCTGAGCGACGAAGGTCTCACCACCACCGGACATCCGGACCTCGAGCGGGTTGTACCCGAACATCACGACGAGGCGGGCGTTAGCCCAGTCGTCATTGCTGTTCGTCGAGGCGTTAGTGCCGTAGGTGTAGGGGGTTGCCGAGGTGATCTGAGCGGAGGAGTAAGTGTTGTAGTGGTTCAGGTAACCGCCGAGGCAGTTCATCAGGCGGGCGACCGGGCTCTGGTTCGGCGGCCAGCTGCAGGCGATGGTGCCCCCGAGGGTGCCCGTGCCGTAATTGATGTAGACGGCCTCGTTCCCGTACTCGTCGAGGATGCGCTTGAGCTCCCCGGCCACCGTGTCGAACGCTTCCTCCCAGGTGATCTCCTCCCACTCGCCGCCGCCGCGCTTGGTGCCCGGCTTGCGGCGCATCGGCGTCTTGAGGCGGTCCGGGTTGTAGATCCGGTGCCGGACCGACCGACCGCGCACACAGGCCCGGATCTGCTGGGTGCCGATCTCATCGTCGCCGGTGTTGTCCGGTAGCACTCGGACGATCTGGCCGTCCTTGACCTGCATGCGCAGCGGGCAGCGGGACCCGCAGTTGACGTTGCAGGAGGACCACACGGTCTTGTCGACGTCCAGGCCGGAGGTTGCCGTCGCCGCGTTTGCAGCGCCGATGCCGGGCAGTACGCCGAAGTAGGCTCCCGCCCCGACCAGGGCGGTCGTGCCGCCGGCGGCGGCGGACCACTTCAGGAACCTGCGGCGTGGCACCGCGCTGGTTGTCTCTTGGACGGTCTGGGACATGGGGTGGGGCCTCTCGGGGTTCGACTCGACAATGCACCGCAGCGGCGGACTTGTGACATCTTGTCCCGTGATATCGGTCGAATTGCTGGGAGATTGGTCCCGGGTATTTAGAACACGTAGTCTTGTGGAATTGTTTCTCTTGGAACAGCCCGAATCAAATGCCTGTCAATTGCGCCGACATGTCCGAAAAAGGACGTAGGGCCCGCCGTCGAAACGGCGGGCCCTACGTTCGGTTGGTTTGCTTTGTCGGCTCAGCCGCCCGCGAAGGGCGGAAGCACGTCTACGCGAAGGGCGGTCGGCGTCCCGGCGGTCTGAAGGGGGAGCGAGCGGTCCTCGCGGACGACGCCGTCGACCAGCAGACTCGAGATGTCGAGCACCCGGCGCAGCTCCGGGCGCTCGGCGCCGATCGCCTGGAGGAGGTCCTTCGCGGTAGCGCCAACGGGCAGCGTCACCTCTTCCGAGGGGGCGCCGGCGGCTTCGGCGGCGGCGGCGAAGTAGCGCAGCTGGACGGTCATGGTCGCCGTCGCGTCGTGGGTGGTCAGGCTCATGTCATCCTCCGATGGCACTCATGGGGCGTTGGGGCTGCAGGAATCCGGGATCGTCGATGCCGTGGCCGGCGAGCTTGCCCCACATGGCGATGCGCCACACCTCGGCGATCGACTGGTCGTCGGCGTCGCCGCGCAGCATCGCACGCAGGTCCGTCTCGGTCCGGGAGAAGAGACAGGTGCGGACCTGGCCGTCCGCCGTCAGCCGTGTGCGGTCGCAGGCACCGCAGAACGGCTGGGTGACCGACGCGATGACGCCCACGGTGCCGCCGGGGACGTCGTCGGTGGGGGCGACGGTGAACAGCTCCGCCGGTGCGGCGCCGCGCTCGGCGGGGTCCTGGGGAGTGAGGTCGAAGCGGGTGCCGAGAATCTGCAGGATCTCCTCGGCGGTGAGCATGTCCCCGCGCTTCCACATCTCCGGCGGGCCGAGTGGCATCTGCTCGATGAACCGCAGCTCGAAGCCGCGCCGGAGCGCGAAGGCGAGCAGGTCCGGCGCGTGCGCCTCGTTGAGCCCACGCATGAGCACGGAGTTGATCTTCACAGGTTTGAGCCCGGCGGCGTCGGCCGCGTTGATACCGGCGAGCACGTCGGGAAGGCGGTCGCGGCGGGCGAGGGTGGCGTAGGTCTCCCGGTCGAGGCTGTCGAGGGAGATGTTCACCCGCGCCAGGCCGGCCTCGGCCAGGGCGCCGGCGCGGTGCGCCAGGCCCAGGCCGTTGGTGGTGAGCGACGACTCCGGCACCTCACCGTCGGCGGTGCGCAGCGCTGACGTGGCGGCGACGATCCGCTCGAGGCCCTTGCGGAGCAACGGCTCCCCGCCCGTGAAACGCACCTCGCGGACGCCGAGGTGCTCGACGGCGATGGTGATGAGGCGGATGACCTCGTCGTCGGCGAGCACCTGCGCCGTTGGCATCCAGTCGAAGCCCTCCGGCGGCATGCAGTACTCGCAGCGCAGGTTGCAGCGATCGGTGAGGGAGACGCGGAGGTCGTGGGCGACGCGGCCGAACCGGTCCACGAGCGCGGAGGTGTCCGGGCGGGCGGCGGTGCTCACCGCCGGCCGCGTCTCGGCGCCCACGACGGGCGCCGGCGGCGCAGCGGTCGCGGCGCGCGGGAGGGGGAGTCCGAGATCGACGGGCACCCTGCCACTGTAGCCAAGGGCGTCTAGGACCTTCCGCCTGGCCGCCGGTTCGCGGGTGTGCGGTGCGACGTGGGCGCATCGTGCGGTTGGGGTGCGAGTGCCCCCGCAGGGTCACCCGGCCTCGGGAAGGCCCAGCCAGGAGTGCCACCCGTTGTGCAGCACGAGCCACGCGAGCAGCCCGTAGCCGGCCTGGCCGGGGTGCACGCCGTCGGACGCGGCGACGTCCGCGTGCCACTGCTCGTGGGCACGCAGCGGCGCGAACGTCTCGACGTAGGGGATGTGGCGGCGGTGGCACACGTCGGCGAACGCGTCGGACAGGGCCGCGAGGGTGTCGGCGTCGAGGTCGGTGCGCGGGGGCGGTCCCACCACGAAGCAGGCGATGCGGTTGGAGGAGGCGCCGTCGAGGATGTTCGCCAGGTTCAGGCGTGAGCGGGCGAGCGAGAGCCCCTCCTCGAGGTCGGTCGCGCCGAGCCCCAGCACGAGCCGGTTGTCGGCCATCGGGGTGAACCGGCGCTGGGTCTCGGTCTCCCAGCGGGCGGACAGCTCGGTGGTGTTCTCGTGCGGCACGGCGAGCTGCGCGACGAAGGCGGGCTCCTCCGTCGGGGTGCGGGCGATGACGCGGCCGACCCAGCCCAGGCCGCGGGCGTCCCCCATGCCGGCGGTGAGCTCGTCACCGATCACGCAGATCCGCAGCGGGGAGTCGCCCACACGTCCTCCTTCATGGTGGTGTGGTTCCCATCCTGCCCGCTCGACCGGCCGTCGCCGGGGCGCCGCGCGGGAAGTCTGACGCTGCGTCCGTGCCGGGGGCGGTGTCGCGGAAGGGCGGGTGCTTGGCCGAGAGGGGCGGCGTCGGTGGCGTGCAACGGCCGAGGGCCGGCCCCGGGATGGTCCGGGTCCGGCCCTCGTGATGACATCTCACGGAGGAGATGACATCTCACGGAGAAGATGACATCTCACGGAGGAGATGACATCTCACCACTCCACTGAAGGGGTCAGCGGGCGAACGCCCGCGTCATCAGGTCGGCGTTCTCCTCCACGTGCCGCTTGTGCGAGCCGGTCGACGGCGATGCCGCGGCGGGCCGGGACACCACACGAAGCGAGCGGCCCCCGAGGGCCTCACCCAGGTGGTCGGACACGAAGGTCCAGGGGCCCTGGTTCTCCGGCTCGTCCTGCACCCACACGACCTCGGCGTTCGGGAACGCGGCCAGCTCGGCGGCGATCTGGTCGAGCTCGAGCGGGTAGAGCTGCTCGAGCCGGACGATCGCTGTCGTCGGGTCCTCGGTCTTCAGGCGGTGCGCGGCGAGGTCGTAGTAGACCCTGCCCGAGCACAGCAGGACCCGCTGGACCTTGTCGGCCGCGTCCCGCACGCGCGACTCCACCTCGCCCACGACCGGGCGGAAGGTGCCCGTGGTGAAGTCCTCCACCGAGGACGCCGCCGCCTTCAGGCGCAGCAGCTGCTTGGGGGAGAACAGCACGAGCGGCTTCCGCGGGCGGGCGTAGGCCTGCCGGCGCAGCAGGTGGAAGTGGTTCGCCGGCGTGGACGG
The DNA here is from genome assembly GCF_006352065.1 of Georgenia yuyongxinii. NCBI lineage: Bacteria > Bacillati > Actinomycetota > Actinomycetes > Allobogoriellales > Allobogoriellaceae > Georgenia > Georgenia yuyongxinii. Next base: position 2,976,513 of record NZ_CP040915.1, on the reverse strand, counting down.
CTGCGCCACCACCATGTTCTGCTCCGCGCACATCTGGAGGAACCGCTCGATGCGCGCCGAGGAGTGGTCCGGGCCCTGACCCTCGTAGCCGTGCGGCAGCAGCAGCACGAGGGAGGAGTTCTGGCCCCACTTCTGCTCGGAGGAGGAGATGAACTCGTCGATGACGGTCTGCGCGCCGTTGACGAAGTCGCCGAACTGCGCCTCCCACAGCACCAGGGCGTCCGGGCGCTCCACCGAGTAGCCGTACTCGAAGGCCAGGGCCGCGTACTCGCTCAGCGAGGAGTCGTAGATCCAGAACTTCGCCTGGTCCGGTGTGAGGTACACCAGCGGCGTCCACTCGGCGCCGGTGTGGTAGTCGTGCAGCACCGCGTGACGCTGGGTGAACGTGCCTCGCCGGGAGTCCTGGCCGGCCAGACGCACCGGCGTGCCCTCCATGAGCAGCGACCCGAAGGAGAGGATCTCGCCGAAGCCCCAGTCGATCCCGCCCTCGCGGGTCATCTGCTCGCGCCGCTGGAGCAGCTTGAGCAGCTTGGGGTGGACGGTGAAGCCCTCCGGCGGGCGCACGTGCGCCTGCCCGACCCGCTCGAGCACCTCGGTGGGCACGGCGGTCTGCCAACCCACCATCGTGCCGGCGTCCTCGCGCTGGGACTCCGGCCGCTCCAGCCCCGCCACCTGGTCGGCGGACTCCGGCGGCGTCCAGCCGCTCTCGCGGGTCTCGGTGAAGGCCCGCTCCAGCTCGCGCTGGTAGTCCTTCAGCGCCTCCTCGGCCTGCTCCTCGGTGAGGTCCCCGCGCCCGATCAGCGCCTCGGTGTACAGCTTGCGCGACGAGCGCTTGTTCTCGATGAGGGCGTACATCACCGGCTGGGTCATCGAGGGGTCGTCACCCTCGTTGTGACCACGACGGCGGTAGCACACCAGGTCGATGACGATGTCCTTGTGGAACTTCTGGCGGAACTCGAAGGCGAGCTCGGCCACCCGCGCCACGGCCTCGGGGTCGTCCCCGTTGACGTGGAGCACGGGGATCTGCAGTCCCTTGACGATGTCCGTGGGGTAGTAGGACGAGCGTGAGCTCGACGGCCCGGTCGTGAACCCGATCTGGTTGTTCACGATGATGTGGATCGTGCCGCCGGTGCGGTACCCGCGCAGCTGCGACAGCTGCAGGGTCTCGGTGACCACGCCCTGCCCCGCGAACGCGGCATCGCCGTGGATGAGCACGGGCAGCACGGAGAAGCCCTGCTCGCCCAGGTCGATCCGGTCCTGCTTGGCGCGCACGACCCCCTCGAGCACGCCGTCGGCGGCCTCGAGGTGGGAGGGGTTGGCGGCCAGGTAGACCTTCGTCTCCTCGCCGTCGGGGGCGGTGAAGGTGCCCACGGTGCCCAGGTGGTACTTCACGTCCCCGGAGCCCTGGACGGTGCGCGGGTCCTGGTTGCCCTCGAACTCAGAGAAGATCTGCCGGTAGGACTTCCCCGCGATGTTCGCCAGCACGTTGAGGCGGCCGCGGTGGGCCATGGCGATGCCGACCTCGTCCATGCCCTCCTGAGCCGCACCGGTGAGCATGACGTCGAGCAGCGGGATGAGGGACTCCCCGCCCTCGAGGGAGAAGCGCTTCTGGCCCACGTACTTGGTCTGCAAGAACGTCTCGAACGCCTCGGCCGCACCGAGCTTCTTGAGGATCCGCAGCTGCTGCTCGCTCGACGGCTTGGCGTAGGGCGCCTCGAGCTTCTCCTGGAACCAGCTGCGCTGGGCCCGCTCGGAGATGTGCATGTACTCGATGCCGATCGTGCGGCAGTACGCGTCACGCAGCTGGCCGAGGATGTCGCGCAGCGGCGCCCGGGTGCTGGCGCCGAACCCGCCCGTGGGGAACTGACGCTCCAGGTCCCACAGGGTCAGGCCGTAGTTCGCGATGTCGAGGTCGGGGTGGCGCCGCTGCCGGTAGGCCAGCGGGTCGGTGTCCGCGATGAGGTGGCCGCGCGAGCGGTAGGCGTGGATGAGCTCGGCGATGCGGGCCGGCTTGCCCAGCTCGCTCTCCGGGCTGTACTCAACGTCGCGCATCCAGCGCACGGGCTCGTAGGGAACCCGAAGAGACGTGTAGACGCGGTCGTAGAAGCCGTCGGTGCCGAGCAGCTTCTTCTCGATGATCTTGAGGAACTCGCCGGAGGCGGCGCCCTGGATGATCCGGTGGTCGTAGGTCGAGGTCAGCGTCAGGACCTTGGACACCCCGAGCCGGGCCAGCGTGGCGGAGGAGGAGCCGGCGAACTCGGCGGGGTAGTCCATCGCGCCGACGCCGACGATCGTGCCCTGCCCCTTCATCAGGCGGGGGATGGAGTGCACGGTGCCGATGCCGCCGGGGTTGGTCAGCGAGATCGTGGTCCCGGCGTAGTCCTCGACGGTGAGCTTGTTGTTACGGGCCTTGCGGACGAGGTCCTCGTAGCCCGCCCAGAACTGGGCGAAGTCCATCTCGTCGGCCGCCTTCACCGACGGCACGACGAGGGTGCGGGTGCCGTCCGGCTTGGGCAGGTCGATGGCGAGGCCGAAGTTCACGTGCGCCGGCTGGAACACGGCGGGCTTGCCGTCCTCGGTCTCGGCGTAGGAGTAGTTCATGTCCGGCATCTCGGCCAGCGCCTCGACCATGGCGTAGCCGATGAGGTGCGTGAAGGAGATCTTCCCGCCGCGCGAGCGCGACAGGTGGTTGTTGACGACGATGCGGTTGTCGACCATGACCTTGGCCGGCACGGCGCGCACCGAGGTGGCGACCGGCAGCTCGAGGCTGGTCTCCATGTTCTTCACGGTGCGCGCGGCGACGCCGCGCAGCTTGACCGTCTCGTCCTGGGCCTGGGCGGGCTCGGCCTCCTCCCGGGCGGCGCCGAGGTTGGCGACGTAGGACGACGTGGGCGGCTGGGCGGCCACGGGCGGGGCCGGCGGCAGGTCCGAGCGAATCTGCTCGGTGGCCGGCTGCTCGGCCCGGGAGTCGATGTGCAAGGCCGCCTCACGGGTCACCGACGCGCTCGGCCGGCTGCCCGGGCGCCCGCCGTCCGCGGGGCGCGTGGCTGCCGGCGGAGGGGGCGCCGTCGGCGCCTTCGCTGCGTGCTTGGCCGACTCGGCCGCGGGCAGGGCTGCGCCGTTGCCGTTCGCGCCCGCGCCGCCGTCGTAGTCCTCGAAGAAGTCCCACCAAGCGGGATCGACGGACTTCTTGTCCTTCCGGTACTTCTCGTAGAGCTCCTCGATGAGCCATTCGTTGGCACCGAAAGCAGCCATTGGGTCGTGTTCCTGCGTGGACACTCGGAGATCGCCCCTTCCAGGGGGTGTGACGAAGATCCCTACAACCCTAGGTGATCGGCCGCTCGCGGCCCGCATCGAAGCCCCCTCCCGTCCCACGATCTGAGTCCCCGGGACGCGTGCCGGGGGGTGGTACAAAGTCGGGGTCAAGATGGCGTCACGGCCACCTAGGACGTTGGTCCGGGGCTCGTGTGCCAGGCGCCCGACTGCGGCAGGTCCGCCGACGGCTGGGCATATCGGGCGACGGCGGCGGCGGCGTTCGTACAATCGCTCCACCATGCGACGCTCACGCCGCGGTCGACATCGCGACCCCGACCCTGCCCGGCCCCGAAAACGCCCGGGCGGTGCCCTCGCACCGCTCCCGAGAGGCGGTGCGCGGTGCTGACGGAGTGGCTGCTCGTCCTGCTCGGCGTGGTCCTCACGGCGGGCACAGCGATCTTCGTCGCGGCGGAGTTCTCCCTGGTGGCGCTCGACCCGGGCACCGTGGAAGGGCGCGCCGCCGCCGGTGACCGGCGCGCGGCCCGCGTCGCGCAGGCGCTCAAGCGCCTCTCCCTGGAGCTGTCCAGCGCCCAGGTGGGCATCACCCTGACCACGATCCTGCTGGGCTACACGGCCCAGTCCGCGCTGGCCACGTTGCTGACCGGGCCGCTCGGCAACGCCGGGCTGGCCGAGGCCGCCGCCACGGCCACCGCCGTCGTGATCTCGCTCGTGCTGGTCAACACCTTCTCGATGGTGCTCGGGGAGCTGGTCCCGAAGAACCTGGCGCTGGCCGACCCGCTGGCCACCGCGGGACTGGTCGCTCCCGTGCAGGGTGTGTTCACGGCGGCGCTGCGCCCGGTCATCGTGGCCTTGAACAACTCCGCCAACGCGATCCTGCGGCTGTTCGGCGTCGAGGCGGCCGAGGAGCTCTCCGGGGGCCGGTCGGCCTCCGAGCTCGCCGCCCTCGTGCGCCGGTCCGCCGAGCAGGGCACCCTCGACGTCTCCACCGCCACGCTGCTGACCCGTTCGATCGGGCTCGGCGCGCTGACCGCCGTCGACGTCATGACCGACCGGGGGCGCCTGCACACCCTGACCCGTGAGCAGACCGCGGCGGACGTGGTCGCGCTCGCCCGGGCGACCGGGCACTCGCGCTTCCCGGTCATCGGCGACGACAACGACGACGTGGTCGGGCTGGTGCATTTGCGTCGCGCCATCGCGGTGCCCTACGAGCGGCGCGGCGACGTGCCGGTCGCCTCCTCCTCCCTCATGTCCGACGCGCCGCGCGTGCCCGAGACGCTGGCGCTGGCACCGCTGCTGGTCCAGCTGCGCGACGAGGGCCTGCAGATGGCGGTGGTGGTCGACGAGTACGGCGGCACCTCCGGCGTCGTCACCCTCGAGGACGTGGTCGAGGAGATCGTCGGGGACGTCGCGGACGAGCACGACCGCCGTCGTTCCGGGGCCCACGCCGGCCCGGGCGGCACCTGGGTGGTGCCCGGCGTCCTGCGCCCGGACGAGCTGGCCCGCAAGGCCGGGCTGTACGTGCCCGACGACGGCCCGTACGAGACCCTCGGTGGCCTGGTCATGGACCGGCTGGGCCGCGTCCCGCAGACCGGCGACCGGATCGCCGTCGGGGGCGTGGTCCTGCACGTGGAGCAGATGGACGGCCGCCGCGTCGACCGGCTGCGGGTGTGGGCCGAGGAGGGCGCGTCGTGAGCACCGGCACCGCGCTCCTCATCGCCGTCCTCCTCCTCGTGGGCAACGCCTTCTTCGTGGGCGCCGAGTTCGCGATCATGTCCGCCCGGCGGAGCCGCGTCGAGCCGCTGGCGGAGCAGGGTTCCCGCGCCGCCCGGACGGTCCTGGGCGCCATGGAGAACGTCACGCTGATGCTGGCGTGCGCACAGCTCGGCGTGACGCTGTGCTCCACCGGGCTGGGTGTGGTCGCCGAGCCGGCCCTCGCCAAGCTGGTGGAGGGGCCGCTGGTCGCCGTGGGCCTGCCGGTCGGCGCCTCGCACGTGGTGGGCTTCACCCTCGCGCTCGTCCTGGTCGTCTACCTCCACGTGGTGGTGGGGGAGATGGTGCCCAAGAACCTCGCGGTCACCTCGCCGGAGCGGGCGGCGCTGCTGCTCGCCCCGCCGCTGGTGCTGCTGTCGAAGGTGCTCCACCCGATCGTGGCCGGGCTGAACTGGGTGGCCAACGGCATCCTGCGCCTGGTGGGGGTCGAGCCCAAGGACGAGGTCGCGTCGGCGTTCACCGCGGAGGAGGTGGGCGCGATCGTGGAGCGCTCGCGGGCCGAGGGGGTCCTTCAGGACGACCTCGGGCTGCTCACCGGCGCCCTGGAGTTCTCCCAGGAGACCGCCGCCCGTGTCATGGTGCCGCCCGCGTCGCTCGTGACCCTGCCGCTGGACTGCTCCCCGGAGGACGTCGAGCACGAGGTCGCCCGGACCGGATACTCACGGTTCCCGCTGGTGGACGACGACGGTGACCTGGCGGGGTACCTCCACGTCAAGGACGTGCTCTACGCCGACGGCGAGGCACGACGGCGGCCCGTGCCCGGCTGGCGGGTGCGCGCGCTGGCTTCGGTGGCGCCCGAGGACGAGGTGGAGGACGCGCTGGCCGCCATGCAGCGCTCGGGTGCCCACCTCGCCCGGGTCGTGCGGCCGGGCACGAAGGAGGTGGCCGGCATCGTCTTCCTCGAGGACATCCTCGAGGAGCTGGTGGGCGAGGTGCGCGACTCCATGCAGCGGGAGCAGAGCCGCCGCTGACAGCGGGGCATGTCCCTTCGCGGGCGCACGGACGACACGCCTGTCGTCCGAAAGTGATGTGAGTCACAAAAGGGAGGGACACCCGTCGGTTATCGACGTCTGCCGCAGAATTGCGCGGATCGCCGGATGCGGTGCAACGGTTCAGGGGCTGAACCGATATTGGACGCCCTCTGATGGCGTCCGTTACTGTCTCGTGATATCCCACCCGCCCGGGACGGCCCGGACCGGTGGACTCGCTCGGCCTTGTTCCCCCTCCGGAGGTAGTTCCCAATGTCAGGAAGCGCCGTGCCCGGTACCCCGGCACCGCCGCTGACCCGACGCCAGCTCCGTGAGGCAGAACGCGCGGCCGAGGCCGCCCGGCTGCACACCGCCCTCGAGGTGCAGCGCGCCGACGAGGCCGCCAGGATGCGTGCCGCCGAGGAAGCTGTCGCCCACTCCCGCGCGCGGCTGCGTGCCGCCGAGGAGGCTGCCCGGCTGCGTGCGGCGGAGGAGTCTGCGGCTCAGACGCGTGCGGCCGCCGAGCGTGCCGCCGCCCAGGCTGCGGCGGAGCGTGCGGCTCAGGAGCAGGCGGTCCAGGAGCGGAAGACCCGGCGTCGGGCGGCCGAGAAGGCTGCTGCTGAGCGTGCTGCTGCCGAACAGGCTGCTGCGGAGAAGGTGGCTGCCGAGAAGGTTGCTGCCGAGCGGGCCGCCGCGGAGAAGGCGGCTGCCGAGCGCGCTGCTGCGGAGAAGGCGGCTGCCGAGCGCGCCGCTGCCGAGCGCGCTGCTGCGGAGCAGGTTGCTGCCGAGCGCGCCGCTGCCGAGCGCGCTGCTGCGGAGCAGGTTGCTGCCGAGCGCGCCGCTGCCGAGCGCGCCGCCGCCGAGCGAGCCGTCGCCGAACGTGCGGCTGCCCCGCAGACTCGTCGGGCACGGGCGGCGAAGGTCGCCGACGTGACCGCCGGAGCTCTTGCCACCGCCCCGGACACGGCACCGACTGCCGAGACCCCCGCAGACATCCCGACGGCCGCCGATCAGACACCTACCGAAGTGCTCGTTCGCCGTGCACCGAGTGGTCCGCCGGCCAGTCGCCGCGCCTTGCGCGAGCAGTCGACCCGGCCGGCCGCCCCGCAGCGCCGCAGCCGTGGCTGGGCTCCTCGCGCCGCCGTGCTCGGCACGCTCGGCGCGCTGACCATCGTCGGCCCGCTCACCGGCCTCGCGGGTGCCGACGAGGTGGCCTCGGCCAGCCAGACCGTCGCCACCCAGGCGAGCCTGCTCGAGCATCTCGACGCTGCCGCCGCTGCCGCCGCTCTGGTCGCCCCCGACGGCCTCCTCGCCGACCGGACGGCGGCCAGCCGAGCCGCGCTGATGCAGACCTCCCGCGCGAACGAGCGTCACACCCTCACCTGTGCGCCTCTCGACGGCGCCAACGGCGTGCGTGCCGCGGTGACAGACCGTGAGTCCGCGGTGATCATGCCGGTCGCAGCGGGGGCGTACCGGCTCTCCTCCTCGTACGGCTTCCGCAACAGTCCCTTCACCGGCTACAGCAAGCACCTGGGGGAGGACTTCGCCGCTCCCAAGGGCACGCCCATCTACGCGGTCGCGGACGGCACCGTGGAGTACGTCGGCGTGGGCAAGGACGGCCGGTCGAGCATGCTCGTGATCCTCAAGCACGAGATCGACGGCGAAACCTTCTACACCTGGCACGTCCACATGTATCCGGACGGCATCCGTGTGACCGAGGGCCAGACGGTCCGCGGGGGCGACGTGATCGCCGAGGTCGGCAGCAACGGCAACTCCACCGGGCCGCACCTGCACTTCGAGGTCCACACCGACACCGAGGGCACGACGATCGACCCGCTGACCTGGCTCGAGGAGCACGGCGCGGTGGACGTCTCCGCCCGCTGCTGAGGCCGAACGCGACGGCTCGAACAACCCGGGGGCCGGCGACCGCTCAGCGCAAGCGGACAGAGGTAGTAGGCCAGGGGCGTGGGGCGACCTCGCCCCAACTTGCCCACAGCGCCACCGGACAGAGCAGCCCCACCGGACAGATCCGCCTCGGTGGGCCCAGCGTCCACCAACGAAATGGCCGAGGTGGTCGTTTTTTCAACCATTTTCGCCATTTCGTTTCAAGCCTGTGGCCGAGGCGATGTACGCGCGCGCGCTCTCGTTGACCCGCCCACTGTGGCGAGCGAGGCAGAGATGGCGCGACTGCTCCGAGGGTGGCGTCCACGTGCTGCTCCCGAGCGCTCCGGCGCGGGACCACGATCTCGTCAGCGTCCAAATGCGGCGAGACCTGCACTTTCCGACCGACACCTGTCGTTCCACAGGCAGGTCTCGGCGCAACCGGCAGGTCTGGGAGTGCGCCGCCCGCGCTGGTGGGCCGCGCTGGTGGGCCGCGCTGGTGGGCTGCGAGCTCGCCGGTGCCGCGGCCCGCGGTGCTGGCGCGTGCCGCCGGACCCCGCCGCCGGACCGCGCTGCCGGCCCGCGCCGTCGTCGATGTGCCTTCCCAAGGCCCACGCCCACCTGACGTGCCGCACTTTCGGCGTGCCCGCGCGGCGCAGTGGTGGCGGCGCCCATGCCAACCGTGTGCTTTGTGGCTTTTGTCCACATGGTTTGCGACTTGAGGCATTCCTAATGTTCAGCGCATGCCTCACCGCGCCCTGACCGGGGCGGGCAACGGAGCCAGGGAGGGAACCGCATGACGTCCAGCACGAACGTGGCCCTCCGGGCGACCGGCCTGTCCAAGAACTTCCATGGCTTCCTGGCGGTCAACGCCGTCGATCTGGAGGTCGCCGCAGGCGGTGTCCACGCCCTCGTCGGGCCCAACGGCGCCGGCAAGACCACTTTGTTCAACCTGCTCAGCGGCTTCCTCCAGCCCAGCACGGGGACGATCACCGTCTTCGGCGAGGACGTGACCGGCCTGCAGCCGGAGCAGATCGCGCACAAGGGTGTCGCGAGGTCCTTCCAGATCACCAGCCTGTTCGAGAACCTCAACCCTCGCGAGCACGTGGAGCTCGCCCTGCAGAGCCGCACCACCCAGGGCCGGAAGTTCTGGCGCTCGGAGAAGCTGCTCGGCCGCTTCACGGACCGCGCCGGCGAGCTGCTCGACCTCGTCGGGCTCGCCGAGCTGGCGGAGAAGCCCGCGGGCCTCCTGGCCTACGGCCAGAAGCGCGCCCTGGAGATGGCGCTGGTCATGGCCCTGGACCCCAAGATCATGCTGCTGGACGAGCCGACGGCCGGCATGGGCATCGAGGACGTCCACCGCACCATCGAGCTCGTCAAGAAGATCGCCGTCGGCCGCACCGTGGTGTTCGTCGACCACAACATGCACGTCGTAGGCAGCCTCGCCGACCGCGTCACCGTGCTGCAGCAGGGCCGGATCCTGGCCGAGGGCACCTACCAGGAGGTCCGCAGCGACCCCCGGGTGATCACGGCCTACCTGGGGGAGGCGAGCAATGCTTGAGGTCCGCGGCCTGAAGGCCTGGTACGGCGAGGCACAGGCGCTCGACGACGTCGACATCGACGTCGGCCAGGGCCAGGTGGTCACGCTCGTCGGGCGCAACGGGGCAGGAAAGACCACCCTGCTGCGCAGCCTCATCGGCCTGCACCGCCAGGTCCAGGGCTCCGTCCGCCTCGACGGCACGGAGCTGCTCGGCATGCCCGCGCACCGCCGTGCCCGGCTCGGCCTGGGCTGGGTGCAGGACGACCGCGGCGTCTACGCGAGCCTGAACGTCGAGGAGAACCTGCTCCTGCCCCCGATCGTCTCCGACCTCGCGTGGCCGCTGGAGAAGGTCTACGAGGCCTTCCCGGTGCTGGCCGAACGCCGCAAGGCCGCCGGAACCACGCTCTCCGGCGGCGAGCAGCAGATGCTCGCCATCGCCCGGGTGCTGCGCACCGGCGCCCGCCTGCTGCTGCTGGACGAGCCGACCGAGGGCCTGGCCCCCGTCATCGTCCAGCGCATCGGGGACATCATCCGCGAGGTCAAGGCGCACGGCGTGACGGTGCTGCTCATCGAGCAGAACGTGAAGTTCGCCGCCACCGTCGCCGACAGCCACTACCTGCTCGCGCAGGGCCGGGTCGTGACCCACCTGGGCAACGACGAGTTCACCGAGCGCCAGGACGAGCTCCTCGAGCACCTGGGCGTCTGACCTGCCGGGACCCCGGCAAAGACCACCGTCATACGAGAGAAGGACGCATGAGCAAGAAGCTTGCGGGTGGCGCCGCCACCCTGATGTCCGGAGCACTGCTCCTCGCCGCCTGCTCTCAGGGCGGACCCGCCGCGGCGGGCGGCGAGTTCACCGACGACAAGATCGTCATCGGTGTGCTCAACGACCAGTCCGGCGTCTACAAAGACCTCTCCGGGCCCAACAGCGTCAAGGCCGTGGAGATGGCCATCGCGGACTTCAAGGAGAAGCACGGCGAGGACGCCGTCGTCGATGAGATCGAGGTGATCACCGCAGACCACCAGAACGAGCCCGACGTCGCCAACACCAAGGCGCAGGAGATGTACGAGCGTAAGGGGGCCGACATCATCCTCGACGTCCCCGCCTACTCCGCCGCCCTCGCCGTCGCCAGCCAGGCCACCGCCGCCAAGAAGCTGCATTTCAACATCGGCGCGGCCACCACCGAGCTCACCGGCGCGCAGTGCAGCCCGTACGTCTACCACTGGGCCTACGACACCTACCAGCTCGCCAACGGCACCGGCACCACCGTGACCGAGAACGGCGGCAAGGACTGGCAGATCATCTACCCCGACTACGCGTTCGGCCAGGACATGGAGAAGTCCTTCACCGCCGCGGTCGAGGGCGCCGGCGGAACGGTCAGCGGCAAGATCGCCACCCCGTTCCCCAACGACAACTTCTCCACGTTCCTCACCCGAGCCGCCTCCTCCCAGCCGGACGTCATCGGCACGATGCAGGCCGGCGGCGACCTGATCAACCTCGTCAAGCAGTACAACGAGGCGGGCCTGCGGGACCAGGGCATCAACCTTGCCGTCGGGCTCATGTTCATCACCGACATCCACTCCCTGGGCGTCGACCAGTTCGAGGGCACCACCTTCACCGACGCCTGGTACTGGAACATGGACGACGAGTCCCGCGCCTGGGCGGACCGCTTCCTCGAGGAGACCGGCTCACGGCCCTCCTTCGCGCACGCCGGGAACTACTCCGCAGCCCTGCAGTACCTCGAGGCGGTCCAGGCGGTCGGCACCGACGACGCCGACGCCGTCACCGAGGACCTCGACGGCAAGGAGGTCGAGGACGTCTTCCTGCGCAACGGCAAGATCCGCGCCGAGGACCACCGCGTGATCCACGACGTCTACCTCGCCGAGGTCAAGTCCCCCAGCGAGGTCACCGAGGACTGGGACTACCAGACCATCCTCAACACCATCCCCGCCGAGAAGGCCTTCCGGCCGGTGGAGGAGTCCGCCGCGGCCGGCTGCGACCTGGGCTGACCACGGCCATCGGCGCGCCGGGTGCCCAGGTACCTGGCGCGCCACCGGGAGAGGTAAGGGGACGATGAACGAGATCCTGCAGTACACGGTCCAGGGCCTCGCGGCGGGCAGCTTCTACGCCCTGGCCGCGCTCGGCCTGGCCGTCATCTTCGGCGTGCTGGGCGTGGTCAACTTCGCCCACGGCGCCTGCTACATGCTCGGTGCGATCACCGCGGCCGTGCTCCAGGACCTCATGGGCCTGAGCTTCTGGTGGGCGCTGCTCGTGGTGCCGCTGGTGCTCTTCGCGTTCGGCGTCCTCATGGAGCGACTCCTGGTGCGCTGGCTCCTCCAGCTCGACCCGCTCTACAACTTCCTGCTCACCTTCGGGCTGTCCCTGGTGCTGGTGGACCTGGTCAAGCGCCAGTACGGCGTGTCCGGTCTGCCCTACACCCGGCCCGACCTCCTCACCGGCCAGCTGGTGCTCGGCGGCCTACGGCTGCCCACCTACCAGGTCTTCGTCTTCCTCTTCTCGGTGCTCGTGTGCGTGGTCGTGTGGCAGGTGATGACCCGGAGCCGGCTCGGCATGGTCGTCCGCGCCGCCACGGAGCGGCCCGACCTGGCCCGGGCCCTCGGCGTGAACGTCAGCCGCTGGGTGACCCCCGTGTTCGGCTTCGGCATCGCGCTGGCGGGCCTCGCCGGGGTGCTGGCCGCCCCGTTCCGGGCGATCACCGCGGACATGGGCTCGAACTTCATCATCATCCTCTTCGCCGTGGTGGTGATCGGCGGGCTCGGCTCGATCGTGGGCGCCGTCGTCGCCGGGTTCCTCGTGGGGCTGGTGGAGACCTTCGGGCAGGCCTACGCCGAGGCCTACGCGCAGATCGTGATCTTCGTGCTCATGGCGGTCGTGGTGCTGGTGCGCCCGGCCGGTCTGTTCGGACGGGAGGAGATGGCATGACCCAGTCCGCCGTGCTTCCGGAGGTGTCCGTCGAGACGCCGCCCCGGCCCGCTCGCCGGTCCTGGCAGCGGTGGGCGCTGCTCGCCGTCGGGCTCCTCGCCGCGCTGACCCTGCCGTGGGTGATCTACCCGCCGGTGGCGATGGACATCGCCTGCTGGGCGCTGTTCGCCGTCGCCCTGGACATCCTGCTCGGCTACACGGGCCTGCTCTCCTTCGGCCACGCGGCCTACTGGGGCGGTTCGGCGTACGTGACGGGCCTGGTCGCCCTCAATGTCGGGGTGCCGTTCCCGCTGGCCGTGCTGGCCGGGGCGCTCGCCGCCATGCTGCTGGCGCTGCCGGTCGGGTACCTGTCCGTGCGACGGTCGGGCATCTACTTCGCCATGGTCACCCTGGCGTTCGCGCAGATGATCTTCTTCCTCGCCAACCAGTGGGACGAGGTGACCGGCGGGGAGAACGGCCTGCAGTCGGTGCCCACCAGCTTCTTCGGCATCGAGGCGGTCGAGACCGACTCGTTCTTCTTCTACTACGCCGCCCTGCCGATCATCGTGGCGGGTGTGTGGTTCGCCTGGCGCATCGTCCACTCACCCTTCGGCCGGGTGCTGGTCTCGATCCGGGACAACGCCCCCCGCGCCCGTGCGCTGGGCTACGACGTGGAGAAGTACAAGGTCGCCGCGTTCGTCCTCTCGGCCGGGCTGGCGGGCCTGGCGGGCGGGCTGTTCGCGATCAGCCACGGTTTCGTCTCCCTGCAGGAGGTCAACTGGACCACCTCGGGGAAGGTCGTGCTCATCACCGTCCTGGGTGGGATCGGCACGCTGTGGGGCGGGATCGTCGGCGCGGCGATCATCATCGTCCTCGAGGACCAGATGGCCTCCTCCGGGTTCGAGGGCATCGGCATCATCACCGGCACCGTCTTCGTCGTGGTGGTGCTGCTCTTCCGGCGCGGCGTGTGGGGTTCGGTGCTCCACCTCCTGGCCCGCCGCCGCGAATGATGCCGGGCCGGGCCGCCGTCAGGGCCGGAGCAGGTCCGCGAGCCGGAGCGCCAGCTGCACCTCGAGCTGGCGCTCCGGCGCGTTCCAGCCCTCGCCGAGCAGCTGGGTGACCCGCTCGAGGCGCTGGGTGACGGTGTTGGTGTGCACGTGCAGCGCCGCCCCGGTCCGCGAGAGGTTCGCCCCCTGGGCGTAGTACGTCTGCAGGGTCCGTACCAGGGCCGTGCCCCGCTCGGCGTCGTAGTCGAGGACGGGCCCGAGCACGGTACGCACGTACGCGCCGACGTCGCGCCGCTCGCCCAGGAGCAGGCCCACGAAGCCCAGGTCCGCGGCCTCGGCCACCTCACCGGCCCGGCCCAGCGCGAGCAGGGTGTCCAGGCAGCGGGTCGCCTCGGCGTGGGCGTCGGCGATGGCCGTGGTGCCCGGGTCAGACCCGGCCGCGCCGGCCGTCAGCCGGTGGCCCACCGCGCGAGAGACCTCCTCGGCCACCAGCGTGGCGGCCTCCCGCGGCGCGAGCCCGGGCAGCACCAGCACGAGCCGGCCGCGGTGGACGGCGGAGAGCCCGCGGTGCCGGGAGGCGAGGAAGGTGGCCGCCTGAGCGGCGCGGGTGCGGTCACCCACGACCTCGGCGACGACGACGGCGTGGGCCGCGTCCAGGTCGGCCCCCACCAGGCGGGCGCGCTCGCGCAGGAGGTCGGGATCGCGCTCGGCGTCGGCCAGGACGTCCGCGAGCAGTTCCCCGCGCAGCCGCCCCTCCGTCTCGGCGACGTTGCGGCGGAACAGCAGCAGGAGCGCGGTGACCAGCGCGCCGCGTTCGAGGATGCGCCGGTCCGCCTGGTCCAGGGGCTCAGCCCGGCGCAGCACGAGCACGCCGAGGGAGTCGGCGCCGGCCACCACCGGCGCCGCGCACAGCCCCGGGGCGGCGCCGGTCCGGCTGGTGGCCCGCACCCGCTCAAGGAGGGCCGGCTCCTGCTCGGGCGCCGGGGAGTCCCCGGCGGTGGAGGCGAGCACCCGCCCGTCCGGGTCCACGATGAGCACCTCGCCACCGAGGACCGCGCGGATCTGGTGCGCGACGTCGTCCACGTCGCCGCCGCGCAGCACCAGGTCCGCGAGCCGGTCGTGGGCGTCGGCCGCTCGCTCTACGCTCGTGGTGCGGGCCTGGAGCAGCTCGCCGGCCACGCGCAGGTCGTGCAGGGCGTGCTGGGTCTCGGTGAGCAGCCGGGCGTTGTCGATGGCGATGGCGGCGTGCGCGGCGAAGGAGACCAGCAGGGCGATGGCGTCGCGGCCGAAGGGCCGCACGGTGCGGTTGGCGGCGTAGAGCACCCCGATCACCCGCCGGCCCAGGAGCAGCGGCACGCCCACGATCGAGGTCAGGCCCTCGTCGCCGACGGCGTCGTCGATGCCGAAGGTGTGCTCGAAGCGGGCGTCGGCGAAGTAGTCCGCCGTCGCGTACGGGGTGGCCGTCTGGGCCACGAGCCCGCCCAGGCCCGCCCCCAGCGGCAGGCGGACCGCCCGGAACAGCGCCGACGTGGCGCCGTCGGTCACCCGCATGTACGTGTCGCCGGCCTGCTCGTCGTTGAGGGAGAGGTAGGCGACGTCGCTGTGGAGCAGCTGGCGCGAGCGGTGCACGATCGCCTCCAGGACCGCGTCGACGTCGGTCAGGGCCGCGAGGTCGCCGGCCGTCTCGAACAGCGCCGCGAGCTCGGTCTCGCGGCGGCGCCGGTTCTCCAGGACGCCACGCACCTGCAGCGCGAGGGCCTTCGCACGCTCGATCTCGGCCAGGGTGTCCGCGTCCGCGCCGGCCGCGCGGGCCGCCAGGACCGGGCCCTCGAACTCCACGGGGGCGGCGTCGCGCGCCAACAGCTCGAGGTACTCCAGTGTGGCCACGGGCCACATTGTGACCGAGGCGGACCGTATCCGGGGCCGCGTCGGGGGGAGCGGCGCGTCACGGACCCGCCCGGTGGCGGGCGGCGCGGGCCTGGTCGGGTCCGCCATGGGGCTCAGCGGGCCGACCAGCCGCCGTCGAGGACGATGTTGCTGCCCGTGACGAACCCGGCGTCCTCCGAGCACAGGTAGGCGACGGCGGTGGCCACCTCGGGTGGCTCGAGCAGCCGCTTGATCGCGGAGTTCTGGAGCATCACTGAGCTGATCACCTCGTCCTCGGAGAGTCCGTGCGCCCGGGCCTGGTCGCTGATCTGGCGCTCCACGAGCGGGGTGCGCACGTAGCCGGGGTTGACGCAGTTGCTCGTGACCCCGTGCGGTGCACCTTCGAGGGAGAGCACCTTCGACAGCCCCTCGAGCCCGTGCTTGGCCGAGACGTAGGCGGACTTGAACGCGCTCGCCCGCAGGCCGTGCGCGCTGGAGATGTGGATCAGGCGGCCCCATCCCCGGGCGTACATGTGCGGCAGGGTGGCGCGGGCGAGCAGGAACGGGGCCTCGAGCATGAGGCGCAGGATGAAGGAGAAGCGATCGGGCGGGAAGTCCTGCACGGGGGCGACGTGCTGGATGCCGGCGTTGTTGACGAGGATGTCTGCCTCCAGGACCAGGTCAGCGAGGCTCCCGGTGTCGGACAGGTCCACCACCCATGCCTCACCGGCGAGCTCCGCGGCGAGCGAGCGGGCGCCGTCCTCGTCGCGGTCGCAGACCACCACCCGCGCACCCGCGGCCGCGAGCCGCCTCGCCACGGCGGCACCGATGCCGCTCGCCGCACCCGTGACGACCGCCCGGCGGCCCGTCAGATCGACGCCGTTGTCCCTGATCATGGCGAGCAACTTATGTAACGGCCGGGCGTTGCTCGATGGTGCGCACCCACATAGTTGCGCCCTCCGGGGTGTGGCCGCCCGACCGTGCCGGACGCCGATCGCCGGGAACGGGGCGCCGACGTCAATCGCCGGGAAGTCGCCCAGGTCGGCCATGGGGGATGATGAGACCGTGAGTAGCACGTATCTGGAGGGGCCCGGACCGATCGCGTTCGCCCACCGCGGCGGTGGTCGGGAGGTGCCCGAGAACTCACGGGCCGCCGTCGAGCACACCGTGGCGCTGGGGCTGGGGTACCTCGAGACGGACGTGCGTGCGACGTCCGACGGCGTCGCCGTGCTCAACCACGACGCCACGGTGGACCGCACCACCGACGGCACGGGACGGGTCGACCAGCTGACCTGGGACCAGGTGGCCGCCCTGCGCGACGCCTCGGGCGCGCGCCCGGTGCGGCTGGAGGAGCTGCTCGGTGACTACCCGGCGCTGCGCGTGAACATCGATGCCAAGGACGACCACGGGCTCGAGCCGCTCGTGCGTGCGATCGAGCGGACCGGCGCCCAGGACCGGGTGGGGCTGGCGTCGTTCTCCGACGCGCGCCTGGCCCGGCTGCGCGTCCGGCTGCCCGGGGTGGCCACGAGCCTGGGGCGCGGCGACGTCGCCCGGCTGGTGGCGGCCGCGCGGCTGGGCCGCCGCCCTCGCGTCCCGGGCCCGGGCGGCGGCGCCGTGTGCGTGCAGGTGCCCACGCGCGTCCGCGGCCTGCAGATCGTGACTTCGCGGTTCCTCGCGGCGGCGCACCGCCACGGGCTGGCGGTGCACGTGTGGACGATCGACGACCCCGGGGAGATGCGCCGTCTGCTGGATCTCGGGGTGGACGGGATCATTTCGGACAGACCGCGCGTCCTGCGCGACGTACTTACGGAGCGTGGCGCGTGGCATTGACCCCAACCCCCTACGACTGGGGGCATGATGGTGCTATGACATCAGATCAAGGGCGCGTGGACCCCCGCACGCGCAGAACCCTGGTCGCGTTGAGACAGGCGCTGGGGGTCCTTCTCGAGACCACCCCGCTGAACCAGGTCAGCGTCTCGGAGCTCTGCCGGACGGCAGGCATCCACCGCACCACCTTCTACAAGCACTTCGACAGCGTCGGCGAGCTCGCCACGTCGGTCGTCGAGGACCTCGGGCGGCGGATCGTCGCGCCCGTGCGCGGCGCGGCCGAGCTCACCTACCGCACGTGGTTGACGGCGGTGCTGATGCACGTCGCGGAGCGGCGCGCGCTGTACCACCGGCTGCTCAGCGTCGAAGGCGGGGACCCGGCGCTGGTACGGGCGGTCACCTGGCAGGTGGCCCGGCGCACCGAGCGCTTCCTCCGCGACGCCGACGCCGTCCCGGCCGCCAGCCTGCCGCTCATGTCCCGGGTGCTGGGTTACGGGTCGTACGCGCTGGTCGAACGGATCATGGAGACCGAGGGGCCGGTCGACGTCGAGGGCATGATCGAGGAGTTTCTCGCCGGGATACCGGCGGACGTGGCCGATCGGCTGGTGCCTGAGCCGTCAACGGTCTGAGCGCCGCCGGCGGAAGCCGGCCGGCCATGAGCCGGCTGGCATGACAAGAGCCCTCGTCCCGATCGGGACGAGGGCTCTGCTTGTGCCCCCTACTGGATTCGAACCAGCGACCTTCTGCTCCGGAGGCAGACGCTCTATCCACTGAGCTAAAGGGGCGCTGCGTGCGCGACGCCCTGCGATGTTATCAGCCGTGAGGCGCCACGTTCACATCGCCCTCGCGCGGTGGCGGAAGCGCGCGACAGGGCCGCCCGGCCGCCCTAGCCTGGCCACCAGGCACGCGAGCCCCGCGGGCAGGTCCCCGGGCGCCCGCGCGAGGAGGAGGATGCGATGAGCCAGAAACCGCCGGAGCCGAACGGCCCGCCGCGGTCCGAGCCGGGCGGCGTGCCCGACGAGCAGCCGCTTCCGCCGGACGCCACCCAGCCGCTCGGCCCGGACGCCACCCAGCCGCTCGGTCCGGACGCCACCCAGCCGCTCGGTCCGGACGCCACCCAGCCGCTCGGCCCAGTCCGGGGCGACACCACCCAGGCCTTCCCGGCGTCCCCGTCGGGGTACCCGGGCCCGGAGGCCACGCCGCCGTGGATGACGGGCGACCAGTACGGCAGGTCCCCGGGCGCCGGTGGAGAGACGCCGCAGGGCTCAGCGCCGGGCGCGCCCTACCCGGGCTCCGCGTTCGACGACGGCGCATCCGGCCCGGGCGGGCCGGCCGGCCCTGGCGGGCCCGAGAAGCGCCGTGGCTGGGTGGTCCCCGTCATCCTCACCGTGGTGGTGCTGGTGCTCGCCGGCGTCGCCGCCTACCTCTTCTTCGGCCGGGGCGACGACACTCCCGCGGTCCAGGAGACCACCTCGGCCGCGGCCACGTCCGCCACCGAGGAGACCACCGCCGCCAGCGAATCCCGCTCGCTGAGCGCCGACCCCCTCGAGCCGCGGCTCGACACCACGGTGGTCAACACCACCTTCGCCCTGACGGACGCCGGCTGGACCTCCGACGAGGAGGCGATTGCCGCAGGCGCCCGCGAGGCACTGTCCGGCACCTACTCCGACGGCAGCACCGACGTGCCGGTCACTGCGGCCGCTTTCGAGTCCATCGAGGCGCAGGACGCGTACAGCGAGCAGCTGGCCGCCGATCTGGAGGCCGGCGGCGCCACCTCCCAGGGCGAGGGCTCGGTCTACGTCGACGACACCGGCCACTACTGGTACTACGTCCTCGAGGACGGGGCGACCACCGCGTTGGTGTGGCGCACCGACGACGGCGTCGTCCTGACCCTGACCGGGCCGGCGGACGCCGTCCAGACGATCTACCGCAACATGCTGATCTGACGGAGCGCGCACCCACCCGCCCACCCGGCCCTCAGGTCGCGGCGCCCCCCGCGCGGTGACATGTCAAGTCCTCCGCGACATGTCATGACATCTCGCGGAGGACTTGACATGTCGGGGGCGGGGGAGCGGCCGAGGTCATGACATGTCGGGGCGGGGGAGGCGCCGTCGCGGGTGGGGAGGCGCGGCCGCTGTGACGCGGACCGCACCCGGCGGTCGGACGCGGGCCCAGCAGCGTCATGGCCTGCGACTAACCTGTGCCAGGTGACCCCAGCTGAGCTTGCCGCCCTCATCCGCGCCGTCCTGCTCGACGCCGTCGCCGCCGGTGACGTCGCCCTCGCCGCCGAGGACGTCCCCGAGCCCAAGGTCGAGCGCCCCCGTCAGCGTGAGCACGGCGACTGGGCCACCAACGTCGCGATGCAGCTGGCCAAGAAGGTGGGCACCAACCCGCGCGCCCTCGCCGAGCTGCTCGCCGGCAGGCTCGCGCAGGCCGACGGCATCGCCGCCGCCGAGGTCGCCGGGCCCGGCTTCCTCAACATCCGCCTCGAGGCAGGCGCGGCCGGGGAGCTGGCCCGCACGATCGTCGAGACCGGCCCCGAGTTCGGCCGCAACGACGCCCTGACCGGGCACGTCATCAACATGGAGTACGTCTCCGCCAACCCCACCGGCCCGCTGCACATCGGCCACACCCGCTGGGCCGCGCTCGGTGACGCACTCGTGCGCCTGCTGCGCGCCTCCGGGGCCGACGTCACACCGGAGTACTACATCAACGACGCCGGCGCCCAGATGGACAAGTTCGGCGCCTCCATCCTGGCCCGGGCCACCGGCGGCGAGGTGCCCGAGGGCGGGTACATCGGCGGGTACGT
The DNA here is from genome assembly GCF_006352065.1 of Georgenia yuyongxinii. NCBI lineage: Bacteria > Bacillati > Actinomycetota > Actinomycetes > Allobogoriellales > Allobogoriellaceae > Georgenia > Georgenia yuyongxinii. The sequence goes on along the minus strand of NZ_CP040915.1, from coordinate 2,956,646 downwards.
GAACGACCTGGCGGCCCGGGTGCTCGCCGTGCACCCCGAGCTGCCGGACCTGCCGGTCGAGGAGGCCGTCGCCGTCGCCCGCGAGGCCGGCTACCGGCTGCAGATGGCGGAGATCGAGGAGACCCTCGCCGCGTTCAACGTCCACTTCGACGTCTACTTCTCCGAGCGCGAGCTGCACGACGGCGGTGCGGTGCGCTCCGCCGTCGACCGCCTGCGCGAGCAGGGCCACGTCTTCGACGACGGCGGCGCGGTGTGGCTGCGGACCACCGACTTCGGCGACGACAAGGACCGGGTGATGGTCCGCGCCGACGGCGCCCCCACCTACTTCGCCGCCGACGCCGCCTACTACCTGTCCAAGAAGGACCGCGGCTTCCCGGAGAAGATCTACCTCCTCGGCGCCGACCACCACGGGTACGTCAACCGGCTCAAGGCCATCGCCTCCTGCGCCGGTGACGACCCCGAGCGCAACATCGAGATCCTCATCGGCCAGCTGGTCTCGGTGGCCGGGGCCCGGATGAGCAAGCGCGCCGGCAACATCATCGAGCTGCGCGACCTCATCGAGTGGATCGGCACCGACCCGGTGCGCTACACCCTGGCCCGGTTCCCCGCCGACTCCCCGCTCACCCTGGACGGGGAGAAGCTGCGCGAGCAGAACCTGGACAACCCCGTCTACTACGTCCAGTACGCCCACGCCCGCACCCGGCAGGTGGCCCGCAACGCCGAGACGCACGGCGTCTCCCGCGACGGGTTCGACCCCACGGCCCTGGACCACCCCGCCGACGCCGCCCTCCTGGGTGTGCTGGGCAGCTTCCCGGAGGTGGTCGCCCGCGCCGCCCGGCTGCGTGAGCCGCACCGCGTGGCCCGCTACCTCGAGGAGCTCGCCGCCAGCTACCACACCTGGTACGGGCAGTGCCGGGTCACCCCGCGCGGGGAGGACCCCGTGGAGCCCTCGCACCACGCCCGCCTCGTGCTGAACGACGCCGTCACGCAGGTCATCGCCAACGGGCTCGGCCTGCTGGGTGTCAGCGCCCCGGAGCGGATGTGAACCGGCACCGGGCCGAGGCGCCGCACCAGGCCCACCCGGCGCAGGCCCCCGCCGTGGACGCGCCGCCGCTGCCCGCCCCCGAGCCGGGCGGCGAGCCGTGGTCGACGACCATCCGCCGCGGGCCCGACGGTGCGCTGGCCGTCGCCGGCCTGGATGTGCGCGACATCGCCCGCCAGCACGGGACCCCCGCCTACGTCGTGGACGAGGCGGACCTGCGCGGCCGGGCCCGCCGGTTCGCCGAGGCGTTCGCCGCCGCCTTCGCCCCCGAGGCCGGGATGGCCGGGGCAGACGTGTACTACGCCGGCAAGGCGTTCCTGTCCGTCGCCGTGGCCCGCTGGGTGCACGAGGAAGGCCTGCGGGTGGACACCGCCACCGGCGGGGAGCTCGCCGTGGCCATCCGCGCCGAGGTGCCGGGGGAGGCCATCGGCCTGCACGGCAACAACAAGTCCGACGCCGAGATCACCGCAGCCCTGGAGCACGGGGTGGGCCGGATCGTGGTCGACTCGCTGCCCGAGATCGACCAGGTCGCCGCCGTCGCCGCCCGCCTCGGCGTGGTCGCCCCGGTGATGGTGCGGGTCACCACCGGCGTCCACGCCGGGGGGCACGAGTTCATCGCCACCGCCCACGAGGACCAGAAGTTCGGCCTCTCCCTCACCTCGGGCGCCGCCGCCAAGGCCGTCGAGACCATCCTCGCCCGCCCCGAGCTCGACCTCATCGGCCTGCACTCGCACATCGGCTCCCAGATCCTGGACCTGGCCGGGTTCGAGGTGGCCGCCCGCGCCGTCCTGGGCCTGCGCGCCGACGTCGCCGCCCGCAGCGGTCACCTCATGCCCGAGGTGGACCTCGGCGGCGGCTACGGCATCAGCTACACCGGGCACGACGGCGTGCCCCCCACGCCCGAGCAGATCGCCACGACCCTCGCGGACGCCGTCCGGCGGGCCTGCACGGACCTGGGCACCGACGTCCCCCGCATCTCGGTCGAACCCGGCCGGTCGATCGTTGGCCCGTCCGCGCTCACGCTGTACACGGTGGGCACCGTCAAGGTCGTCGCCCTCGACGACGGCGGCCGGCGCACCTACGTCAGCGTCGACGGGGGGATGAGCGACAACATCCGCCCGGCGCTGTACCAGGCCGAGTACACCGCGGCGCTGGCCTCGCGCGCGTCCGACGCCGAGGCCGTCACCGCGCGGGTGGTGGGCAAGCACTGCGAGAGCGGGGACATCGTGGTCCACGGCGTCGCGCTGCCCGCCGACGTCCGGGCCGGGGACCTGCTCGCGGTGCCCGCGACCGGCGCGTACGGCCGGTCGATGGCCAGCAACTACAACATGGTGCCGCGCCCGCCGGTCCTGGCAGTGCGGGACGGCCAGGCGCGGGTGCTGGTGCGCCGGGAGACGGTCGAGGACCTGCTCGCGCTCGACGAGGGCTGACGGCACCACCCCATCCCGCGAGATGTCATCTTCTCCGCGAGATGTCATCTCTTCCGCGAGTCTTTCGCTCCGGGCGTTGTCATTCTTCCGCGAGTCATGCTTCCGCGAGTCATCAGATGGGCGACACGTCACCGCCTCGCTCCCCGGTCTCTCCGCCGCATACGGGCTGCCGTGCGGCGTCGATCGCGCGGGAGGACACCGTCATGCACGGGAAGGGCGCCGCCGCCACCCGGGCTCGATCTCTTCCCCCGGCAGCTGGACGAGGGGTTCGCCGCGAGAGTACCGATGTCGTCGAGGAGGTGTGTCCCCGGACTTCGTCGAGCACCAGCTCGGCATCGAGAGGGCTCGAGACCCTGAGAACGGCGATGCGGCAGGTCCGCCGCGCCACCCCGGGCATCCGCTACACGGTCGCGGGCCGGGCCGAGCGCGACGACACCCTGCGGGTCCGCCTGCGCGCGCAGGGCACGAACACGGGTCCGTTCATGGGGCCGCCCTCCGGACGTCCGGTCGACATCACGGTCCTCGCCGTCGTCCGCGTGGTCGACGGCAGGATCGTCGAGCACAGGAGAGTGCCGAACCGGTTCGCGCCGCTCACGCAGACCGGCTCGACCGGCCGCGTCCGCCGTCGCCCCAGAGCTGACGGCGTCTCGCCGCCCGGCCGAGGGAGCCCGGCTTCACGCCAGCGGCTGGACACCGGCCGGGCATGTCGGCGCGCGCCCCTATCCTGGGCCACGACCCCGCGCCGGGTCCCGCGCCGACCCGGCGGCGGGCGCCCCGCGGAGAAGGAGAGGACGCCCCGGTGAGCAGTTCCACCGCCCAGCACCCCGACGCCGTGCGCATCGCCCTGCTGGGCTGCGGCACGGTCGGCTCCCAGGTGGTCCGCCTGCTGCGGGAGCACGCCGACGACCTCGCGGCGCGTGCGGGTGCCCGGCTCGAGCTCGTCGGTATCGCGGTGCGCGACACCGACGCCGAGCGTGACCCGTGGGTGCCCCGCGAGCTCCTCACCGACGACGCCGCAGCCCTGGTGGCGCAGGCGGACATCGTCGTCGAGCTCATCGGCGGCATCGACCCGGTGCGCCCGCTGGTCCTCGCCGCGCTGGAGTCCGGCGCCACCGTCGTCACCGGCAACAAGGCGCTGCTCGCCGCGCACGGCCCCGAGCTCCACGGTGCGGCCGAGCGGTCCGGCGCCGACCTGTACTACGAGGCCGCGGTGGCCGGCGCGGTCCCGGTCGTCTACGGCCTGCGTGAGTCCCTCGCGGGGGACAACGTCGACGCCGTCCTGGGCATCGTCAACGGCACCACGAACTTCATCCTCGACGAGATGGCCACGCGTGGCCTGAGCTTCGACGACGCCCTCGCGCTGGCCCAGGAGCTCGGCTACGCCGAGGCCGACCCCACCGCCGACGTCGACGGGCACGACGCCGCCGCCAAGGCCGCGATCCTCGCCTCTCTCGCCTTCCACACCCGGGTGAGCATCGACGACGTGCCGGTCACCGGCATCCGCCAGGTCACCGCCGCGGACATGGCGGAGGCGCGCGAGGCGGGATACGTCATCAAGCTGCTCGCGGTCGCACGCCGCATCACGGACAACGACACCCGCGGCATCAGCGTGCGGGTCCACCCGGCGCTGCTGCCCGCCACCCACCCGCTCGCAGCCGTCCGCGGGGCGTTCAACGCCGTCGTGGTCGAGGCCGAGGCCGCCGGCCGGCTGATGTTCTACGGTCAGGGCGCCGGCGGGGCCCCCACGGCCTCCGCCGTCCTGGGCGACCTGGTGGCCGCCGCCAGCCACAAGGTCCACGGCGGCAACGCCCCGCGTGAGTCCACCTACGCCGAGCTGCCGCTGGTCACCGACGAGCAGACCCCGGCCCGCACCCAGGTGCAGCTGCGCCTGGCCGACGAGCCCGGCACTCTCGCCGCCGTCGCGGGGGTGTACGGCGAGCACGGCGTGTCCATCGAGAGCGTCCGGCAGACCGGCGCCGGCGACGGCGACGCCCGGATCACCATCGTCAGCCACCTCGCCACCGAGGCGGCGCTGGCGCAGACCGTGGCGAAGCTGTCCGACGACCCGCGCGTGCACGAGGTCGTCTCCGTGATGAGAGTCGAGGGGAACTGATGGCCCACCTGTGGCGCGGCGTGATCGAGGAGTACCGGGCGCGGCTGCCGATCGGCGACGGCGACCCGGTCATCACGCTCGGGGAGGGCGGCACCCCACTGGTGCCCGCCCCGGCGCTCAACGCGCGCACCGGCGCCGAGGTCCACGTCAAGGTCGAGGGCGCCAACCCCACCGGCTCCTTCAAGGACCGTGGCATGACCATGGCGATGTCCAAGGTCGCGGCCACCGACACACAGATGGTGGTGTGCGCCTCGACCGGTAACACCTCCGCCTCCGCCGCGGCGTACGCCGTCGCCGCTGGCCTGGGCTGCGCCGTCGTCCTGCCCGCCGGGAAGATCGCGGCCGGGAAGCTCGCGCAGGCGATCGTCCACGGCGCCACCCTGGTGGCGGTCGACGGCAACTTCGACGACTGCCTCACCATCGTGCGCGACCTGGCCGAGAAGTACCCCGTCGCGCTGGTCAACTCGGTCAACCCCTACCGCCTGCAGGGGCAGAAGTCCGCGGCGTTCGAGATCGTCGACGCTCTCGGTGACGCCCCGGACATCCACGTGCTGCCGGTCGGCAACGCCGGCAACATCTCCGCGTACTGGATGGGCTACAACGAGTACGCCGGGCGCACCACCGCGGCCTCGATCGACGACGCCGCCACGCGGCTGGCGCCGGTGGCCACCAAGGTCCCGCAGATGTGGGGCGTGCAGGCCGAGGGTGCGGCCCCGTTCGTCAAGGGCGCCCCCGTGGAGCACCCCGAGACCATCGCCACCGCCATCCGCATCGGCAACCCCGCCTCCTGGGCGTACGCCGAGGCCGCGCGCGACGACTCCGGCGGGTGGATCGACGCCGTCACCGACGCGCAGATCCTCGACGCGCAGCGCCTGCTCGCCGCCGAGGTGGGCGTATTCGTCGAGCCGGCGTCCGCGGCGTCCGTCGCCGGGCTGCTGCAGGCCGCCGAGCTGGGCAAGGTCCCGGCCGGGGCGCGCATCGTGTGCACCGTGACCGGCAACGGCCTGAAGGACACGGCGACCGCGCTGGGGGAGACGCGCGTCGAGCCGCAGGTCATCGCGCCCACGCTCGAGGCCGCCGTCGCGGCCCTGGGTCTGTAACGGCGCGGGGCGGCGCGATGCGGCTCGTGCGCGACCAGGTCCGGGTGCGGGTGCCGGCCACCTCGGCGAACCTCGGCCCGGGCTTTGACACGCTCGGTCTCGCGCTCGGTGTGTGGGACGAGATCTCCGTGCGAGCCGTCGCCGGGGAGACGACCGTGACGGTGACCGGTGAGGGCGCCGGTGAGCTGCCCGACGGCGAGGGGCACCTGGTGGTGCGGGCCGTGCGGGCCGGGCTCGAGCACGCGGGGGCCCCGCAGGCGGGCCTGGACCTGATCTGCCACAACGTCATCCCGCACGGCCGGGGCATGGGGTCGTCGGCGGCCGCGGTGGTCGCGGGGCTCATCGCCGCCCGTGGTCTCGTCTCGGAGCCGGAGGCGCTCGACGACGACGCCGTCCTCACCCTGGCCACCCAGCTCGAGGGGCACCCCGACAACGCCGCACCCGCGCTGCTCGGTGGAGCGACCGCTGCGTGGGTGGACGCGCTCGGCCCGCACGCCGCGGCCGTCCCGCTGCACGACGGCTTCGCGCCCACCGTGCTCGTCCCGGAGCACCAGCTGCTCACCCACACCGCGCGCGCGGTGCTGCCGCGCGAGGTGCCGCACAGCGATGCGGCGTTCAACGTCGCCCGGACCGCGCTGCTCATCCTGGCTCTAGGGGGGCAGACCGACCTCCTCATGGCCGCCACGGAGGACCAGCTGCACCAGCACTACCGCGCGGACGCCATGCGGGAGACCGCCGAGGTGGTGCGGGCGCTGCGCGAGGCCGGCTGGCCGGCTGTCATCTCCGGCGCCGGTCCCAGCGTGCTCGTCCTCGATGACCTCGACGCACCGACCACCGCCGCGCTCACCGGGCACGGCTGGCGGGTGGTCCGCCCCGGCGTGCCACGGTCGGGTGCGCACCTGTACTGAGGGCTTCCGCGCCGTCGGCGCTGAGGGCTTCCGCGCCGTCGGTTGTTGGCGTGGCCGGCAGATCGTGACCATTCCGCCCTCGAGGGGCAGACCACGATCGCCGCCGACCACCGCCGCGGAAATGCCAATACCGCCGCCGTCGACGTGCCGCCACAAATGGAACAACCGTGGCGTTGTGGCTGTTAAGATCAAAGCGCACCGACTCCCTGCGGACGTCTTCCGCGCACCTGGGTGCGTCTACCACGTCTTCGTACAGACGGAGCATGCCCGCCACAGCCTTTGTGCACTGAGTCAGTGCACGATGCGCACGAGCCGGCCCCCAACAACCTTCCAGCCACCTGGCTGGACCCACATGACGTCCCCGCACCCGCGCGCGGACATCCACCGAGGGAAGGAACCTCGTGACCGAGACCGTCGAAGCCCCCCAGAGCGAAGGCCGCGCCGCCCGTGGGGGCTCGCTGAGCACCATGCGCCTGCCCGAGCTGCAGGCGCTGGCCAGCGAGATGGGCCTGAAGGGCACCACCAAGATGCGGAAGAGCGACCTGATCACGGCCATCCGTGAAGGTCGCAACGGCGGCTCCGCTCCCGCGTCGGGCCAGCAGGCAGCCCGGACCGCGCCAGCCGAGGGTGCCCGGTCCGTCGACTCCGCACCTGTCGAAGGTGCCCGGTCCGTCGACTCCCTGCCCGCCGAGGGCACCCAGCCCACCGAGCGGGCACCCCGCACGCGCAGCCGCGCTGCCGCGCCGCGTGCCACCGAGCGCTCCGAGCGGACCGAGCCGGAGGCCGCCGCACCGCGTGCCACCGAGCCAACCCAGCCGGTGACCGCCGAGCAGTCGGCGCCCACGCAGCAGCCGACCGCCGCCGATTTGCAGCCGGCCGCCGCCGATCAGCAGCCGGCCGCCGCCGAGCGGACGGACGCGCCGCGCCGCCGCGGATCACGCCGAGCGACCGCGCCCGTCGCGAACCCCGAGACGCAGGACACGCAGGATGCGCCCGAGGCGCACGACGACGCCAAGGAGGCGCTCAAGCGTGAGCTCGCCGTTCACGCCGCCCGCAACGGCGTGAACGTCGAGACCGACGAGGAGCGTGCGCGCCGGGCCCTCGACGCCCTCGGCGACGCGGCAGCCGCGCGCCGTCGTGGTGGTGACCAGGACGGCCAGCGGACGCAGAACCAGCACGGTGGTCCGCAGGGTCAGCAGCAGCGCACCCATCAGGACGACGCCGACGACGAGCACGGCGGACGCAACCGGCGCCGCAACCGCGACCGCGGCCGCGACCGCAACAAGCGCCGCACCGGCGGCCGCACGGACTACGCCCCGTACGAGGAGATGACGCCGGAGGTCAGCGAGGACGACGTCCTGCTGCCCGTCGCCGGCATTCTCGACATCCTCGAGAACTACGCGTTCGTGCGGACCTCCGGATACCTGCCCGGCCCCAACGACGTCTATGTCACCCTCGGCCAGGTCAAGAAGAACGGCCTGCGCCGCGGTGATGCCATCACCGGCGCCGTCCGTCAGCCCCACGAGGGCGAGGCCGAGAACAAGCGGCAGAAGTTCAACGCCCTCGTGCGCCTCGACAGCGTCAACGGCATGAGCGTGGAGAACGCGCGTCAGCGTCCGGAGTTCAGCAAGCTCACCCCGCTGTACCCGCAGGAGCAGCTGCGTCTGGAGACCACTCCCAAGGCGATCACGCCGCGAGTCATCGACCTCGTCGCCCCGATCGGCAAGGGCCAGCGTGGCCTGATCGTCTCCCCGCCCAAGGCTGGCAAGACGATCATCATGCAGCAGATCGCCAACGCGATCTCCATCAACAACCCGCACGTTCACCTCATGGTGGTGCTCGTCGACGAGCGCCCCGAGGAGGTCACGGACATGGAGCGCATGGTCAAGGGTGAGGTCATCGCCTCCACCTTCGACCGGCCGGCCACCGACCACACGATCGTCGCCGAGCTCGCGATCGAGCGCGCCAAGCGCCTGGTCGAGCTGGGTCAGGACGTCGTCGTGCTGCTCGACTCCCTGACTCGCCTCTCGCGGGCGTACAACTTGGCGGCCCCGGCCTCCGGGCGCATCCTCTCCGGTGGTGTGGACGCCTCGGCGCTCTACCCGCCCAAGAAGTTCTTCGGCGCCGCCCGCAACATCGAGCACGGCGGTTCGCTGACGATCCTGGCCTCCGCGCTGGTGGAGACCGGGTCGAAGATGGACGAGGTCATCTTCGAGGAGTTCAAGGGCACCGGGAACATGGAGCTGCGTCTGTCGCGCCAGCTGGCCGACAAGCGGATCTTCCCGGCCGTAGACATCAACGCCTCCGGCACTCGCCGTGAGGAGCTGCTCATGGCCGCCGAGGAGCTCAAGATCGTCTGGAAGCTGCGCCGTGTCATGGGTGCTCTCGACCAGCAGCAGGCGCTCGACCTCCTGCTCGGCAAGCTGCGCGAGACGGGCTCGAACGCCGAGTTCCTCATGAGGGTGCAGAAGACCACCCCGACCCCCGCGGGCGCCGAGCCGGAGCTCGCGATCCACTGACACGGCCGCCACCCCCGTGAGATGTCATCTCGTCGGCGAGATGTCATGACATGTCGCCCAGAAGACGACATCTCAGGGGGAATTGGGCGGGCGGCATGACGTCGCTCACAGCGCCGCTGCTCGGTGTGACCGGGTGCGGCGCCGTCTGGCACAATGTCTCGTCGGCTTCCGGTTCACGTGCGCGGCCTCGCGTGCGACCCGGGGCATCCACGAACCTAGGAGAGTCATGAAGCAGGGCATCCACCCCGAGTACGTCACCACCATGGTGACGTGCACGTGCGGCAACACCTTCAGCACCCACAGCACCTCCACGTCCGGCGAGATCCACGCCGACGTGTGCAGTGCCTGCCACCCGTTCTACACGGGCAAGCAGAAGATCCTCGACACCGGTGGCCGCGTCGCCCGCTTCGAGGCTCGCTACGGCAAGAAGAAGTAGCTGCTTCCCAGCGCCGGCGGTAGCCGCAAGGACCTCCCGGTCCGCGGCTCCCGCCGGCGCTGTCGTATCCGCACCGGCCAGAAGGAGAGGGAGCGTTGAGCGAGGACCTGCGCATCGAGCCGCTGCTGGCCGAGCACGCCGAGATCGAGCGCGCGATGGCGGACCCCGCCGTCCACGCCGATCAGGGCCGCGCCCGCACCCTCGGCCGGCGCTACGCCGAGCTCGGCCGGGTCGTCTCGGCCTACCGGGCCTGGCAGGAGGCCGACGGCGACCTCGCCGCGGGTCGTGAGCTCGCCGAGGGTGACGCCGCCTTCGCCGAGGAGCTCCCGGCTCTCGAGGCAGCTGTCGCGCAGGCCGCGGACCATCTGCATCGCGTCCTCGTGCCCACCGACCCCGACGACGCCCGCGACGTCATCCTCGAGGTCAAGGCGGGGGAGGGCGGGGAGGAGTCCGCGCTGTTCGCCGGCGACCTGGTGCGCATGTACCTGCGCTACGCCGAGCGGCAGGGGTGGACCACCCAGCTCATCACCGCCACCGAGTCCGACCTCGGCGGGTACAAGGACGTCTCCGTCGCGATCAAGACCAAGGGCGTGCCGCAGGACCCGGCCGACGGCGTGTGGGCCCACCTGAAGTACGAGGGCGGCGTCCACCGCGTGCAGCGGGTGCCCGTCACCGAGTCCCAGGGCCGCATCCACACCTCCGCGGCCGGCGTCCTCGTCCTGCCCGAGGTCGACGACCCCGGCGAGGTCGAGATCGACGCCAACGACCTGCGCATCGACGTCTACCGCTCCTCGGGCCCCGGCGGCCAGTCCGTCAACACCACCGACTCGGCCGTGCGCATCACCCACGTGCCCACCGGCATCGTCGTGTCGATGCAGAACGAGAAGTCGCAGCTGCAGAACCGCGAGCAGGCCATGCGCGTGCTGCGGGCGCGCCTGCTCGCCGCCCGGCAGGAGGAGGCCGCGGCCGCGGCGTCCGAGCAGCGCCGTTCGCAGGTGCGCACCGTCGACCGGTCCGAGCGCATCCGCACCTACAACTTCCCCGAGAACCGCATCGCCGACCACCGCACCGGGTACAAGGCCTACAACCTCGACCACGTGCTCGACGGCGACCTCGGGCCCGTCATCACCTCGGCGATCGAGATGGACGAGGCCGAGCGCCTCGCTGCCGCCGCGCAGCATGGCTGACACGCCGTCGCGCGCCGGGGGCAGCGCCCGCGGTGCGACCGACTCGCGCGGGCCGGTGACGGTGCGCCAGGCGGTCGCCGGCGCTGCTCTGGTCCTCGCCGAGGCAGGTGTGCCCACTCCGGACGTCGACGCCCGCCTGCTCGCCGAGCACGTGCTCGGCCGCTCGCTCTACCTGGTGCCCTCCGCCGCCACGTTCGCCGAGGCGTCCGGCGACCGCGCGCAGACGCTCTTCGCCGAGCTCGTCGAGCGGCGCCGCCGCCGCGAGCCCCTCCAGCACATCACCGGGCTCATGGCCTTCCGGCACCTCACCCTCTCCGCCGCACCCGGCGCGTTCGTGGTCCGGCCCGAGACCGAGGTCGTCGCCGGTGAGGCGGTCGAGGCCGCAGCCGCGGTCGCGTCCAAGGGGCGCGCTCCCGTGGTGGTCGACCTCTGCAGCGGGTCCGGCGCGATCGCCCTGGCGGTGGCCACCGAGGTGCCTGGCGCCGTCGTGCACGCCGTCGAGCTCTCGCCGGCGGCCCTGCGGGTGGCCCGGCGCAACGTCGACGCGCTCGCCCCGGCGGTGCACCTGGTCGCCGGGGACGCCGCGACGGCGCTGCGTGAGCTGGACGGCACGGTGGACGTGGTCGTCTCCAACCCGCCCTACATCCCGCCGGACGCAGTGCCGCGGGAGACCGAGGTCCGCGAGCATGACCCGGACCTTGCGCTGTACGGCGGCGGCATCGACGGGCTCGACGTCCCGCGCGCGGTCGTCCGGACTGCCGCGCGGCTGCTCGCCGACGGCGGGGTGTTCGTCATGGAGCACGCCGAGGTGCAGGCCGCGACGGTCCGCCAGATCGCGGCGACGGCCGGCCTGCGCGAGGTGCGCACCGGCCGGGACCTGACCGGCCGCGACCGCTACGTCGTCGCCCGTCGGTAGCGTTCGTCCGCGGCTGATGCGCCACGCGTCACCCGTCACGCATCACGCGTCACGTGTCACGTTTCATCCATTTCGACGGAGTGGTCATCGTCGGCGTGGTGGCGTAACAAGATGGTCGGAATGGTCGTGTGGGTGACCAATCTGGCCATTTCGTTTGGCGCTCGTTCGAGAAGCGCTCCGATCATGAGCGACGCCTGGCCAACCAACGCGCCACGACGACCCCCAGCGTCACGCCCGCCAGGTCAGCGACGACGTCGAGCACGTCGCCCGAGCGGCCCGGGAGCATGGTGTGCTGCACCAGCTCGCTCGCCGCGGCGTGAACCACCCCGAAGCCGACGACGATGGCGGGAGGCAGCCCGGCCCCAAGGCCCGCCATCGTGACGAGCGCGAAGACGGCGGCGTGCGTGATCTTGTCCGCGCCCGGCACCCCAGTTCCGGGCGCGTCGGGCACCACGGGCAGGTACAGCACGAGCGCCTGGACCGCCAGCGCGACCAGCAGCGCCGCCGTCCGAGCATGGCCGCGGCGGGGGTGCCGCGGGGGCACCGGGGGAGCGGCGGGCATGCCGGGCAGGATGTCACGACCGTCCGGGGCGCGTGAAAGACTCACCCGCGTGAACGTGTACGACTGCCAGGATCCCGCCGAGCGCACGACCGGCCTCGACGAGGCCGTGAACGCCCTGGGACGCGGGGCCCTCGTGGTGCTGCCCACCGACACCGTGTACGGTATCGCCGCCGACGCCTTCGACGGCCGCGCCGTCGCCGGCCTGCTCGCCGCGAAGGGCCGCGGCCGCCAGATGCCCCCGCCAGTGCTGGTCGGCACGGTGGAGACCCTCGACGGTCTCGCCACGGAGGTGCCTGCCGTCGTGCGCGACCTCGTCAAGACGTTCTGGCCCGGCCCGCTCACCATCGTCTGCCTTGCCCAGCCGTCCCTCGCCTGGGACCTCGGCGACACCGACGGCACCGTCGCGCTGCGCATGCCCGCGGACGAGACGGCCATCGCGCTGCTGCGCCGCACCGGACCGCTGGCCGTCTCCAGCGCCAACCTCTCGGGGCAGCCGTCCCCGCACACCGCGGCCCAGGCGGTGGCGTACTTCGGCGACAAGGTCGCCGTCTACCTCGACGCCGGCCGGGCTGGGGGCGGCACCGCCTCGACCATCGTGGACGCGACGGGGGAGCGACTGACCATCCTGCGCGAGGGTGCGCTCACCCGCGCCGAGCTGGCCGCGGTCGCGCCGGAGCTCGCCGAGGAGGCGGAGCCCACTCCCGACGGCGACGCAGCGGCCGACGGTTACACCTCGTCCGACGACACCTCGCCCAACGCCACCACGCCCGACGGCGCCACCTCCGACGGCGTCACCCCCGACGGCGGGACCGCCGCGGCCGGGGAGGGTGACCGGGCGAGGTGAGGGTCTACCTGCTCGTCATGCTCACCGCGGCCGCGGTGACGTTCCTGATGACGCCCGTGGTGCGGCGCCTCGCCCAGGTCACCCGCGCGCTCACGCCCGTCCGCGCCCGCGACGTGCACACCGTGCCCATCCCACGCCTGGGCGGCGTGGCGATGCTGGCCGGGCTTGCCGTCGCGATGCTCGTGGCCTCCCGGGTGCCGTTCCTCGGCTCCGTCTTCTACGACACCTCCACCGCCTGGGCGATCCTCGGCGGAGCCACGATGGTCTGCCTCCTCGGCGTGGCCGACGACATCTGGGACCTGGACTGGATGACCAAGCTTGTCGGGCAGGTCCTCGCGGCAGGCCTCATGGCGTGGCAGGGCGTCCAGCTCATCACGTTCCCGGTCTTCGGGCTGACCATCGGCTCGAGCCGGCTCTCGCTGTTCGCCACGATCCTCGTGGTGGTGGTGGCCATCAACGCGGTCAACTTCGTCGACGGGCTCGACGGCCTCGCGGCAGGGATGATCGCCATCGGCGGCGGCGCGTTCTTCGTCTACACCTACCTGCTCACGCGCGAGGCGCAGCCGGGCAACTACGCGAACGTGGCCACGGCCGTCATCGCGGCGCTGGTGGGGGTGTGCCTGGGCTTCCTCCCGCACAACTTCAACCCGGCAAAGATCTTCATGGGTGACTCCGGGTCGATGCTCCTCGGCCTGGTTGTCGCCGCCGCCGCGATCGTGGTCACCGGGCAGATCGACCCGGCCACGGTGTCCACCGGTCAGGTGCTGCCCGCCTACGTGCCCATCCTGCTGCCGGTCGCCGTCCTGCTCATGCCACTGCTCGACATGACCTTGGCAGTGCTACGCCGCGTGCGGGCCGGGCAGTCGCCGTTCAAGCCGGACCGCATGCACCTGCACCACCGGCTGCTGGGCCTCGGGCACAGCCACCGCCGCGCGGTGCTGATCATGTACCTGTGGACCACGGTGTTCGCCTTCAGTGCCGTCGCCCTCGCCGTGTTCTCGCCCGCGCAGGTGGCCGTCGGCGCCGCCGTCGCCATCGTGGTGGCTGCGGTCATCACCTACAACCAGCTGCCGGGTCTGCGTCACCGCGGCGAGGAGACGGCGGACGCAGCGCCCGACGGCGTCGCCTTCGCTCCGGCGGACGCAGCGCCCGACGGCGTCGCCGCCACCCCGTCACCGCCCCGCACGTCCCGTCCCACCACCCCGCACGAGGAACCGAGCCGATGAACGAGACCAACCGCGCCGTCCGCAACATGTACGAGGTCATCCTCCGTAACCTCACCGTGCTGGTCCTCGGGCTCGCCATCGTCGGCTCCGGCGTCGGCTACCTCGTCGCCGGCATGCCGGGCGTGTGGGGGGCGCTCATGGCAGCGGGCATCGCCGCGCTGTTCATGATCGGCACGGTCATCGCCATGCTCGTCACGGCGGACAAGCCGATCCAGATCGCCTCCGCCGCCGGTGTCGGCGGGTGGCTGGTGAAGATGGTCATCATGTTCGGGGTACTGGTGCTCGTGCGCGGGCGCGACTTCTACTCGCCGGGCACGTTCTTCGTAGTGCTCGTCCTGGCCCTGATCGGCTCCTTCGCGATCGAGGCGACGGCGGTGCTCAAGGCTCGCGTGCCGAACGTCGAGCCCGCCGGCGACGCCGAGCAGCCCGGTGACCTGGACTGACGCTGCTCAACGAGCAGCCGGCGGCGATGCCCGCATCGGACGACGAGAGACCGACAGTGGGCGGCCGGCGAGGCCGGCTCGGGCGACCAGGGACGCAGGCCGGCGGGCTTCAGGGCTTATGGGAGCTCACGGCCCGGCCGACTGCCGCGCACGGCAGCACGCCCGCTCCGCCGTCGCCCGGCGGTAACCGGAGCAAACCCGTCCGAAGACCGGAACGGCGCGGCCCCGGGCCCGAGACGTGGTCCGGCGCATGTTCGTTCATGGGTTAGGCTCTCCACGTTCCAGGCACACGCCCATCGTCGGGTGTGCCCACGGAGCCCATCAACCTGCCCGGCTTAAGAACCACCAGGGGGACGTCCTGTCTGCCGAATCACTGCTGACGCTCACCTCCCAGGCGCAGATCGTCGCCCAGGAGGGAAGCGGCTTCCACGGACCCACCCTGGCCGACTTCTTCCCGCCGGCGCTGCTCTTCGAGGGCACGATCTTCGAGTTCAACCGCATCACGCTCGTGCGGCTGATCTCCACCGCGGTGCTCGTGCTGCTGTTCTGGCTCGCCGCCCGCAACCCCAAGCTGGTGCCCAGCCGCGGCCAGTCCCTCGGTGAGCTCGCCGTAGACTTCGTGCGCACTGGCGTCGCCGAGGAGTCCCTCGGTAAGGAGCTGGGCCGCAGGTACACACCGCTCCTCGTGGTGATCTTCTTCGGCGTGCTCGCCATGAACATCACGGGCATCGTCCCGTTCCTCAACATCGCGGGCAGCTCCGTGGTGGGGGTGCCGCTGGTGTTCGCGCTGATCTCCTACGTCGCGTTCATCGTCGCCGGCGTCAAGGCCCAGGGCGGGAGTCAGTTCCTCAAGAGCCAGCTCTTCCCGCCCGGCGTGCCGTGGCCGATCTACATCATCCTCACGCCGATCGAGTTCCTCTCGACCTTCATCATCCGCCCGGCCACGCTCACCGTCCGTCTCGTGGCAAACATGCTCGCCGGGCACCTGTTGCTCGTACTGTGCTTCGCGGCGACGAACTTCCTCTTCACCGAGGCCTCCGGCGCGATGGCGCCGCTCGGCGCACTCACGCTCGCGGCCGGGTTCGCCTTCACGCTGTTCGAGATCTTCGTCGCCGTCCTGCAGGCCTACGTCTTCACCGTGCTCACCACGGTGTACATCCAGCTGTCCGTCGAGTCGCACTAGGCACGACGCCTCCGGCGGGCCCCGCGGTCCGGCGCGAGAACCCCCGAACCGGGAAAACGACACCCGGTCCGCACAAAGGAAGGAAGACCTCCACATGGAGATCACCGGAGACATCGCGACCATCGGCTACGGCCTGGCCACCATCGGCCCCGGTATCGGTATGGGCATCCTGGTCGGCAAGACCCAGGAGGCGGTCGCCCGTCAGCCCGAGCTGGCCGGCCCGCTCCGTATCAACATGTTCATCGGTATGGCCCTGGTCGAGGCCCTGGCTCTGATCGGCCTGGCCGCCGGCTTCGTCTTCTGATGAACGCCAACGCCCCTGTGGTGGCGCAGGAGGTGACCACCCAGAACCCCCTCCTGCCGGCCGGCTACGACATCCTCTGGTCGGCGGTGTGCATCGCGATCATCGCGTTCTTCCTCGTGAAGTACGCGGTCCCGCGGCTGACCGCCATGCTCGACGAGCGCGCCGCGAAGATCGAGGCCGGCCTGGCCCAGGCCGAGAAGGCCCAGCGGGCCGCCGCGGACGCCGAGGAGCGCATCGCGAGCGAGCTCGCCGACGCGCGCCGCGAGGCCGCCGGGGTGCGCGAGCAGGCTCAGGAAGAGGGCAAGCGGATCGTCGCCGAGGCGCGCGGCAAGGCGCAGACCGAGGCCGACCGCGTCACCGAGGCCGCCCAGCGCCAGATCGAGGCCGACCGCCAGGCCGCCCAGATCTCGCTGCGCACCGACGTCGGCATGCTCGCGACCGAGCTGGCCTCGCGCATCGTGGGTGAGTCCGTCACCGAGCAGGCGTTGCAGTCCCGTGTCATCGACCGTTTCCTCGACCAGCTCGAGGCGGCCGAGGCAGAGCAGGGCGCTGCGGCGACCACGCGGGAGGCGTGATGCGGGCGAGCAGCCAGGCGGCGCTCCAGCTGGCGCAGGAACGGTGGGAGCCGGTCCTGCGCGAGTCGGGCGAGCGCGCGCTTGCCCTGGGCGAGCAGCTGTTCGCGCTCGTCGACACGCTGGACTCCTCCGCCGCCCTGCGGCGGGCGCTCACCGAGCCCTCACGCGACGGCGGCGACAAGGCCCGCCTCGCGGCCACCGTGCTCCAGGGCAAGGTGGACGCCGAGGTCGTCGATCTCGTCTCCGGCCTGGTGCGTGAGCGCTGGTCCCACGACGGCGACCTCGCCGACGCGGTGGATTCCCTCGCAGTGACGTCCGTGCTCGCCTCGGCCGAGCAGGCCGGCCGGCTGGCCGACGTCGAGGACGAGTCCTTCCGCCTGGTGCGGATGTTCGCAGACGAGCGGGAGCTGCGCGGAGCGGTCGAGGACCGCAACCTCAGCCCGGCACGCCGGGCGGGCCTGATGGAGAGCGTGCTCTCCGGCAAGGTCGCGCCCGAGATGCTGGTGCTCGCCATGCAGGCGGCGCGGACGCTGCGCCACCGGTCGGTCACGTCGGCGCTGCGCGTCGTCACCGAGCTCGCCGCGGAACGGCGGGCGCACCTGGTGGCCTCCGTCTCCTCCGCCGCCCCGCTGACCCGCGAGCAGATCGATCGCCTCGGCGGCATCCTGCGACGCTCCTACGGCCGTGACGTGCAGGTGCACGTCGGTGTCGACCCCGAGCTGGTCGGCGGCATACGCGTGCAGGTCGGCGACGACGTCATCGACGGCACTCTGGCCACCCGCCTGGCGGACGCCCGGCGCCGGCTCGCCGGCTGACCCGGCACCCCCTGACCGACATGAAGGACCGACCGCGACAGCGGTCATCACAGCGAAGGAAGAGCAGATGGCTGAGCTGACGATCAGGCCCGAGGAGATCCGGGCTGCGCTGGACAGCTTCGTGAGTTCCTACGAACCCACCCAGGCAGCGAGCGAAGAGGTCGGTCACGTCACTCTGACCGCCGACGGCATCGCGCAGGTCGAAGGCCTGCCCGGCGCGATGGCGAACGAGCTGCTGCGCTTCGAGGACGGCACCCTCGGCCTGGCGATGAACCTCGACGTGCGCGAGATCGGCGTCGTCGTCCTCGGTAACTTCACCGGGATCGAGGAGGGCCAGGAGGTGCGCCGCACCGGCGAGGTCCTTTCCGTCCCCGTCGGCGAGGGCTACCTCGGCCGCGTCGTCGACCCGCTGGGCCAGCCGATCGACGGCCTCGGCGAGATCACCGGCATCGAGGGCCGCCGCGCCCTGGAGCTCCAGGCCCCCGGCGTCATGATGCGCAAGAGCGTCCACGAGCCGCTGCAGACCGGCCTCAAGGCGATCGACTCGATGATCCCGATCGGCCGCGGCCAGCGCCAGCTGATCATCGGTGACCGCCAGACAGGCAAGACCGCGATCGCCGTCGACACGATCCTGAACCAGAAGGCCAACTGGGAGTCCGGCGACCCCAGCAAGCAGGTGCGCTGCATCTACGTCGCCGTCGGGCAGAAGGGTTCCACCATCGCCGCCGTGCGCGGCGCCCTGGAGGAGGCCGGCGCACTGGAGTACACCACCATCGTCGCCGCCCCCGCCTCGGACCCCGCCGGCTTCAAGTACCTGGCGCCCTACACCGGCTCCGCCATCGGCCAGCACTGGATGTACCAGGGCAAGCACGTCCTCATCGTCTTCGACGACCTGTCCAAGCAGGCCGAGGCCTACCGTGCGGTCTCGCTGCTGCTGCGCCGCCCGCCGGGCCGTGAGGCCTACCCCGGCGACGTCTTCTACCTGCACTCCCGTCTGCTCGAGCGTTGCGCGAAGCTCTCCGACGAGCTGGGCGCGGGCTCGATGACCGGCCTGCCGATCATCGAGACGAAGGCGAACGACGTCTCGGCGTACATCCCGACGAACGTCATCTCCATCACGGACGGTCAGATCTTCCTCCAGTCGGACCTGTTCAACGCCAACCAGCGTCCCGCCGTCGACGTCGGCATCTCCGTGTCACGTGTGGGTGGTGACGCCCAGATCAAGGCGATGAAGAAGGTCGCCGGCACGCTGAAGATCACGCTCGCGCAGTACCGCTCGATGGCGGCCTTCGCGATGTTCGCCTCCGACCTCGACCCGACGACGCGCCAGCAGCTCACCCGCGGCGAGCGCCTCATGGAGCTGCTCAAGCAGCCCCAGTACTCCCCGTACGCGGTGGAGGACCAGGTCGCGGCCGTGTGGACGGGCACGAACGGCTACCTCGACGACGTCGACGTCGCGGACGTCTCCCGGTTCGAGCGCGAGCTGCTCGACCACCTGCGCCGCAACTCCGACGTGCTCGGCACGATCCGCGAGAGCGGCAAGCTCGAGGACGCCACCGAGGAGTCGCTGCGTGCGGGCGTCGAGGGGTTCCGTCGCGGCTTCCTGGACGCCTCGGGCAACCCGCTGACGGCGGAGCCGTCGCTGGGCGATGACGAGGTCGAGGCCGAGCACGCGCAGGAGCAGATCGTCGCTGCGAAGCGGGGCTGAGCATGGCGGGATCACAGCGCGTCTACAAGCAGAAGATCCGGGCGACCCAGACGCTGAAGAAGGTCTTCCGGGCCATGGAGCTCATCGCGGCGTCGCGGATCGGCAAGGCGCGTGACGCCGCGCTGGGCCAGGACGCCTACACCCAGGCGCTGATCCGGGCCGTCTCGGCGGTCTCGGCGCACGCCAACCTGGACCACCCGATGATCACCGGGCGCACCGACACCAAGCGGGTGGCGGTGCTCGCGGTGACCTCCGACCGTGGCATGGCGGGCGCCTACTCCGCGACCGTCCTGCGCGAGACCGAGCGGCTGATCGAGCGGCTCGAGGAGGAGGGCAAGGAGCCCGTGCTGTACGTCTCCGGACGGCGCGGCGAGGGCTACTTCCGCTTCAGGGGCCGCGAGGTCGTCCGGTCGTGGACCGGCGGGTCCGACAGCCCGCGGCCGGAGACGGCCCGGGAGATCGGCGACGCGCTCCTCGAGGCGTTCCTCGCCCCGGCCGACGCCGGTGGCGTGGCCGAGCTGCACGTGGTGTTCACCCGGTTCGAGTCCATGGTGACCCAGGTGCCGCAGGTCCGGCGGATGCTGCCGCTGGAGATCGTCGAGGGCGTCGCACCCGCCGGCGGCGAGCCGCTGCCGCTGTACGAGTTCGAGCCCTCGGCCGACGAGGTGCTGGACGCCCTGCTGCCGATGTACGTCCGGCGCCGCATCTACGGCGAGCTGCTCATGGCCGCGGCCTCCGAGCTCGCCTCCCGCCAGCGGGCGATGCACACCGCCACCGACAACGCCGAGGACCTGATCCGCGACTACACACGGCTGGCGAACACCGCCCGCCAGGCGGACATCACCTCGGAGATCACCGAGATCGTCTCCGGTGCCGACGCGTTGTCGTCCAGCCGATGACCAACCAGCCTCTCGCCCGGGACAAGTGAAGGAACAAGGACACATGACTGCCACAGCCACCGAAACGCCGAAGACCGGCGGACCCGGCGTGGGCCGGATCTCCCGCGTCACCGGGCCCGTCGTCGACATCGAGTTCCCGCCGGACGCGATCCCGGAGATGTACAACGCCCTCACCACCGAGGTCGAGCTCGTCGGGCAGGGCAAGCAGACGATGACGCTCGAGGTCGCGCAGCACCTCGGGGACAACCTCGTGCGTGCCATCGCCCTGAAGCCGACCGACGGCCTGGTCCGCGGCGCGCGGGTGGCGGACACCGGGGCCCCGATCTCGGTGCCGGTCGGTGACGTCACCAAGGGCCACGTGTTCAACGTGACCGGCGAGGTGCTCAACCTCAAGGAGGGCGAGCAGCTGGAGATCACCGAGCGCTGGCCCATCCACCGCGAGCCCCCGCGCTTCGACCAGCTCGAGTCCCGCACCACCATGTTCGAGACCGGCATCAAGGTCATCGACCTGCTGACCCCGTACGTCCAGGGCGGCAAGATCGGCCTGTTCGGCGGCGCCGGCGTGGGCAAGACCGTGCTGATCCAGGAGATGATCCAGCGCGTGGCGCAGGACCACGGTGGCGTGTCCGTCTTCGCCGGCGTCGGTGAGCGCACCCGTGAGGGCAACGACCTCATCGCCGAGATGGAGGACGCGGGCGTCTTCGACAAGACGGCCCTGGTCTTCGGCCAGATGGACGAGCCGCCGGGCGTGCGTCTGCGCGTGGCCCTCTCCGCCCTGACGATGGCGGAGTACTTCCGCGACGTCATGAAGCAGGAGGTGCTGCTCTTCATCGACAACATCTTCCGCTTCACCCAGGCCGGCTCCGAGGTCTCCACGCTGCTGGGCCGCATGCCGTCCGCGGTGGGCTACCAGCCCAACCTGGCCGACGAGATGGGCCAGCTGCAGGAGCGGATCACCTCCACGCGCGGCCACTCCATCACGTCGCTGCAGGCCATCTACGTGCCCGCCGACGACTACACGGACCCGGCCCCGGCGACGACGTTCGCCCACCTGGACGCCACCACGGAGCTCTCCCGTGACATTGCCTCCCGCGGTCTGTACCCGGCCGTTGACCCGCTGGCCTCGACGTCGCGCATCCTCGACCCGCAGTACGTGGGCCAGGAGCACTACGACGTCGCGACCCGGGTGAAGACGATCCTGCAGAAGAACAAGGAGCTGCAGGACATCATCGCCATCCTCGGTGTCGACGAGCTCGGCGAGGAGGACAAGATCACCGTCGCGCGTGCGCGCCGGATCGAGCAGTTCCTCTCGCAGAACACCTACACCGCGGTGAAGTTCACCGGCGTCGAGGGCTCCACGGTGCCCGTGGCCGAGACCGTCGAGGCGTTCAATCGCATCGCGAACGGCGAGTACGACCACGTGCCCGAGCAGGCGTTCTTCAACATCGGTGGCATCGAGGACCTCGAGCGCAACTGGCACAAGATCCAGTCCGAGCTGCGCTGAGCGGCTCGCGCGAGCCAAGGAGGTCTGAACGATGACCATGAAGGTTGACGTGGTGTCCACCGAGCGCGCCCTGTGGAACGGCGAGGCGTCCAGCGTGGTGGTCCCCGCCGCGGGCGGCGACCTCGGCATCCTCACCGGGCGTGAGCCGGTCCTGGCCGTGCTGCGCCCGGGCACCGTGCGGATCACGCCCACGTCCGGGGCCCCGGTGACGATCGACGTCGTCGACGGCTTCGTGTCGGTGGACCAGGACGTGGTCACGGTGGTGCTGGAGAGCGGGAACGAGCCGGCGGCGCTGGGCCGCGACGAGAAGTAGGGCCGCGTTGACGGGGGCGGGTGCCGGCTGGGGAACTCTGGCCGTCCTCGCCCTCGTCCTCGTCGTGGTGGCGATCGCCCTCTACGCCGTGCGCGTGCGGCGCATCGCCAACCGGGTCGGCTCTTTCGAGTGCGCGCTGCGCCGGACCGGCGCGAAGGACTGGACCAGCGGCATCGCCTGCTACGGGGCGGGACGTGTGTACTGGTACCGGCTGGTGTCGGTGCGGCTGACGCCGTCCCGGACGTTGGCCCGGGACGAGCTCGTGGTGCTCGCCCGTGAGCGGCGGCCGGGCGCCGGGCACGTGATCGAGGCGCGCGTGTCGCACCGCGGCGAGGTACTCGAGATCGCCATGGTGCGTGAGGCGTTCGCGGGCCTGGTGAGCTGGCTGGAGGCGGCGCCGCCCCGAGGCGAGCCACGCCTCTAGCCGCCCACAAGCATGAGGCGTGAGATGTCATCTCCTCCGCGAGAACATCGTGTCGGTGAGATGTCATCTCCTCCGCGAGAACATCGTCTCGGTGAGATGTCATCTCCGCCGCGAGACGTCATCACCTCTTTCTCCTCGTTGAGATGTCCGCTTCCCCCGGGGCGTCGTCGACTCCCCCTCCACGGCGGCCGGGAGGGTCCGCTCTGCCCGGCCGTCCCGGTGGACGACGACGACCTCGTACCCCAGCTCCGCCGCCCACGCTGCTGCCTCGGCGCCCTCGACGAACACCGCGGTGGCGAGGGCGTCGGCGAAGGTGAGCGTCGGTCCCGCGACCGTGACCGAGGCGAGCGCTCTCGCAGGTGCACCGGTGTGCGGATCCCAGATGTGCGGTCCGCGGGCGGCCGTCCCGGAGGTTGCCACACCGCCGTCGCGGATCTCCACGACGGTGACCAGCCTTGCGCGGTCGAGCGGGTCCTCGATCCCGATCCGCACCGGCGGGTTTCCCGGAGCGGCGGCCGCCAGGAGGTCGCCGCCGGCGTTGACGTACCAGTCGGCGCCGGGCAGGGCCCGTAGGGGCTCCGCGGCGCGCTCGACCATCCAGCCCTTTGCCAGGCCGGTCGGATCGAGACGGTGGCCGCCACCGGGCAGGGGACGGCGGGCATCGAAGGCGCCGCGGGTGAGCTGTGATGCCAGGTCGCACAGGTCCATCACCTCCCGCACTTCCCGGGTGCACTCGGCCGGGCTGATTGCGCCGTCGGCCAGCCGGGAGACCTCCGAGTCGGGGCGGTAGGTGCTGAGGAGGAGGTCCAGGCGTCGCAGCTCCTCGTACACCGCGGTGACGGCGCGTTCGGTATCGCCGTCGGGACCGCCGAGCACGTGGATGCTCACCGGCATGCCCATGACGTCGTGGTGCCACGCCCGGCGCGCCGGGTGGCCGACGGCGGGGGCGGTCATCGCAGGCCCGCCTGGTCCAGCGCGGCCTGGAGGGAGTCGATGTAGCCCTCGCTCGTGACGGTGGCTCCGGATACCGCGTCGATGCGGCTGTTGTTGGCGCTGACTGTCTCGGCCTCGAGGATGGGTACGGCGTAGGAGTTGATCTGCGCGTCGCGGGCGTTGCCGTCGGGCACCTGAATCGCGTGTGCGTCGGCGACCTGGCCGTTGGTGACGGTGACCTGCACCTGCACCGTGCCCCACGTGGTCATGACCGCGGGCCCGGTGTAGGTGCCGCTCGGCGCGCTGTTCGGGGCGGTCGTCTGCTGGTCGGGGGTGGGGTCGCTGCTCGGACCGGTGCCCGTGGCACCGGGGACCGTGGCGCTCGGTCCGGTGTCGGCCGGCGGTTGTGCGAGCGTTCGGCCGGTCGACGTCGGGTAGGACATCAGAAGGACGAGGCCCGTCGCGGTGGTGGCGCCGGCGAGGATGATCTTGCGCATCGGTTCTCCGTCACATCGTGAATCGCTCGAGGTGGGTCTGGGGCAGCGGTACTCCGGCGCGGCGGACGGCGGCCCCCGCGGCATCCATCCACCCGTCGGGCCCGCAGAGGTAGACGTCGCGGTCAGCCACGTCGGGGACCATGTCGAGCAGCGCGGCGGCGTCGTCCCATGCGCCCGCCCACGCGGGCAGCCAGGAGGACCGGTCGGGCACCCGCGCGCCGACGAGCTCGATCACCCGTGCCCCGCGCCGTGCCGCGACCTCGTGGAGCTCCTCGCGCAGGACGAGCTCGGCCTCGGAGCGGGCACGGTAGATGAGCGTCGCGGCACCGGAAGGGTAGGTGAGGTCCTCGAGCAGGGCGCGCATCGGGGTGACCCCGATCCCGCAGGCGAGCAGGACCACGCCGGGGCGGGTGCGGGCGGCCTGGGTGAGGCGACCGTAGGGCCCCTCGAAGGTGACGGGGGTGCCGGGCCGGAGCCCGGCCAGCCGTGCGGTGCCGTCTCCGGTCACCTTCGCCGTCACCCGCAGGGCCGTGGCCGTGGGCGGGGCGGACAGGGAGAGGGGGTGGCCGCGGGTGCGCCCCGGACCGGCGAACCTCCACACGAAGAAGTTGCCGGCCTGGACAGGGAGGCGACCGAGGTCGCGGCCCCGTAGGTGCACCGAGACGACGTCGGGTGCCTCGTGGTGGACGCGGTCGACCACGACGCGGTGGCGGCGCGAGCGCCACGCAGGCAGCGCCAGGCGGAAGGCGAGCACAGCGGCGACGGCGGCGCCCCAGGCGGTCCACCAGTACGCACGTGCGGGAGCGTTCGTGGTGAACTCCGCGCCCGTCCACACCATGTGCGGGACCACGAGGAGGCCCCCGACGTATCCGTAGAGGTGCAGCAGGTGCCACGACTCGTACCGGAGCCGGCGGCGCGCCGCGCGTGCCGACGTCGACACCACCAGGATCAGCAGCGCGGTGCCGACCGTGGCGAGCAGCATGCCGGGGAACGTGCGCACCATGCCCCAGGCCGTGGCGAGCACACCCGACCGAGCCGCCATCGCGTAGCCCAGGACGATCAGCACGATGTGGCCGAGCAGGAGCCAGAAGGACACGAGCCCGACGAACCGGTGACGGTGTGCGAGCTCGTCCTGGCCGAAGGACCGTTCGACGAACGGCACGCGCGCCATGAGGACGACCTGGACGAGCATGAGATCCGCCGCCACCAGCCCCGTGACACGGCCCAGCGTGGTCATCGCCCCGGCGACGCCGGCGGTGAGGTCCTGGATACCGCCGCCGTGGACCCACAGCGCCACGACGACGAGCATCGAGGCCCAGGCCAGCAGGCCTGCGGCGTCGCGCCACCACACGGGGACGTGGGCGGCGTCCGGGCGCAGTGCACGGGCTCGGCGGGTGGAGACGGCGACGGCCATGGGCTCACGGTGCCCCCGTTGCCTGGGAGCCCCCTTGGACGGTGCTGAAGGTCTGCCGCGTGCCTCAGATCTCGCCGCGGCGCCCCAGGAGCCGCATCGCCAGCCACCCGAGCGGCACGGGGGCCCAGAAGGTCAGCAGCCGGAAGAGCAGGGCGGTGGACAGGGCGGCACCGTAGGGGACCCCGGCGAGGGTCAGGCCGCCGGTGAGGGCCAGCTCGACCGGGCCTATCCCGCCGGGGGAGGGGATCAGCGAGCCGGCGGCGCTGGCGCCCAGATAGGTGATGGCGAGGGTCGCCGGCGGCAGTGAGTGCCCGAAGGCGGCGAGCGCCGCCCCGAAAGCGGCGATGTACCCGGCGCTGAGGACAACCCCACCGAGTGCCCCGAGCCCGATGCGGCCGGGGTGACCCGCGAGCCACAACAACCGCGGCCGGATCTGGGCCAGCGTGGGAGCCACCTTGCGGGCCACCCACCGACGCACCGGGGGCACGGCCAGCGCCGCGGCGACGGCGCCGACCGTCCCCACCGCGACGACGGCGAAGATGGGCGACGGCGTGCGCAGCGTGCCGATGGAGCCGGTGCCGAGCGCGACGGTGGCCAGGAGCACGACCGTCGTGAGGAACTGCATGAGCTGGGTCAGGCCCACCGTGGCGACGGCGACCGGCAACGGGACGCGCCGGCGCTGGAGGAACCGCAGGTTGAGGGCAGCCGGGCCCACGCCGGCCGGGACCACCAGGGCAACGACCGAGGCGGCGAGCTGGACCGCCGTCGTGCGCCAGAACCCCAGACGTTCGGGCGAGAAGGCGACGAGCCCCAGGGCGGAGCCGAGGTACGTCACGATCCCGAGCAGGAAGGACACCACCATCCAGCCCGGCCGGGCGCCGGACACCGTGGCGACGAGGTCGTCGGAGCCGAGGCTGCCCATGAGGAGCCAGACCGCGACACCGCCGACGACGACCAGGAGGATCGTACGAAGGCTGAACCGGCTCAACCGGGCCGGGACGGCCGGGGCGGCGGGAACGAGGTCCGCCAGCTGCCGGCGCAGGTGGTCGAGCAGGCGACGTGAGCCCCGCCTGGTGGTCGGGGGCAGCACGGCCGGCTGGACGAAGGGGGTGAGCGCGGCGAGCGCCTCACGCGGAAGCGCCCGCGCGGCCGACCGCAGCGCACGGTCGGGACCGGCGTGCAGGGCGAGGAGCACGAGGATCTGGGCCAGGTCCACGCGCCGGGCGAGCTCGCTCGCGAGCGCCTCACCGTCGTCCCAGTTCAGGAGCCAGACCTGGCCGTCCCGGTCGACCTGGACCGACGCCCGGTCGAGGGTCCCATGACTGAGGCCGTGGCCGTGCGCGCGCAGCACCTGCCGCCAGACGTCGTCCAGCACCGCGTCGTCGCTCTGGCGGGCCACGACCTCGGAGACGGGACGCAGGCCCGGCACGTGCGCGCTCACCATGATGACCGAGTCACGCGCCCCGGACAGGCCCACCAGCGCCGGGGTACGCACGCCGGCCACCCGGGCCCAGAGCCGCATCAGCCCGGCGTGCCGGGCCCTCTCGCCCAAGGTGGCGCCGTGGCTCTGGCGCAGGCCGCGGACCCGTACCACGTCCCACAGGCCTCCCAGGTAGTCCAGGACCTGTCGGTCACCGTCGAGGACGGCCATGTCGAACCGCCTGCCCGCGCCGTCCCACACGGCGTAGTGCCGGGCGCGGTCGGACAGGTCGCTCAGCACCCCGGCAGCCGCCTGGGCGGCCACGGGGTCGACGCCTCGGTCCACGACGACGACGTCGCCAGGCCGGCCGGGGCCGGCGTACGGCGGGCTGCGGCCGGCGTACCCGACCGGGGCGTCGGTGCGGACACGCCACGCGACGGCTCGCACCTGGTCGGGTCCGGTCGTCAGCCGCACGATCCGCACGGGGACCAGCCCGGCCCGCATAACGCCGCGCACCAACGCCGCACCGGCGGCCCGGTCGGATCGCGCCCCCAGGAGGTAGCGGACCAGCAGACCGACGGCGTGGCCCAGCAGGATGATGACGACAGCCCCGGCGGGCGTCTGCCGGCCCTCGATCACGGAGAGGCCGGTGGCCACCCAGAGCATCGCCCACGGCACGCGGCGGGTGCGTGTGCCGCCGCCGGCGACTGTGAGAAGCGCGGTCAGCCCGGCGACGTAGGGGCTCGCCCCGGCGTCCTCGGCACCCGGGGCGGCCGGCGTCCCGAGTGCACCCTGGACGAAGGCCAGCGGAGCGGCCAGCCGCAGCAGCGCCCCCGCCACCAGGACCGCGACGACCGCGGCGAGCACCATCCCGGCGGCGGTGCGCACCGCCCGCTGGATCAGCGCTGCGACCAGGACCACAGTGGGGACCAGGAGGATCAGGGCGCCCTCGAGCGCGGTCAGCGGCACCTGGACGACGGCGCGCACCACGCTCGCCGCGGACCCGACGTCCCCGCTGACCGCCTCGGTGGTGCGGGGGGCGTAGGCCGTGAGCACCAGCACCGCGACCATCCCGAGCAGGCTTGATCCGAGGGCGACGAGGTCACCCGGACGGCGGACGAGCCCATCCGGGAGGTCCACGAGGACCACGTCGTGGGTCGGCGATCCCGAGCCCGCGAGCGGGGGTGCACGCAGCGCGTCCGCCGCGCCTGCGTCCTGTTCCGGCATGCCCGTCCGCCCGTCTGCCGACGCGGTTCGGTCAGCGCGTGGAGGACCGCGTGCTGGCCGGCACCGGCACGACGGCAACGGCCGGGGCGCCGTCGACCACCTCGCGGGCCACACGTCCGAGATGGTGGCCTGCCGGCGTGCCCACGACCACCAGGGTGGCCGCCCCGGCCCGGTCGAGGAGGGCCGCGGCGACGGTCCCGCTCACCTCTTCGAGCGTGACGGGTACCTGCGGGTAGGCCTCGGCGCACTCGGTCATCAGGCGGGCCAGCCCCGCGCCGTCCCCAGGCCGAGCCTGGACCACCTGCACCGGGACGCCGTGTCCGCCCGCCACCGCCAGCGCGAAGTCCAGGACCGGGCGGGCGCCGTCGGCGGTGTCGACCCAGACGACGACAGGCCCGCGGCGCGGTTCGCGCCCCCCGGACAGCACCACGACGGGACAGCCCGCGTGTGCCATGACCCGCTCGACGACGGAGCCGAACCTGCCGGCCGACGCTCCCTTGGCACCGAGCACGAGGAGCGACGCCCGCTTCGACGCATCCGCGAGGGCGGTGACCGCGTGCCCGAGGACCTCCAGCCCCTGCACGGCAAGGCCGGGGTGACGTGCCCGGGCCCGGGCCACCGCGGGGTCGGTGACCTCCTTCCCGGCGGCGAACGCCATCGGCAGCGGGACGCCCCACGCGTAGGCGTAGAGCACCACCAGTGGGGCGCGTCGGCGGGCGGCCTCGTCCGCGGCCCAGTCGACGATGCCGGCGTCCCCTCCCGAGCCGTCCACGCCGACGACCACCGTGCCTGACGTGTCCGTGTCGGTCACAGCTCCCCCTCGTCTCGCCGACGGCTTCGCCGGGCTCCTGTCGAGTCCGCCTCGGCCTGCGGCGGCGGGCCCCGAAGCCCTGCGTAGCGCGTGCGTCTGATGTTGCACCCGGGCGGGGGCTCGCGGGAAGGCCCGGCGACGCCGGTGGTGGGCGTCGTGCCGGCTCGGCTGCGCCGAGGGGCGGGTTAGGCTTGCGGGCGTTGTCCGCCCCCCTCCCTGGAGTCGAACTCGCGTGCGTGTCGTGATCGCCAGCTGCTCTGTCGACTACTCCGGGCGCCTGGACGCCCACCTGCCCCGGGCCACCCGGCTGCTCATGGTCAAGGCCGACGGCTCCGTGCTGGTGCACTCCGACGGCGGCTCCTACAAGCCGCTGAACTGGATGAGCCCGCCGTGCAAGCTCACGGTGGCCGAGCCGGACGCCGCCGACGCCGGCCAGGGTGTCCGCGAGGTGTGGACGGTCCAGAACACCAAGTCCGACGACAAGCTCGTCGTGCGCATCCACGACGTCGTCGCCGACCACAGCGTCGACCTCGGCGTGGACCCCGGGCTGGTCAAGGACGGCGTCGAGGCACACCTGCAGAAGCTGCTCGCCGAGCAGATCGACCTGCTCGGCCC
The DNA here is from genome assembly GCF_006352065.1 of Georgenia yuyongxinii. Lineage (NCBI taxonomy): Bacteria > Bacillati > Actinomycetota > Actinomycetes > Allobogoriellales > Allobogoriellaceae > Georgenia > Georgenia yuyongxinii. The sequence goes on along the minus strand of NZ_CP040915.1, from coordinate 2,927,278 downwards.
CGGCCACCAGCTCGTGCGCCGCGAGTTCCCCACGGCCATCGGGCCGGTGGACATCATGGCGAAGGACTCCGGCGGCGCGTCGGTCGCGGTGGAGATCAAGCGGCGCGGCGACATCGACGGGGTCGAGCAGCTCACGCGTTACCTCGAGCTGCTCAACCGGGACCCGCTGCTCGCCCCCGTGCAGGGCGTCTTCGCGGCCCAGGAGATCAAGCCGCAGGCGCGCGTGCTGGCCACCGACCGCGGCATCCGCTGCCTCGTCCTGGACTACGACGCCATGCGCGGTCTCGACGACGTCGACTCCCGGCTCTTCTGAGGCTCCCGGCTCTTCTGAGCCGACCGCGCAGGGAGCGATTCGGAACGGCGGCGCCCGCAGGTGTTGACTGGGGGCATGGCAGAAGAACGAGCACTGCGCGGCCGGGTGGTCACACGCGAGCGGGTCATCGAGGACGGGGCGGTCGTGGTCGCGGGCGCGACGATCGCCTGGGTGGGGGAGGCGGCCGACGCCGCCGCCGCGGGCCACGGGCCCGCCGTCGACGCCGCGCCCCAACACACCGGCTACGTGCTCCCCGGCCTGGTCGACCTGCACTGCCACGGCGGCGGCGGGGCGTCCTTCCCCGACGCGACGAGCGCCGAGGACGTGCTGCGCGCCGTCGCCGAGCACCGCCGGCACGGCACCACCACGCTGGTCGCCTCCCTCGTCACCGCCGCCCCGGCCACCCTGCGCACCCTTGTCGGCCTGCTCGCCGACCTCGCCGACGCCGGCGAGGTCGACGCCATCCACCTCGAGGGCCCGTTCCTCTCCCACACCCGCTGCGGCGCGCAGGACCCCACCCTCATCCAGGACCCCGACCCGGCGCTGACCACCGAGATCCTCGAGCTCGGCCGCGGGCACGTGGCCACCATGACCCTCGCCCCGGAGAAGCCGGGCAACCCCGGGCCCGACGGCGTGGCGGCGCGCCTCGCCGCCGGCGGTGCGCTGCCGTCGTGGGGACACACCGACGCCGGCCCCGACGAGGCCCGCACCGCGCTCACCGAGTCCGCCGAGCAGCTGCGCGCCCCCGGCACCCGCTCCGGCAAGCCCACCGTCACGCACCTGTTCAACGGCATGCACCCGCTGCACCACCGCGACCCCGGCCCGATCGCGGAGTTCCTCGCCGCCGCCAGCCGCGGGGACGCCGTCGTGGAGCTGATCGGTGACGGCACCCACCTCGCCCCCCAGGTCGTGCGGTCGGTCTACGAGCTGGTCGGCCGCGACAACGCCGTCCTGGTCACCGACGCCATGGCCGCCGCCGGCATGCCGGACGGCACCTATCGGCTCGGCTCGATGGACGTCACGGTGGCCGACGGCGTCGCCCGCCTGACCGACGGCGGCGCCATCGCCGGCGGCACCGCGCACCTGCTCGACGTTGTGCGCACCACCGTCGCGGGCGGCGTCCCGCTCGTCGACGCCGTCCACATGGCCTCGGCGACCCCCGCCACCGTCCTCGGCCGCGGCGACGTCGGCGCCCTGGAGGCCGGCCGGCGCGCCGACGTCGTCGTCACCGACGACGACCTGCGTGTGACCAGTGTTCTCCGACTCGGCAAGGTGATGGCATGAGCACGACGTTCCCCGACGGCTTCCTCTGGGGGGCCGCGACCGCGGCGTACCAGATCGAGGGCGCGGCCCACGAGGACGGGCGCGGGCGGTCCATCTGGGACGACTTCGCCCACACCCCCGGCCGTACCCGCGACGGGGACACCGGCGACGTCGCCACCGACCACTACCACCGCTGGCGCGAGGACGTCGCGCTGCTGCGCGAGCTGGGCGTGGGCGCCTACCGGCTCTCCATCTCCTGGCCGCGGGTCCAGCCCGGTGGCCGCGGCGCGCTCAACCCCGCGGGGGTGACGTTCTACACCGACCTGCTCGACGAGCTGCGGGCGGCCGGGATCGCGCCCGTCGTCACCCTGTACCACTGGGACCTGCCCAGCGAGCTGGAGGCCGCCGGCGGGTGGGCGAACCGCGAGACCGCGTACGCGTTCGCCGACTACGCCCGCGCGATGGCCCGTGCCCTCGGGGACCGGGTGGCGGTGTGGACCACGCTCAACGAGCCGTGGTGCACCGCGTTCCTCGGCTACGCCTCGGGCGTCCACGCCCCGGGCCGCACCGACCCTGCCGCGGCGCTGGCCGCGGCCCATCACCTCACCCTCGCGCACGGCCTGGCCACGGCGGCGATCCGGGAGGAGCTGGGGGAGGAGACCCAGGTCTCCATCGCGCTGAACCTGCACGTCACCCGGCCGGCCGACCCGGAGAACCTGGCCGACCTGGCGGCCGCGCACGAGGTGGACCTGGTGGGCAACCACGTCTTCCTCGGGCCCCTGCTGGACGGGTCCTACCCGATCGAGCTGCGCGAGCTCACCCGTGACCTCACCGACGCAGCGTTCATCCAGCCCGGCGACCTGCACCTCATCCGCCAGCGCATCGACGTGCTCGGCGTGAACTTCTACTCGACCAGCTACGTGCGGCGCCGCACCGCGGACGCCCCCGGCGCCGCCGGCTCCGGCGGGCACGGCGACGGCGCGGCCAGCCCCTGGGTGGGGCTCGACGACGTCGAGTTCCTCCCGCCCACCGGGCCGACGACGGCGATGGGCTGGAACATCGAGCCCGCCGGCCTCTACGAGCTGCTCACCGCGCTGGACAACGCCTACGAGGGCCTGCCGCTGATGGTCACCGAGAACGGTGCGGCGTTCGAGGACGTGCCCGGTCCCGACGGCGTGGTCCACGACACCGAGCGCACCGACTACCTGCGCCGGCACATCGCCGAGGTCGGGCGGGCGATCGCGGACGGCGCCGACGTGCGCGGCTACTTCGCCTGGTCCTTCCTGGACAACTTCGAGTGGGCCTACGGGTACGCCAAGCGGTTCGGCCTGGTCCGGGTGGACTACGACACCCTGCGCCGCACGCCGAAGGACTCCGCCCGCTGGTACGCCGAGCTCGCGCGCACCGGCCGGCTCCCGGAGACGGTCGCGTCCGAGAAGCCCGTGGGCTGAGGCGAGGGCCGGCCCGCCCGCCGTACCCGGCCCGCCCGCCGCACCCGGCGGGTGGGCGAGAATGGGGCGGTGCCGTCCTCCCGCCGCTCGCGCCGTCGTCCGTACTCGGCGGGCCACGTGCCGCTGGACCCTGACCGCCTGCGTGGGATGACCCGCTCGGAGGGCGGGCCGGACGGCGGGTCGTACTCGGTGCGGCAGGTGCGCGGCTCGGACAAGTCCTACCGGTGCCCGGGCTGCGACCAGCTCATCGCGCCCGGGACGGCGCACGTGGTGGCCTGGCGCAACGACCACCTCCTCGGGGCGCAGGCCGGGATCGAGGACCGGCGGCACTGGCACACCTCGTGCTGGCAGGCCCGCGGCCGCCGTCGGCCAACCCGCTGACGCGGGCACTGACCCCATGGGCCGTGCCATGCTCGGCCCATGACCCTCGCCCTGCACCGGCACGGACCTGACGGCGTACCGCTCGTGCTCCTGCACGGCTTCCCGCTCGACGCGGCGATGTGGGACGACGTCGTCGCGGAGCTGGCGGACCTGCCGGTGATCACCGTCGACGCCCCGGGTTTCGGCGCCTCGCCGCAGCCCGACGACGTCGCCCGGGCCGTCGGCCGGTCTGCCGAGCCGGCGCTGGAGACCTACGCCGACGCCGTCGCCGCCGCCCTGCACGAGGTGGGCGTCGACCGCGCCGTGGTGGCGGGCCTGTCGATGGGCGGCTATGCCGTGCTCGCGCTGGCCGAGCGGCACCGCGGCCTCCTCGCCGGCGTCGGCCTCCTCGACACCAAGGCCTCCGCGGACGACGAGGCGGCCCGCGCGAACCGGCTCTCGGTGGCGGCGACCGCGGAGTCCGTTGGCGCCGAGGCCGTGGGACCGATGCTCACCCAGGTGCTCGGCGCCACCACCCAGGCCGAGCGGCCGGAGGTGGTCGAGCGGATGCGTGCCTGGCTGGCCGCCGCCCCGCCGGCGGGGATCGCCTGGGCGCAACGGGCCATGGCAGCCCGGCCCGACCGGCTCTTCACCCTGGAGGACCTCGGTGTGCCCGCGCTCGTGCTGCGCGGCGCCGAGGACCCGTCCGCCCCGCAGGACGCGGCGAACACCATGAGTGCGGCGCTGGCGGACGTGGAGGTCGTCGTCGTGCCGCACGCCGGGCACATGAGCGCGGTGGAGGCGCCGGGGCCCGTGGCGGCGGCGCTGCGCGGCCTGTACGAACGCTGCGCGCAGGGTTCGGTGGGGTAGCCACGGTCACCAGGGCCCACGTGCGACCTTCACGGCCCCGCTCGTAGGCTGGCGACCATGACCGATGTCCCTTCTGCCCGGATCCGGCCGGCGACGGCGCTCGACGCCGCCGCGATCGCCCGCGCCCATGGGCAGGCCCGGCGCGAGACGTACGGCGACCGCATCCCCGAGGACGTGTACGTCGATCGCGAGTGCCGCGCGGCAGGGGAGTGGGAGCAGGTGCTCGCCGACCCGGGCGCGACCATGACCTGGGTGGCCGTGCGGGACCAGGAGGTGGTCGGCTTCGCGTCGGTGGAGGCCACCGGCCCGCGGGAGGTGCGGCCCCTGCAGCTGAGGCTGCTCTACGTCCTGGCGGCCGAGCAGGGCCGCAGGACGGGCACGCACCTGGTGGAGCTCGCCGTCGGGGACGCACCGTGCTTTCTCTGGGTCGCCGAGACGAACACCCGGGCGCAAGAGTTCTACCGGCTCCACGGCTTCGTGGCGGACGGCGCCCGCCAGACCGAGCCGGGCATGGGTGACATCCCCGAGATCCGGATGGTGCGCTGATGACCGACCTCGGGATCGTCGTCGACTCGACCTCGCCCGTGCCGCCCTACGAGCAGGTGCGCGCACAGCTCGCGGCGCAGATCACGGCCGGCCGCCTCAAGGCCGGGACGCGGCTGCCCACGGTGCGCCAGCTCGCCAGCGACCTCGGGCTCGCCGTCAACACGGTCGCCCGGGTCTATCGCGAGCTGGAGCAGGCGGGGGCGGTACTGACCAAGGGCCGGTCGGGCACCTTCGTGGCTGACGACGACGCCGAGCACGCGGCCAAGGCGGCGGCGGCCGCCTATGCCGCGCGCGCGAAGGAGCTCGGGCTGGGGCAGAAACGAGCGCTCGACCTGGTGCGCGCCGCGCTGCGGTCCTGACGTCACCTTTTGGGGAGTGCCCCAAGACGACGAGCGGCGCCGAGGCGGTGAGCCTCGGCGCCGCTCGTGGTCACCGGCAGGCGCCGGCAGGGCGGGGTGCGAGCGTCAGGAGCGACGAGGGCTGCGCGTCCGCGGCTTGCCGCCACCGCGCTGGTTCGCGGCCCGGCGGACCGGTGCCGCCTGCGCGGCGGGCCCCTGGGCGGTAGGCGTCCCGGTGGGTCGGGCGTCCCCGACCTTGGCGAAGACCTGGGTCTGGTCGTCGACCGCCTCCATCAGCTCCGTGCGGTCGTCCGGCTGCGCGGGGACGGCGGTGTCGTCCTGGCCGACCTGCTCCATCACCTGGGTCTCGTCCACCTCCGGGTGCTCAGGGGTGGCCTCCTCCACTGCTTGCGCAGCCTCGGCCGTGGTGAGCGCGGTCGCGGGCGGCTTCGACGCAGTAGCGCCACGCGCGACGGCGGGAGCCTTCTTCGAAGCCTTCGGCGCCTCGCGCTCGGCCTGGCTCTCGACGCCCTCGGCCTGCGCCGAGTCCGCCCCCTCGGCGGGGACGTCGGTCGCGCCGGCCGGGGGCGCCGGCGGCAGCTCGACCGTGGTGACCAGGGTCGCCACATCGGCAGGGGCTGCCGGGGCCGGCGCCGGCGCCGTGTCGGCCGGCTCGACGATCTCCACGGCCTCCGCCGGCTGCACCGGTGCCTCCGGCTCCCGGGCGGCCTCGGCGACGGCAGCGACGATCCCGCCCGAGGCGAGCCCCACCGAAGGAGCGGTCGCTGCGTCGGCGTCGACCGGCCCGCCGAGCAGACCCCGCATCTCCTCGAGGTACTCGGCGACCTCCTCGCGCTGGCTGTTCAGCTCGTCGACCTGACGCTTGGCCGTCCCGACGGTGGCCTCGGCCTCAGACTGGGCGTCGACACGCAGACGGCGGGCCTCGTTCTGGGCATCTGCGACGAGCCGCTTCGCCTCGGCGTGGGCCCGGTCCTCACGCTCGCGCACCGTGGCGTCGGTCTCGACGAGCAGCCGCTCGCACCGCTCCAGGGCGTCGGCGAGGCGCCGTTCGGCGTCCGCCGCGCGGGCCTCGGCGTCTCCGGTCATGGCCTCCGTGCGCGCCTTGGCGGCGGCGAAGAGGTCGGCGGCCTCCTGCTCCGCGCGCGCCCGGACGTCCGCCGCCTCCTGCTGGGCCTGCGTCCTCAGCTCGGTGGTGACCTTCTCCGTCGTCGCCCGCAGCACGCCGAGCTCCCGCTCGAGGCTCGCACGGCGCTCGCTGATCTCGGCGTGGATGGCGTTGGTCAGCCGGGAGGACTCCCGCTCGGCGGACGCGACGAGCTCCTCGGCCCGCCGCCGGGCATTGACCACGGTGGTCTCGGACTCGGCCAGCGCGTGGCTGGCGAGCAGCTGCGCCTCCCGGCCGGCGTGGGCGAGCAGCTCGGCGGCCTCCTGCTCGGCGCGCTGGGTGAGCACCCGCGCGCTGGCCCGCGAGTGCTCGATCGTCTTCTGGGCGTCCTCGTTCGCGCGGCTGACCACGTCGAACGCCTGCTGCTCCGCGGAGCGCAGAAGGCGCTCCACCCGCGAGCCGAGCCCGGCATAGGTGGGGCGCTCGCTCTCCCGCAGCAGCCGCTGGGCCTCCGTGAGCTCGCCGGCGATCTTCATGACCCGGGCGTCGAGCGTCTCGACCTCGCGGCGCGCCTCGGCAAGGGCTTCGGTCAGCGCTTCCATACCCTGGTCCACCTGGGCGCGGTCGTAGCCGCGCATGACCACCGGAAAAACCGGACGATCGTTGCTCACTCAGTCCTCCTGTCGATGACCGACCCCCTAGGCCGGAAGAGTGTTCCGCCGACCAGAGTAGCCGCGTGCGGGCGCACCGCCCCGGGGCACCTGGCGGGGGGTGCCGCCAGCTCCGGGGGAGGCGCGCCAATCAGCTGCGCCGTATCCTGGCCAGTTGACGGTGCCCTCGGGCATCCCCGAACGGGAGGACCCTCCAGCTCGTGACTCGCCGGATCATCGCCACCGCCCTCATCGTGCTCGGTGTCATCGCCATCGCCCTGGCGATCGCCTCGGCCACCGTGTGGCGGCCGACCGACACCGCCACCCTGAGCCTGCCGGCCCGGCCCGAGACACCCGTCGTCATCTCCGACGCAGGGGTGCTCGACGCCGTCGACCCGGATGTGACAATCGTCGCCACCGCGGACGGAGACCAGCCGGTGACCCTCTCCGTCGGGCGCACCGAGGACGTCGTCGCCTGGGTGGGCACGGCCGCACACACCCGGATCACCGGCCTCGAAAGCTGGGACGCGCTCGCTGTCGAGGACGTCGAGCAGGCGGCCGGGTCCGAAGAGCCCACGGACGCGACGGAGGAGCCCACCGACACCGCGACCGACGCGCCCGCCGAGGACGCCGGCGTCCCGAACCCGGCCGGCTCGGACCTGTGGGTCGCCGAGCAGACCGGCACCGGCACCGCCGAGATGAGCTGGACGGACCGCGACGGGCGGTGGAGCGTGCTCGCCGCCACCGACGGCACCGCGCCGGCCCCGCAGCTCTCCCTCACCTGGCCCGTGGAGGTCCGCACCCCCTGGCTGGTCCCCGGCCTCATCGTGGGCGCCGTCCTGCTGCTCGCCGGCGCCGCCCTGCTGGTCCTGGACATGCTCACCGCACGTGAGCTCCGCCGTCGGGAGGAAAGCGCGGCCGACCGGGACGACGGCGGGGCGGCCACCACCGTGCTGCCGGCCGCCGGGGCCGGGGGGCTGACCCGGCGTGAGCTGCGCGAGCGGCAGCGCGCGGAGACGGCCTCCGGACGACGTCGGGGCGGCGCCGCCACCGGCGAGATCCCCACCCTCGCCCAGGAGCCGGTGAGCCCCGAGCGTGCCGCGGCCGGGGCCGCGCGGGGCGCCGGCATCGTGCCCGGGTCCACCCGGGCCGAGGAGCTGCGGCGGGGCCGCGAGACGCCGGCCGAGCGGACCGAGACCATGGCCGCGCAGCATCCCGAGGCCACCGAGGCCACCGAGGCCACCGTGGCGATGGCGGCGGTGAACGACGGCGGCACACCGGAGGCCGCGGGCGTCGCCCGCGGGGCCGGGATCGTGCCGGCGTCCGACCGTGCCGCCGAGTTCCGCCGGGCCCGCGGGGAGGACGAGCACGGGCCGGCCGCGGCCGGGCTCCGATCCTCCGCCGACATGCCGGCGGAGGACTGGACCGCCGGTGAGACCGGCGACCTGGGCGCGGCCGCTGTCCCGGGCGGGGCCGCCGCCGTCCCCGGCGAGACCACCGGCGCGGACGAGACCGAGGACGGGGCGTCGGCCCCACCGAGCTGGCGAAGCCTGTGGGGGTTCGGGGAACGCAAGGACGACGAGGGGGAGGAGAAGCGATGAGCCGCAGCACCCGCAGGTCCGCCCGGCTCGCCGCGGGCGGCGCCGTCGCCCTCGCCCTGCTCGCCGGGTGCAGCACGGAGCTGCCCCAGCCCGAGCCCGAACCGACCGCCGAGACCGCACCGCCAGTCCTGGACGCCGACCGCTTCGACCGGGTCCTCGAGGAGACCGCCGCGGCGTTCGCGGCGGCGGACGAGGCCCGCGACCCCGAGGCGCTGCGGCCCCGGGTGACCGCCCCGGCGCTGGACATGCGCGCAGCCGAGTACCGCCTGGCGGAGGCCGTGGGCGACGACGCGGCGCCGTCGCCGGTCACCACCGCCACGCAGGTGGAGGCCGTCGCGGCCACGTACGAGTTCCCGCGCACCGGCATGGTCATCACGCAGGTGCCCGAGGGCGCCAACCTGCCCCTGCTCCTGGGGTTCACCCAGTCCGAGGCGCGCGAGCAGTTCAAGCTGTGGGGCTGGGTGGAGCTCTTCCCCGGGTCGACGACGCCGCCGCTGATCCACCCGGACACCGGCTCCGCGCAGCTGGGCGCCGACTCGGAGGGGCTGGTGGCCACCCCCGCCCAGGTGGTCGAGCGGTACGTCGACACGCTCAACAACGACGACAGCGAGTTCGCCGACCAGTTCGCCGAGGACCCCTACAAGGAGAGCTCGAAGAAGGCGACCACCGACCTGGACAGCCGTATCGAGGCCGCCGGCGAGGCGTCGATCGCCTTCGAGGTGGGCGACGACGGCCTGCTGGCGCTCGCGACGGCGGACGGCGGCGCGATCGTGCTGGGCGAGCTCCGCTCGGTGCAGACGATCCGCAAGACCGTGCCCGGTGCGTCGTTGACCATCGGCGGTGAGATCGGTGCGCTCCTCGGGGACGACACCGAGGTGCGTGGCACCGTCTCCGGCACCTCCGACGTGCTCGTCGCGTTCTACGTGCCGCCGGAGGGCGGGGAGGACACGGTCGTGCGACCCCTGGGCGCGAAGACGGTGATGGTCGAGGTGGCCCGCAACGACGACGAGGCGCCGGCTGAGGGATGATGCACGTCGGGCCGGCGCGCACGGCCCGACGGCCTGAGACGACGAAGGAAAAGGACGAAGGACGACGATGAGCCAGCCCATGCCCCGCGTGAACCTCCAGGGAGCGGTCGACCTCTCCGCGCTCGCCGGCCCGCCCGCCGGGCCCGCCGGGCCGGCCGCGCCGGGAGCGCCCGGCGGGGCCGTCGCGGACGGGCAACCGGTTCCGGGCCCGCTCGTCACAGACGTCACCGAGGCGACGTTCGGGCAGACCGTCGAGCTCTCCACCGTGGTTCCCGTGGTGCTCGTGCTGGGCAGTGCCCGGTCCGAGGCCTCTGGCCAGATCCAGGACGTCCTGGAGAACCTGGCGCGCGAGTACGGCGGCCGCTTCCAGCTCGCCCGCGTCGACGCGGACACCAACGCGCAGATCGCCGCCGCCCTGCAGGTCCAGGCGCTGCCCACGGTGGTCGCGCTGGTCGCCGGCCAGCCCCTGCCCCTGTTCCAGGGCGCCTACCCCGAGCCGCAGGTGCGGCAGGTCCTCGACGAGGTCCTGCGCGTCGCCGCGCAGAACGGCGTGGCCGGGGTGCTCGAGGACACCGGGGAGGACGACACCGAGACCGAGGTGCCGGTCGAACCGCCCGTCCCCCCGCTGCACGCCGAGGCGATGGACGCCATCGAGCGCGGCGACCTCGACGCCGCGGAGGCCGCTTACACCCAGGCGCTGAACGAGAACCCGCGCGACGACGAGGCGAAGGCGGCGTTGCTCCAGGTGCAGCTCATCCGCCGCATCTCCCAGGACGACCCGGACGAGGTGCTGGCCCGCGCGGCCGCCGCCGGCCCGGCCGACGTCGCCGCCCAGCTGGCCGCCGCCGACGTCGAGGCCGCCACCGGCCGGTTCGCTGAGGCGTTCGACCGGCTGCTGGCCGTCGTGCGTGCCACGCGCGGGGACGATCGGGAGCAGGTGCGGGTCCGGCTCGTCGAGCTCTTCGAGGTCGCCGGCCCGGTCCCGGAGGTCCAGACCGCCCGCCGTCAGCTGGCAAGCGCGCTGTACTGACGGTCGATGGCGCGGGACAGCACAGCGACTGCGAAGAGCCAGCGCAGCGCTGCACCGTCCCACCACGGCTGACAAATCGACCAGCCCTAGGCGAGGACGTGCCCCGCCCCGGCTTTCCCCGGAGCTAGCTGCCGGTGGTGCGGGTGGTGCCGGCCGCCCCTGTTCGGGGTGCCGCGGAGGTCTCCGGCACGAGGAACACCGCGCCCAGCGGCGGCACGCGCAGCGACACCGACGCGGGACGGCCGTTCCAGCTGGTGTCGTCTGCGCGGACGCGACCCAGGTTCCCCACGCCCGAGCCGCCGTACTCGGGCGCGTCGGTGTTGAGCACCTCCAGCCAGTCGCCGCCCGCGGGCAGCCCCACCCGGTAGCCCTCGTGCGGGGTGCCGGCGAAGTTCAGGACGCAGACCATGAGGTCCGAGCCGTCCTTCGTGCGGCGCAGGTAGGTGAGCACGTTGTGGTCGCCGTCGCCGATCTCGATCCACTCGAAGCCGCGGCTGCTGAAGTCCTCGGCCCACAGGGCCGGGTGCTTCTTGTATAGCGCGTTGAGGTCACCCACGAGGCGGGCGACGCCCGCGTGGGCGGGGTCGTCCATGTGCCACCAGTCGAGGCCGCGGCCCTCGCTCCACTCGGCCTCCTGGGCGAACTCCTGGCCCATGAAGAGCAGCTGCTTGCCTGGGTGCGACCACTGGTAGGCGAGCAGGGCCCGCACGCCGGCGAGCTGCTGCCACCGGTCGCCGGGCATCTTGGTGAGCAGGGACCCCTTGCCGTGGACCACCTCGTCGTGGCTGAGGGGCAGGACGAACTGCTCCGAGAACGCGTAGACCAGCGAGAACGTCAGCTCACCGTGGTGGTAGCGGCGGTTGATCGGCTCCTCCGCGACGTAGCGCAGGGTGTCGTTCATCCAGCCCATGTTCCACTTCAGCCCGAAGCCGAGGCCGCCGTGGGCGGTCTGCGCCGTCACGCCGGGCCACGCGGTGGACTCCTCGGCGACCAGGACGATGCCGGGCACCTTGCGGTACGCCGTGGCGGTGGTCTCCTGCAGGAACCCGATGGCCTCGAGGTTCTCCCGGCCGCCGCGGGCGTTGGGCCGCCACTGGCCGGGCTGGCGGGAGTAGTCCAGGTAGAGCATGGAGGCGACGGCGTCGACCCGCAGGCCGTCGATGTGGAACTCCTGGAGCCAGTACAGCGCGTTGGCTACCAGGAAGTTGCGCACCTCCCGCCGGCCGAAGTTGAAGACGTACGTGCCCCAGTCCTGGTGCTCGCCGCGCAGCGGGTCCGGGTCCTCGTACAGGGAGGTGCCGTCGAACCGCGCCAGCGCCCAGGCGTCCTTCGGGAAGTGGGCAGGGACCCAGTCCAGGAGGACGCCGACGCCGGCGGCGTGCAGCCGGTCCACGAGGTAGCGGAAGTCGTCGGGGGAGCCGAACCGCGACGTCGGCGCGTAATAGGAGGTGACCTGGTAGCCCCAGGAGCCCCCGAAGGGGTGCTCGGCCACGGGCAGGAGCTCGACGTGGGTGAAGCCCAGGTTCGTCACGTGCGCCACGAGCTCCTCGGCGAGCGCGCGGTAGCCGAGGCCGGGGCGCCACGAGCCGAGGTGGACCTCGTAGACGCTCATCGGCCCGGTGTGCGGGTTGACCCGGGAGCGCCGCTCGAGCCAGGCGTCGTCGGACCAGGTGTGGGTGGAGCGCTCGACGACGGACGCCGTCGCCGGCGGCACCTCGGTGGCCCGGGCCATGGGGTCCGCTTTCTGGTGCCAGGACCCGTCCTGGTACTGGATCTCGTACTTGTAGCGGGTGCCCTCCTCGGCGCCGGGCACGAAGATCTCCCAGATGCCGGATGCGCCGAGGGAGCGCATGGCGGTGGTCGTTCCGTCCCAGGCGTTGAAGTCGCCGACGACGCGCACCGCCCGGGCGTTGGGCGCCCACACCGCGAAGCTCGCGCCGTGGACCTCGCCGAGCTCGCTGGCGAAGGTGTGCAGGTGCGCGCCGAGCACCTTCCACAGCTCTTCGTGGCGGCCCTCGGCGATGAGGTGCTGGTCGAGCTCGCCCAGGGTGGGCAGGAACCGGTAGGGGTCGTCCACCACGCTGCTGAGCTCGCCGTACGTCACACGCAGCCGGTAGTCGGGCACCTGCGTGTCGGGCAGCAGCGCCACCCACAGGCCGTCCTGCTCGTGGGTGGCTGGATAGGTGCCGACGGCGGTGATCACCTCGACGGCGTCGGCGAGATGGCGCACGGTGCGCACCGTCACCCCGCCCGGGCCGACGTGGGCCCCGAGCACCGAGTGCGGGTTGTGCGAGTAGCCGTAGGCCACCCGGTGCAGCTCGGCGGGGTCCACCGGCAGTGGCGTGCGCACCTGCTCCCGCTTCGGCTTAGCGCCGGTGGTCGGGGGCGTGGGATCGGCTCCGGTGGGAACGTCGTGGCTGAGGTCACGGTCCATGGGGGTCACTCTTCCATCCCCTGAGGGTGAGTGCGGCTCGAAAACCGCGGGTCGGGTAGGTGGTGCGGGCTCGGCGCCGGTGCGTCAGGCCGGGTTCCGGCCGGATACCGCGAAGTCGCCCCGCGTGTTCCGGTCGAGGCGGTCCCGCGTGTCCCGGGACGAGTCAGCCCAGCAGGCGGGTGACGCCGGCCAGCGGGATCGGCAGCCAGTCGGGGCGGTTACGCGCCTCGTAGACCGCCTCGTACAGCGCCTTGTCGAGCTCGAGCGCCCGGAGCAGCTCGGCGTCGGCCTGGGGGTCGCGGCCTCCGCCGGCGCGGTAGCCGTCGAGGAACGCCAGACGTGCGCGGCCGGCCCAGGACTGCCGGGCGGGGTCCGCAGCCGCAGTGACCGCGCCGGCGCCCGCGGCGTAGTCGAAGGAGCGGAGCATGCCGGCGACGTCGCGTTGGGGCAGGTCTGGTGCGGTGCGTTCGGCGAGCGGCCGCAGCGGCTCGCCCTCGAAGTCCAGGAGCACCCAGCCGCGGCCGGGCACGTCGAGCACCTGGCCCAGGTGGTAGTCGCCGTGCACGCGTTGCAGCGCGGGCCAGGGCGCTGCCGCGCCCGCGCGCAGCACCGCCTCGACGGCGTCGGCATGCGCGGCCAGCGCCGGCACGGCCTCGCGGGCCGCGGCGTACCGGCGCCGCCAGCCGGTCAGCATGGCCGCCCGGGCGTGGGCGTCGGCGTCGGCGGTTGGCAGGGTGCGGGCCAGGACGGCGTGGACCTCCGCGGTGGCCTCGCCCAGCGCACGGGCCCGGTCAGCGAAGTCAGTGCCGTGCTCGAGCGCCTGCAGCGCCACCCGCCAGGCGTCCTGGACGCCCGGCAGGAACTCCTGGGCGAAGGCAAGGTGTCCCTCGACGCGGGCGCCGCCGTCGGGCCACCAGCCGAGCAGATCGCCCAACGGCCGCGGCACCCGCGTGCTGCCGCCGGCGGCGAGGGCCTCCTGGACCTCCACGTCGGGGTTGTGGCCGGCCTGGACCACCCGGAAGACCTTGAGGATCACGGGGGTCGCGCCGTCGGCGACGTCGAAGATGATCGACGTGTTCGACTGCTCGCCGCGCAGCACCCGCGAGCCGGTGACCGTGGTGGCGGCCCCGGTGCGGTGCCCGCGGGCCCCCACGCCGGTGCCGTCGAGGGTCCGCTCCTCGACGACGGCGGCCAGCAGCGCCGCGGCTCCGGCCGGGTCGTGGCAGCCGTCGTAGACGACCGGGCCTGCACCGCCGACCAGTGCGTGCTCGAGGCCGGGCACGGGTGCCGGGCGCACCGTCAGCGGCACCTGGTAGAGCACGGGTGCCGGCCCGCCGACGTCGCGCAGCAGCCAGGAGGTCGCCTCGGCGTCCCCGGTTGACGCCGGGGCGTCGCCGGTGGAGGACAGGCTGAGCGCGCCGACCACCTCCAGCCGAGGCTCACGGCCCTTGCCCGTGTACCACCGCTGCCGCGCCATCCAGGTGGACAGCGTCGCCGGCAGCTTGCTGGGCGGTGAGGCCGCGCTCATGACTCGGGTGTCGCAGCGCTCGGGTCGGTACGGCGCAGCGCGGGCCCGGCCGACCCGGGGGAGAGGGCGCCCGCCACGGGAGCCGGCTGCCCGCCGGTGAAGGACCGTGGCTGGCCGAGGGTGCCGGCCACGGCGACGGCGCCGCCGGCACCTGCGCCGAGGGCGCCGGCGCCGCTGTCACCTGTGCCGTGGTCGCCCATGTCTCGGTCGACTCCCGGGCCAGGACCGCCGCCCTGGCCGGCAGAGGCCCCGCCATAGCCGGTAGCGCCGCTGCCGCTGCCCGCGACGGCTCGGTCCGCGGCGCGGTCGGCCTGGCCCAGCTGCGTGAAGCCGTGCGCCGTCGTCGGCTCGAACCCGGGCAGCTCCGGCACCCGCGGCGCGGACCCGGCGTGGGGCGCAGAGGGCACCACGTAGGTCTCGGGCCGATGCGGCTGCGAGGGGCTGACCGCCTCGCCGTCGCGGTCGGCGTCCTCGGCGGGTGGCACGTGGGCGGGCAGCCCGGTCATGGGTGCCTCGTCGCCGTGGATGCTGGGACGCGAGACCAGAAGCCAGAAGAAGTCACGCGAGCCGAGGGTGAGGGTCACGGTGCCGTCGGCGCCCACGGCGGGGAACCGGGCACCGCCGAACACATCGGTGACCGACGCACCGGCGTGGCGCGGCAGCTCCACGGTGGTCGAGCGGGCCGTGTTGGCCAGGTTGAACACGCACAGGATGGTCTCCTGGGCGTTGGTGCGCTTGAAGGCGAGAATTGCCTCGTTGTCCACCTGGACCGGGATGTACGAGCCGTTCCCGAAGACTGGGTGCTGGCGTCGGACCTCGAGGATGCCGCGCACCCAGTGCAGCAAGGAGGTGGGCTGGGCGATCTGGGCCTCGACGTTGATGGCGGCGTAGTGGTTGACCAACGACTGCACCACAGGCAGGTACAGCTTGCCCGGGTCCGCGGTTGAGAAGCCCGCGTTGCGGTCCGGCGTCCACTGCATGGGGGTGCGCACGGCGTCGCGGTCGGGCAGCCAGATGTTGTCGCCCATGCCGATCTCGTCGCCGTAGTACAGGGTCGGCGAGCCGGGCAGCGACAGCAGCAGCGCGTGCGCGAGCTCGATCTCCGCGCGGGAGTTGCCCAGCAGCGGAGCGAGGCGACGGCGGATGCCGACGTTGGCGCGCATGCGCGGGTCCTCGGCGTACCAGCCGTACATCGCGGCACGCTCCTCGGTGGAGACCATCTCGAGGGTCAGCTCGTCGTGGTTGCGCAGGAACATGCCCCACTGGGCGCCGACGGGGATGTCGGGGGTGTCTGCCAGGATCTCCTTGATCGCGCTGGCGCGCTGCTCACGCAGGGCGTAGTAGATGCGCGGCATGACGGGGAAGTGGAAGCACATGTGGCACTCGGGCGCGGACTCGGTGCCGTAGTACTCCACCACGTCCTCGGGCCACTGGTTGGCCTCGGCGAGCATGATCGTCCCCGGGAACTCCCGGTCGACCAGCGCCCGCACCTCGCGCAGGTACCGGTGCGTGCGCGGCAGGTTCTCGCAGTTGGTGCCGTCCTCCTCGAACAGGTACGGCACGGCGTCGAGCCGGAAGCCGTCCACGCCGATCCGGCACCAGAAGCGCACGACGTCGAACATCGCCTCCCGTACGGCCGGGTTCTCGAAGTTGAGGTCGGGCTGGTGGGAGAAGAACCGGTGCCAGAAGTACTGCCGGCGCACCGGGTCGAAGGTCCAGTTCGAGGTCTCGGTGTCCACGAAGATCACGCGGGCGTCGGGGTAGCGGGTGTTGTCGTCGCTCCAGACGTAGAAGTCCCCGTAGGGCCCGTCCGGGTTGGAGCGCGAGGACTGGAACCACGGGTGCTGGTCACTGGTGTGGTTCATGACCAGGTCGATGATCACCCGGATGCCGCGGGCGTGCGCCTGCTGCATGAGTTCCTCGAAGTCCTCGAGGGTGCCGTACTCCGGCGCCACGGCGGTGAAGTCGGAGACGTCGTAGCCGCCGTCGCGCAGGGGGGACGGGAAGAACGGCGGCAGCCACAGGCAGTCCACGCCCAGCCACTGCAGGTAGTCGAGGCGGTCGATGAGGCCGCGCAGGTCGCCCGTGCCGGAGCCGCGCGAGTCGCCGAACGCGCGCAGCAGCACCTCGTAGAAGACGGCCGTGCGGTACCACTCGGGGTCGTCGGTCAGTCCGGGACGGTGCTCACGGGCCAGGTCGGCGACCGGTGCCACGGGCGTCGGCAGGGCGGTGAGCGGGGAGGGGCCGGCGCCGGTGTCCACCTTCCTCACAGGGCCCTCACCGAGAGGATGTGGGCGCAGCGGCTGTGCGGGTCGAGCTTGACGAACGGCTCGGCGCCCCACAGGTAGGTCTCGCCGCCGAGCTCGTCCGTCGCGGCCATGACGGGCCACGGGGCCCGCGGGTCGCCCGGGATCCCCAGGGCCTCGAGGTCGAGGTGCAGCAACGTCTCACGGGTGGTGTACGGGTCGAGGTTGAGCACGACGACGATCGTGTCCTCCTCACCCGTCGGCGACTGCTCGGCCGTCAGCCGCTTGGAGAAGCACAGGATCTGCTCGTCGCTGGTGGGGTGGATGGTCACGTTGCGCAGCCGCTGCAGGGCGGGGTGGGCCTTGCGGACGGCGTTGAGCCTGCCGAGCAGGTCGGCGATGCCAAGACTCGCGGCCAGGGACCAGTCGCGGTGCTTGA
Source organism: Georgenia yuyongxinii (assembly GCF_006352065.1). NCBI lineage: Bacteria > Bacillati > Actinomycetota > Actinomycetes > Allobogoriellales > Allobogoriellaceae > Georgenia > Georgenia yuyongxinii. Next base: position 2,910,055 of record NZ_CP040915.1, on the reverse strand, counting down.
ACTCGTACTTCTCGTTGTCGATCTGCTCCTCGGCGCCGGGCCGCGCCACGTTCTCCACGAGCTCGTAGCCGGTGTAGATGCCCCAGGTGGGGGAGGACGTCGCGGCGAGCACCGCCCGGATGGCGAACGCCGCCGTCCCGCCCTGCTGCATGTACGGGGTGAGGATGTCGTGGGTCGTGGGCCAGAAGGAGGGGCGCAGGCGGTCGTCGGTCTCGTGGGCCAGCTCGGTGAGGTACTCACCGAGCTCCTCCTTGCCGGTCCGCCAGGTGAAGTACGTGTAGGACTGGTGGAAGCCGATGGCACCGAGGGTGCGCATCATCGCCGGGCGGGTGAACGCCTCGGCGAGGAAGACGACCTCGGGATGGGTCTGCTGGAACTCGCCCAGCAGCCGCTGCCAGAAGTTCAGTGGCTTGGTGTGCGGGTTGTCCACGCGGAACGCCGTGACGCCGTGCGCGACCCACACCTCGAGGACGTCCCGGACGGCGTTGTAGATGCCCTCGGGGTCGTTGTCGAAGTTGAGCGGGTAGATGTCCTGGTACTTCTTGGGCGGGTTCTCGGCGTAGGCGATGGAACCGTCGGCCCGCGTGGTGAACCACTCGGGGTGCTCGCTGACCCACGGATGGTCGGGCGAGGCCTGGAGGGCCAGGTCGAGGGCCACCTCCAGGCCGAGCTCGCGTGCCCGGGACACGAAGAAGTCGAAGTCCTCGAACGTGCCCAGGTCGGGGTGGATGGCGTCGTGGCCGCCCTCCGGGGAGCCGATCCCGTAGGGCGAGCCCGGGTCGTCCGGCCGCGCGTCGAGGGTGTTGTTGCGGCCCTTGCGGTTGGTGGCGCCGATCGGGTGGATCGGGGTGAGGTAGACGACGTCGAAGCCCATCTCCGCAATCCGGCCCAGGCCGTCGGCGGCCGTGCGCAGCGTGCCGGAGGCCCACTCGCCGTTGTCGTCGCGGTGCGCACCGATCGAGCGGGGGAAGATCTCGTACCACGAGCCCACCAGGGCGCGCTGGCGGTGGATGATCAACGGGTAGGTGGCCGACGGCGAGACCATGTCGCGAAGCGGGTGCTCGGCCAGGACGGCCCGCACCTCCGGGCTGGTGCCGGCGGCGAGCCGTGCGCCGGCGGGCCGATCGTCGGCGCGCAGCGCGGTGGCGGCGTCTTTCAGGACGGCGACGTCGGCCGCGGGCAGGTCACGCGCCGCCGCCCGGTCCAGGAGCTGGGCGCCCTCGGTGAGCATCAGCTCGACGTCGACGCCCGCGTCGATCTTCACCTTCGCGTCGTGCGACCAGGTGCCGTAGGGGTCGGACCAGCCCTCGACCCGGAAGCCCCAGTGGCCCGGGGCGTCCGGCGTCAGCCAGGCCTCGTAGCGGTCAAGGCCCGTCGCGATGTCCCGCATCGGGGCCCGGGAGTGGTCGCGGCCGTCGGGATCGACGAGCACCGCGGTCGCCGCGACGGCGTCGTGGCCCTCGCGGAAGACGGTCGCGCGGACCGGGAACGCCTCGCCGACCGTGCCCTTGGCGGGCCAGCGGCCGTCCTCCACGACGGGCGCGACCTCTACCACGGGGATGCGGCCGATGGGTGCGAAGGGGGCGGGCTGCGGAGCGGCGGCGCCGGCTGGTTGCGCGGGGGTGCTCTGTGCGGTGGCGGCGCTCTCGCTGGCGCTGCTCGCGGTGGCACCGCCTGAGATGGCGCCGCTTGCGGTCGCGGGGGCTGGGGTCTGTGAGGCAGTCATCGGCGTGTCACCCGGGGTGGGCGGGGGCTCCTCGGTCGGTAGTTCTGAGTGTGTCGGGGCCTCGGCCGGTGCGTCCGCGGACGACTCCGCGGAGTCCGGCGCGGCCGGTCCGTCGGTGGGCGTCGCGGCATCCGTGACGACGTCCGCGTGGTCCTCGCGCGCGGGAGCGCGGTCGGCCGATGGTGACGTTACCGGCTCGTTCGCATCGGTCGAAGCGGGGGGCTGGGCTGCGTCGTCGGCCGTCCCGCCCGAGAGGTCCACGGCGGGCGGCTGGGCCGCGTCTCCCCCGGACTCGGCGGACTTGGCGGACTCGGCGGACTTGGCGGGCTCGGCGGACTTGGCGGGCTCCGTGGGCTCGGCGGGCTCGGTGGGCTCGACCAGTTCTGCGGGCTCGGACGGTTCCGGCTGCCCGTCCGGCGACCGGGCGGCCACCGGTTCCGTTTCCGGAGCGGCGTCCTCGGCGCCCGGCTGCTCCTCAGTGGGTGCTGGCGCCTCACGTGGCGCCTCACGTGGTGCCGACCGGAAGGGAGCGAACCACCGGGGACGGCGGGGTTCCTTGCGCGGCTTCGAGGTCACGCCCCGAACCTACCGAGAGCACGACGAAATAGCAGTCCAGGGCGTTGCCGGAGCAAGCACCGACCCGGGTCCCGCGGGCCGGGCGAGGTCGTCGCCGCCGAACGCGCCGCCAAGAGCACCCGCACATATCGGGGCGCCACCGTCCGCTCTTCGTGAAACTCGGTTTGCAAGGTTATGAAACGGTTTCAAGTTGTCTAGACTCGACCCCGTGAGAGCCATCCGTCGATTTACCGTCCGCACCGTCCTGCCCGAGCCCCTGGCCCCGCTGGACACGCTCGCGCAGAACCTCAGGTGGTCCTGGCACACGCCGACCCGGGAACTGTTCGCCTCGCTCGACCCCGAGCTGTGGGAGCGTGTCCACGGCGACCCGGTCGCGCTGCTCGGCTCCATCGACCCCCAGCGCCTCGCGACGCTGGCTGAGGACCGAGCCCTCGTCGCCCGCATCGGCGAGCTCGATGCCGACCTCCGGCGGTACCTGACCGAGCCGCGGTGGTACCAGAACGACTTCGCCGACGCCGACAAGCCGGAGGCGATCGCCTACTTCTCCGCCGAGTACGGGATCACGGCCGCCCTGCCGCAGTACTCCGGCGGCCTGGGGATCCTCGCCGGTGACCACCTGAAGTCCGCCTCCGACCTCGGTGTGCCGATCGTCGGTGTGGGGCTGCTCTACGGCGCCGGGTACTTCAAGCAGTCGCTCACCCGCGACGGCTGGCAGCACGAGACCTACCCCGTGCTCGACCCGGACAACCTGCCCCTGTCCGTGCTTCGCGAGGCCGACGGCTCCGCCGCTCGTGTCCGGCTGCCCCTGCCGGGCGGCCGCACGCTGAGCGCGCAGGTCTGGCTCGCCCAGGTCGGGCGCGTGCCGCTGCTGCTGCTGGACTCCAACATCGTCGAGAACGACGACGCCGCCCGCCGGGTGACGGACCGCCTCTACGGTGGCTCGCCCGACCACCGCCTGCAGCAGGAGCTCCTGCTCGGCATGGGCGGTGTCCGGGCGCTGCGCCTGTACGCCCGGCTGACCGGGTCCCCGCAGCCCTCCGTGTACCACTGCAACGAGGGCCACGCCGGCTTCCTCGCCGTCGAGCGCATCCGTGAGCTCATCGAGTCCGAGGACGTCTCCTTCGAGACGGCCCTCGAGGCGGTCAAGGCCGGCACCGTCTTCACCACCCACACCCCTGTGCCGGCCGGCATCAGCCGCTACAGCACCGACCTCATCTCGGAGTACTTCGGCGGCGGCGCCGAGCTGCCCGGCATCCCGCTGCGGAAGGTCCTCGCGCTCGGCGCCGAGGACTACGAGGGCGGCAACCCGGCCGTGTTCAACATGGCGATCCTCGGCCTGCGCTCGGCCAAGCGCGCCAACGGTGTGGCCCAGCTGCACGGCAAGGTCTCGCGCGGGATGTTCCACCAGCTGTGGTCGGACTTCGACGTCACCGAGGTGCCCATCACGTCGGTGACCAACGGCGTGCACGCGCCCACCTGGGTCGACCCGGCGTTCGCCGAGCTGGCGTACAGCCACCTCGACGCCGACCAGGTCGAGTCTGGCGAGGGCTGGCGGCTCACCCCGGAGGAGGGCGGCGTATCCGACGTCGAGCTCTGGGACGTGCGTCGCAAGCTCCGCGGGAACCTGGTGAAGGAGGCCCGCCACCGGGTGCGCAAGTCCTGGCTCGACCGCGGCGCCTCGCCGGCCGAGCTGGGCTGGACCGACGACGTCCTCGACCCCGACGTCCTGACCATCGGTTTCGCCCGCCGCGTGCCCACCTACAAGCGGCTCACCCTCATGCTCTCGGACCCCGAGCGCCTGACCCGGCTGCTCACCGACCCCGAGCGCCCCATCCAGATCCTGGTGGCGGGCAAGTCCCACCCCGACGACGAGCACGGCGTCGGTCTGATCCAGCAGCTCGTCCAGTTCGCCGACCAGGCGGGGGTGCGCGAGCGCATCGTCTTCCTGCCGAACTACGACATCGCCATGGCGCAGACCCTCATGCCCGGCTGCGACGTGTGGCTGAACAACCCGCTGCGCCCGCTGGAGGCGTCCGGCACGTCCGGGATGAAGTGCGCGCTCAACGGTGCGCTCAACCTCTCGATCCTCGACGGTTGGTGGGACGAGTGGTACGACGGCCGCAACGGCTGGGCCATCCCGACCGCCGACGGCGTGGAGGACCCGGAGCAGCGCGACCGGCTCGAGGCAGCGGCCCTGTACGAGATCCTCGAGGACACCGTGGTGCCCCGCTTCTACGACCGCGACACCGACGGCGTCCCACGCCACTGGATGGAGATGGTCCGCCACACGCTGGCCACCCTGGGCCCGAAGGTCCAGGCCACCCGGATGGTCCGCGAGTACGTCGAGCGGCTCTACACTCCCACCGCCGGCAGCGCCCGCCAGCTCGACGGCGGCTCCGGGCTCGAGGGTGCCCGGTCGCTCGCCGACTGGAAGGCCCGCGTCCGCGAGGCGTGGCCCGCCGTCCGCGTGGACCACGTCGAGGCCGACGGCGTGGGCGAGGTGGTCCAGCTCGGTGACCGCATCGCGGTGACCGCGTACGTCTCCCTCGGCGCGCTCAAGCCCGACGACGTCGAGGTCCAGGTCGTCGCCGGACGCCCGGACGAGGAGGACAACCTCGCAGACCTGCGGCTGCAGCCGCTCGAGGTCTCCGAGACCTTCGAGGGCGGGCGCTACGCCTTCACCGGCGAGCGTGCCCTGGGAGAGACCGGCCCGTTCGGCTACACCGTGCGTGTGGTGCCCCGGAACGACGCGATGGTCGGGTTCACGGAGCTCGGGCTCGCCGCCACCCCGGTGCAGTAGGGGCCGCTGGTACCTCGCTGAGAAGCTGAGAACGAAAGGGTCCGCGCGCATCCGCGTGCGGACCCTTTCGCCATTCCGGGCGCCGTCGGGGCGGGCCCGCTGGTCAGGCGATCACGTCGTGCGGTGGCTCGGGTACGTCGCGGGTCTCCCGCTCGCGCGCGGCGTCCAGCAGCCCGTCCTTCACGGCCGCGCGCACCACCCAGTACAGCGCGAACAGACCCAGGGCGGACAGCACGACCCCCGTGACGCTCTCCATGGCGGTCACGGTAGGGGAAACCACGGGCCGGCCCACCCGGAACGGCGACGGGTGAACCCGACTTCTCCTGCGCCCGACCAACCGCCTTCTCCTGCGCCCGAGCAAGGCGACATCTCGCGCGCACGGGCAGCCTGACATCCCTGCTAAGCACCACCTCGGAACCCAGGACGGTGACGGCAGAAGTCCGTAGGGTGTCCGCTCACACAATGGCGTGGGGAGGTGGCGGTGACGATGCCGTCCTGGGTGCGCAGCGTGCTCGTCGCGGTGGGCGTGGGAGGCTCCGTGGGCCTGGTCGTCGGGGGGCTGGGCGCGCGGACTGCGATGCGGCTGATCGCCGTCGCCGAGCCTGCGGAGCTGACGGGTGCTCGCACGCTCTCGGGCGGGGTGATCGGCGAGCTGACGTGGTCCGGCACGGCGGACGTGCTGGTGGCGGGCCTGGTCGTCGGTGTGCTCGGCGGGCTCCTCTACCTCGCCGTCCGCGGCGTCCTGCCGCGCCGTGACCGGGCACGCGCCGCCGTCTTTGCCGCCTTTCTCGTGCTCGTGCCCGGCGCGGTGTTCTCCCGCGACTCCGAGTTCCGCGTGCTGGAGCGGCCGCTCCTGGCGCTGGCCGTGTTCTTGCCGGTGTTCGTGCTCTACGGCCTGCTCGTGGCCCTGGTCGTGGAGCGCTACGCCCCGGCGCCCGAGCGCACGCATGGCGCGCCGGCCCTGATGGCCCGCGGCGTCGTGCTGCTCACCGTGGGGCTGGCGTTGACCCTGCAGGTGGTCTCGCTCACCCGGGTCTCGGCCGGCTGAGCCCGCTCGTCAGCCCCGCCGGCAAGTCAGATACGCCGGCTCGGTGGAGCGAGCGGGGTCAGTAGACCATCTGCATGGCCTCGCGGACCTCACCCAGGGTGGCTTCGGCGATGGCGGTGGCGCGCTCGTTGCCCTGACGCAGCACGTGCAGCAGGTGCCCGGGGTCGGCCGCGAGCTTGGACCGGCGCGCGCGGACGGGGGCGAGCATCTCGTTGACCGCCTCGGTGGCGGCCTTCTTCAGCGCCGCGCCACCGCCGTCGCCGATCTCCTCGGCGACGACCTCGGGCGTGCGGCCCGTGGCCAGGGCGGTGATCAGCACCAAGTTCGAGACCTCCGGGCGCAGCACGGGGTCGTAGGTGATGTGGCGGTCGGCGTCGGTGACGGCCCGCTTGAGCAGCTTGGCAGTGGTGTCCGCGTCCATACCGAGCTCGATGGCATTGCCGCGGGACTTGCTCATCTTCTGCCCGTCGGTGCCCAGCACGTTGGTGGCGTCGGAGAGCAGGGCCTCCGGGCGCGGGAACACGGGCTGCGAACCGTCGCCTGCTCGGCCGTACCGCTCGTCGAAGCGGCGGGCGATGACGCGGGCCTGCTCCAGGTGCGGCAGCTGGTCCTTGCCCACCGGCACGAGGTTGGCCTTGCAGAAGAGGATGTCCGCGGCCTGGTGCACCGGGTAGGTGAGCATGAGGCCGGACATCGGGCGGTCCCCGGTGGCCTCGAGCTCGGACTTCACGGTGGGGTTGCGGCGCAGCTCGGCGTCGGTGACGACGCTGAGGAACGGCAACATGAGCTGGTTGAGTGCCGGCACGGCGGAGTGGGTGAAGATCGTGGACCGCTCGGCGTCGATGCCGAGGGCGAGGTAGTCCGCCACGAGGGAGAGCACCCGCTCCCGGACGGGTCCGACGCCGTCGCGGTCGGTGATGACCTGGTAGTCGGCCACCAGCACCATCGTCTCCACGCCCGCCTGCTGCAGGCGCACGCGGTTGAGCAGGCTGCCGAAGTAGTGGCCCAGGTGCAGGTTCCCGGTCGGGCGGTCACCGGTGAGGATGCGGAACCGTGAGGGGTCCGCCGCGATCTGCCGCTCGATCTCCTCGCTGCGCCGGCGGGTGCGCTCCAGCGAGGCGTCGTTGGTGGACTCGGCCAGGTCGGCGTCGTCGGCCAGGGCGGGGGAGGTCTGCTCCGTGGTCATGCGTGTCCTCGTGGTGCGGCGTGGGCGGACCGGTCGCGCGCGACGGCCGCCGTAGGGGGCGTGGGGTGGCCGCCGTGGTGGGCGGCGGTACAGGGAACTGTAGTAGGCGGGCCGGGCGCGACGTCGTGGCGGGCCACGTGGTCGTGCCCTGCCCTCAGGGACGGGTGAGGTACAGGCGCATGCTCAGCGCCTCGAGCTCGACGCCCTCCCCGGGGGAGGCCAGCATGCTCATCGGCTCGCTCTCGGAGGAGGCGCGGGAGAACTGCGGACGCTCCCACGCCGAGTCCCACACCAGCTCGTAGTCACGCCCGCGGCCGGGCGGCAGGGCCACCTCGCACTGGTCGAGCGAGCCATTGAGGACGACCAGGGCGTCGCCGTCACCGGCAGGCCGGCCCGAGCGGAGCATCTGGAGCACGCGGTGGTGCGGGTCGTGCCACTGGTGGGCGGCCATCGGCTCACCGCGCATGTCGAACCACGCGAGGTCGGGGACGTCGTCGCCCGGCGCGGGACGGCCGGAGGCGAAGCGCGCGGGGCGCAGCACGGGGTGCTCGCGGCGCAGCGTGAGCAGGTAGCTCACCGTGTCCAGCAGGTCCTGCCGCCACGGCATCATGCGCCAGTCGACCCAGGAGATGACGTTGTCCTGGCAGTAGGCGTTGTTGTTGCCGTGCTGGGTGCGGCCGATCTCGTCACCGGCGGTGAGCATCGGGGTGCCGGCGGAGAACAGCAGCGTGCCGAGGATGTTGCGCATCGACCGGCGCCGCAGGGGGAGGACGACGGCGAAGGGGGAGTCGCGCAGCACTTCCCCTTCGACCCCGTGGTTCCACGAGCGGTTGTCGTCGGTGCCGTCGCGGTTGTCCTCGAGGTTGGCCTCGTTGTGCTTGTGGTCGTACGCGACCAGGTCCGCCAGGGTGAAGCCGTCGTGCGCGGTGACGAAGTTCACCGACGCGAGCGGGCCGCGCCCGCCCGGCACCTCGCCGAGCCCGAACAGATCCGCGGAGCCGGACATGCGGGTGGCGAGCTCGCGCAGGTCCCGGCCCGGGGAGCCCTTGGACTGCGCGCCGGCGTCCGCCAGCCAGAAGCTGCGCACCGCGCCGCGGAAGCGGTCGTTCCAGTCCGCCATCGGCGCGGGGAACTGTCCGGTGCGCCAGCCGCCCGGCCCGAGGTCCCACGGCTCGGTGATGAGCTTGGTCTCCGCGAGCACCGGGTCGGTGGCCTTGGCCACCAGGAACGGGTGGTAGGGCGTGAACTCCGCGCCGTGACGGCCCAGGGTCACGGCGAGGTCGAACCGGAAGCCGTCGACGCCGATCTCGCCGGCCCAGTATCGCAACGAGTCCAGGGCGAGCTGCACCACCCGGGTGCGGCGGAAGTCCAGGGAGTTCCCCGTACCGGTGACGTCGATCAGGTTGGCCGGGTGGGCGCCGTCGTTCAGGTAGTAACCGGTGTTGTCCAGCCCGCGCAGGCTCAGCGTGGGGCCGTCCGCGCCGCCCTCGCAGGTGTGGTTGTAGACCACGTCGAGGACGACCTCCAGGCCGGCGGCGTGCAGGAGTGCGACCATCCCCTTGACCTCGGCCAGGACGGCGTGCGGGCCGGCCTCCTGGGCGGCCCGGGTGGCGTAGGTGGGCTCGGGCGCGAAGAAGCTCAGGGTGTTGTAGCCCCAGTAGTTGGTCAGGCCCTTGGCGGTGAGGAACGGCTCGGCGAGATTGGCGTGGATCGGCAGCAGCTCGACCGTCGTCACGCCCAGCCGCTTGAGGTGCGCGATGGTGACGGGGTGGGCGAGGCCGGCGTAGGTGCCCCGGAGCTCGGCCGGCACGCCGGGCAGTCGCATCGTCAGGCCGCGCACGTGCGCCTCGTACAGCACCGTCTTGGACCATGGCACCCGCGGGGGCGGCACAGCGCCGTCGAAGCCGTCGTCCACCACGACACCGTGCGCCACGTACGGCGCGGAGTCGAGGTCCGACGGCGTCGTGCGTGCGTCCACCGGCGCGAGCGCGTCATCGACGGCGTGGCCGTAGATGGCCGGGTGCAGGTCCACCCGACCGCTCAGGGCGCGGGCGTACGGGTCGAGCAGGAGCTTCGCGGGGTTGTGCGTGAGCCCGGAAGCCGGGTCCCACAGGCCGTGCACCCGGAATCCGTAGCGCTGGCCGGCGCGCAGGCCGGGCACATGACCATGCCAGACCCCCGCCACCGGTCCGCGCAAGAGGTAGCGGCGCTCGGTGAGCGTGCCGTCCGGTGCGTCGTCCAGGAGGCAGAGGACCACCTGCTCGGCGCGAGAGGCGTGCACGGCGAAGTCCACGCCATCACCCACCAGGTGGGCGCCCAGCCGACGCGGGCTCCGCGCCCGCCCGGGAGCGCGCTCGATGGGCAGGTCGGCGTAAGCGCCGGCCGGAGCCGTGGTGCTCGGGGGTGGGGTGGTCGGGGCCGCGTCGGTCGACGCCGGAGTGGCTTGGGCCTGGGGGGTGGTCTGGTCCTGCCCGGACGGCTCGGGCGGCCCGCCGGGCGCCTGAACCGTCCCGGCCGCGCGGGTACCGGTGGTGCTCACCCGACCATTGAACCCCACGGCGCCGACACCGCAGTTCCGGGCTCGCGCGAGCGCTTGCACTTAGCTCCCCGGCCGACCCGCTGAGCGGCTCGCCAGTCGGTCCGCTGAGCTGAGCGGCTCACCGGCCTGCCCGCTGAGCGGTCACCGGCTCCGGGCCGTCCCGCTGAGCGGCTGAACTGCCGTGGCGACAAACGAGATGGCGATTTTGGTCAAGAATCCAACCATTTGGGCCACCTCGTTGTCGGCCGAGACGTCCATGCGGCGGCCGAGACGTCCACCTCGTTGTCGCCCGAGACGTCCACGCGGCGGCCGGTCGGATAGGTCCGAGCGGCCTGGCGCCGCACACATCACAGCTCCCGGGACCGCTGGCGATTCTCGCCGCAAGCGGCACGGGTGGCAGTCTTGGGGACATGAGGATCGTCGTGTGCGTGAAGCATGTCCCCGACCTGCAGGCCGAACGGACCCTCGGCCCGGACGGCCGCCTGGTCCGCGGCGAGGACGACGTGCTCAACGAGCTTGACGAGAACGCGGTCGAGGCCGCGGTGACCCTCGCCGAGGAGACCGACGGCGAGGTCATCGCCCTGACGATGGGCCCGGACGACGCCGTCGACGCCGTCCGCCGCGCCCTGCAGATGGGTGCGACCCAGGGGGTGCACGTCAACGACGAGCGCATCGCCGGCTCGGATGTCGTGGGCACCGCCCGGGTGCTCGCCGCCGCGGTGCGCAAGCTGGGTGAGGAGACGCCGGTGGATCTCGTGGTCACCGGCATGGCCTCGATGGACGGGCTCACCGCGATGCTGCCCGCCGCGCTCGCGGCCGACCTCGAGCTGCCCCAGCTGACACTGGCGGGCGACGTCCGGCTCGAGGGCACCACCGTGACGATCACCCGCACGATCGGCGACGCCGACGAGGTGCTCGCCGCCGATCTGCCCGCCGTCCTCTCCGTCACCGACCAGGCCAACGAGCCGCGCTACCCCAACTTCAAGGCGATCATGGCCGCCAAGAAGAAGCCCGTGACCATCTGGGACCTCGACGATCTCAGCCTCGCCACCACCGGTGCCGAGGCCGACGGCGGACCTGAGGTGGGCACCGCCGGCGCAGGCACCCGCGTGCTCGCCGCCGTGCCACGCCCGGCCCGCACGTCGGGCCGGATCATCACCGACTCCGGCGACGCCGGCACGCAGCTCGCCGCGTACCTGGTCGAGAACAAGCTGGTCTGAGGCAGGAGAGAACATTGACCGCGCTGAACAAGCCCGTCCTCGTCGTCGTCGACCACTCTGGCGGCGTCCTCACCACGCCCTCGGCCGAGGTCCTCACGCTCGCACGCACGCTGGCCGGCGACGGCGACGTGGTCGCCGTCGCGCTCGAGTCGCCAGACCTGCCCGCGCTGGGGCGCTACGGCGCCACCGAGGTCGCCGTCCCCGAACTGGGCGGCCAGTCGGCCGAGGTGGCCGCCGTCGCCGCCGAGGCGGTCCTCGCCGTCGTCGCCCGCACCCAGCCCGCAGCCGTGCTGCTGGTCTCCAGCTTCGCCGGCAAGGAGGTGGCTGCGCGGCTCGCGGTCGCGCTGGGCTCCGGCGCGATCGTCGACGCCACGGGCGTGCAGGTGGCCGACGACGGCTCCCTGGCGGTGACGAAGGTGGTGCTGCAGGGCAGCTGGGACTCCACCTGCACCGTCAGGCGGGGGCTGCCGGTGATCGCCGTCAAGCCCACCTCCGTCGACGCCGTCGCCGTCGACGCGGCCGAGCCTGCTGTCGTCCCGGTCCCGGTGGAGCTGTCCGAGGTCGCCAGGGCCGTGCGGGTCGTCTCACGCACCGAGCACCCCCGCGGCGGCCGCGCGCCGCTCGCCGAGGCCAAGGCCGTCGTCGTCGGCGGGCGGGGCGTGGAGGGCGACTTCGGCCTCGTGGAGGAGCTGGCCGACGAGATCGGCGCCGCGGTCGGCGCCACCCGGGTGGCCACCGACGAGGGCTGGATCGACCACGCGGCCCAGATCGGGCAGACCGGGGTGACCATCGCGCCGCGCCTGTACATCGGCGTCGGTGTCAGCGGCGCGATCCACCACACGGCCGGCATGCAGGCCGCCGAGACGATCATCGCCGTCAACAACGATCCTGAGGCCCCCATCTTCGAGATGGCTGACCTCGGGATCGTGGGCGACCTGGGCGACGTGCTGCCGCAGGCGTTGGAAGAGCTCCGGCGGTTGCGGGGCTGAGTCTCCCGCCGCCGTCGGCCGTGCGGTTGACGGCGCAGCTGCCGGGAGTGGCTGCTGTCGGCTCGGTGGCGCCAGACGGTGGGCGGCTCTACTTCCGGGCGTAGTCGACCTCGGCGTCGCCGATGTGCCCGGGCGCGTTCGCGACGAGCACGCGCTCGACGAACGCCGCGAACTCCGACATGTAGTGCCGCAGGAAGCCCGCCGTCGACTCGTCCGTGCACTCGCCGTTCTCGTTGTAGGCGTCGGCGTCGAACGTGATGTACCCCTCCGAGTTGAACTGCGGGGCGTCGAGGAAGCTCAGGACGCTACGCATGTTGGACTGCATGACGGCGGTGCCGATGCCGCCCGGGGACGTGCCGATGATGGCGGTGGGCTTGCGCGCGAAGGAGTTTTGACCCCAGGGCCGCGAGCCCCAGTCGATGGCGTTCTTCAGCGCGCCGGGGATCGAGCGGTTGTACTCCGGGGAGACGAAGAGGATGCCGTCTGAGGCCTCGATCGCCTCCTTGAGGGCACGGCCCTCGGGCGGGTAGTCGTTGTCGTAGTCCCAGCTGTAGAGCGGGAGGTCCTTGATCGGGATCTCGGTGAACTCCAGCTCCGGCGGCGACAGCTGGATCACCGCCTTGGACAGGGTCCGGTTGATGGACGCGGCGGCCAGACTGCCTACGAAGTAGCCGATCTTGTACGTGGCCATGGGGTTCCTTCCCTGACGCCGGCGGGCTGTCCCGGTCGACGTCGATCGGTGCGGCGCGTGCAGGACGATCCTCCCGCCGCAGCGAGGGCCTGTCGCGGCGGGGGGCCTGTGACGGCGGGGGCCTGCAGCGGGGGCGGGGCGCGAGTCTTTACACTGGGTGACCGTGAGCGGCACCCGGCACTACCTCGACCATGCGGCCACGACGGCGGTACGCCCCGAGGTGGCCGCCGTGTACGCGGAAGAGCTCACCCGGCTCGGCAACCCGTCGTCGCTGCACGCCGCCGGCCGCGAGGCCCGCCGGCGCCTGGAGGAGGCTCGCGAGCAGCTCGCCGCGGCCCTCGGCGCGGAGCCGGCGGAGGTTCTTTTCACCTCGGGCGGTACCGAGGCCGACAACCTTGCCGTCAAGGGTGCGTTCTGGGCCGGCCGCGGCGCCGATCCGCGACGCACGCGCTTGGCGATCTCCGCCGTCGAGCACCACGCTGTCCTCGAGGCCGGCAGCTGGCTCGCCGCCCACGACGGCGCTGAGCTGGACGTCCTCGGCGTCGGGGACGACGGCGTGCTCGACGTCGCCGCGCTGGAACGCCACTTGGCGGCGCACGGCCAGGAGACCGCGCTCGTGAGCGTCATGTGGGCGAACAACGAGACCGGGGTGCTTCAGCCCGTGGAACGGGTGGTGGCGCTCGCCCACGCCGCCGGGGTCCCGGTGCACTCCGACGCCGTGCAGGCCGTCGGGCACGTCACGGTTCGATTCGACGCGTCCGGGCTCGACGCGCTGAGCCTGTCCGGCCACAAGCTGGGCGCACCTGTGGGCACCGGCGCCCTCCTCGCCAGGCGGGGGCTCGCCCTTGCCCCGGTCGAGCATGGCGGGGGGCAGGAGCGTGGCGTCCGTTCGGGCACCCTTGCCGTGGCCGGGGCGCGCGCCTTGGCGCTCGCGGTCAGTGCCGCCGTCGCCGAGCACGAGGCGGAGGCCGTCCGGCTGCGCGAGCTGCGCGGCCGGCTCGTGGCCGCCGCGCTCACCGTGCCCGGCGTGCACCTGACCGGCCCGGCCGACGACGGAGCCCGGCTGCCCGGCACCACCCACCTCACCGTCGAGGGAGCCGACGCCGACGCCCTGCTCTTCGGGCTGGACATGGCCGGGATCGACGCGTCGTCCGGGTCGGCGTGCCAGGCGGGCGTGCACGAGGCCTCGCACGTGCTGCTCGCCATGGGCCACACCGAGGAGCAGGCCCGCTCGGCGGTGCGCTTCTCGCTCGGCCGCACCACCACCGCGGCGGACGTGGACGCTGCGGTAGCGGTCCTGGCCGGAGTGGTCGAGAACGCCCGCCGGGCGCACGCCACGCGCCGCGCGGGCTCCCGCCCGGTGGTCGTGACCGCCGCGGGCACCCCCGCCGACCGCGGACAGGCCGTTCGTGACGCGGAGGACCGCTGATGCGCGTCCTGGCCGCCCTGTCCGGCGGGGTGGACTCCGCCGTCGCCGCCGCCCGCGCCGTCGACGCCGGCCACGACGTCGTCGGCGTGCACATGGCGCTGTCCCGCTCGCGTGCCCAGCACCGCAACGGCTCGCGCGGGTGCTGCTCGATCGAGGACGCCGGGGACGCGCGCCGCGCCGCCGACGTCCTCGGCATCCCGTACTACGTGTGGGACCTGTCGGAGGAGTTCGAGGAGACGGTCGTGGCCGACTTCCTAGACGAGTACGCCGCCGGCCGCACTCCGAACCCGTGCGTGCGCTGCAACGAGCACATCAAGTTCTCCGCCCTGCTCGACCGTGGGATCGCGCTCGGCTTCGACGCGGTCGCCACCGGGCACTACGCGCGCATCGCCGAGGTGCCCGACGGCGTGGGTGGGCCGCGTCGTGAGCTGCACCGCGCCGCCGACCCGGAGAAGGACCAGTCCTACGTCCTGGCCGTCATGGGGCCCGAGCGGCTCGCGCGCTCGCTGTTCCCGCTCGGCGACGTTCCGTCGAAGGCCGAGGTGCGCGCGGAGGCGGCCGCCCGCGGCCTCTCGGTGTCCGCGAAGCCCGACTCCTACGACATCTGCTTCGTGGCCGACGGCGACACCCAGGGCTTCCTGAGGTCTCACCTCGGCTCCCGGCCGGGTGAGGTGGTGGACGCCGACGGGCGGGTGCTCGGCGGGCACGACGGGGCCTACGCGTACACGGTCGGGCAGCGCAAGGGCCTCGGGCTGACCCGTCCCGCGGCCGACGGCCGGCCCCGATACGTGCTCGAGGTGCGGCCGCAGGCCAACCAGGTGGTCGTCGGGCCCGCCGAGCTCCTCAGCGTGGACGAGTTGACCGCCGACCAGACGGTGTGGCTCGCGGACGAGGTCGCGGCGGGGGAGTGGACCGACGTCGAGGTTCAGGTGCGCGCGCACGGCGCCCCGGTGGCGGCGCGGGTGCGCCGGGTGGCCGGTGCGGGTCCGGCCGACGACGGCGCGGGTAACGGCTCAGTTGAAGGCGCGGGTGACGGCGCCGGTGACGGCACGGGTGACGGCTCAGGTGGAGGCGCGGGCGGTCAGGGTCCCGAGGGTGGTCGACTCGACGTCCGACTGGCCACACCGCTGCGCGGTATCGCGCCCGGGCAGTCGGTCGTGGCCTACGCCGGTACCCGTGTGCTGGGCCAGGCCACGATCTCCGGAGCTCGCCGCGGGCAGGCCCGCCCGGAGCACCGTCCGAGTACGAGCACGGCGACGGATCGCAGCGCAGACGTCTAGCTCTTGCCGCGTGGCGGCTGATTTCTGACGTGGGTTGCTGCTGGGTGTCGTCGCGTCCATTCCCGCGTTGTGGTGCTCTTCGCTGCCGCTCTGTGGGAATGATGGCAATAAGGGTGTCGGCGCCAATAGCCAGGCTCGATGTGCTGTTCTTGCCACCATTTCCACAGGAGCCGGTCCTAGGTTTCCTTTTACCGCTTCCCGGTGGGGCCCCGTTGGGTGAAGCGAGCCGCTGTCCATGCTTGAGTGCGCCGCGTCCGGGCCGGTAAGGGCTGGTGCTCGATAGATGCCTTCGCAGTTCAGTGGCGCAACTTCGCCGGAGCGTCGGCGTTCAGTGACGGAAGTTCGCGCTGACGCCGTCCCACGCGAGTTCGCGAGCATTTCAGTCAAGATGGTCCCCTTTTTTAGTTCTTCTTCCTTCCTTCGCAGCAATCACCCCTGTCGCAACTTCAATCCACAGGCCTCTTTCCTCTTGCGCGTCGAACGTGTGTTCGATAGATTGTTCGCAGTTGGTTCGCCAAAGGGGGGTGGTCACGGTGTTATTGATAGACGAATCGAGCACGCCGGCCGCCGCCCTGGTGAATGGTCTGGCGACGATCCAGTCCACGCTGGCGGAGCTGGTCACCATCGAGCTGCACCAGCTCCACGGCGTGGCAGTGCTCGAGGTGCTGGACCGGGTGGAGAAGATCAAGCGGCAGAGCGAGGCCCTTACTGCCCGGGCGTTGGCCACCATCGAAGCCGATGGCACCTGGGCGGTCGACGGCGCCCGATCCATGGCCGCGTGGTACCGCGGCCGGTCGGGGAAGCACCACGCCAGTGCCGCACGGGAGATCCGTCAGGCTCGGGCACTGAGGGACCACCTGCCTGCGACGGCCGAGGCTCTCGCCGCGGGGGAGATCAGCGTCGATCACGCCAGCGCGATCGTCCGTCACACCACGAACACCGAGTCCCGGCGCGAGAAGCTGGTGGACCCCGAGGTTGGCGAGCACATGCTGCTCGAGTACGCGCGAACTCTCGATGCGTCGGACTTCGCCATCGCCGCCGCTCAGTGGGGTCTGCGGGCTGACCCGGAGGCAGCCGACCGTGCGTACCGCGAGGACATGGCCACCGAGGAGTTTCACCTCGCCGAGACCACGGGCGGCTACGTCCCCAGTGGATGGCTCTCCACGGCGAACGGCAAGCTGCTCCAGACGGCGCTGGACGCGCGGATGGGCCCGCGGACGAAAGGCGACAGCCGCACACCGGCCCAGCGGCGGGCAGCGGCCCTGACCGGGCTCGCGAGCCTTGCACTGGACTCCGGTGTGCTACGCCCGGGCGCTCGCATTCGGCCGCACCTGTCGGTCACGGTGCCCTTCGAGACCCTCCAGCGACTGATCGCCGCGTCCGCGCCGAAGCACCGTCCCGGTTGCCGCACGATCGGCACCTACCCGGGCGCCGTGTTCGGGATGGCGCCCGACGGCTCCCGGTTCGCGGACCACGCGTCGACTCCCACCGCCGCACCGGACACGACCGCCGCGCTTGCCGCCGCTACGACGCACCAGCATGACGGCGAAGACCAAGGCGCCTGTGACTGCGGTGCGGCTCTCGCCATCGGCACCGAGCTGGACCCGGCGATGATGTCCGGCGTCGAACCCGCCACCTTCGAGGACGGCTCCCCGATCCCACCGGCGCTGCTGGGCAGGCTCGCATGCGCCAGCAACATGCACCGCGTGGTCTTCGGGCCTGAGTCAGAGGTGCTGGACGTCGGGCGGGAGAAGCGCCTGTTCACCGCCGCCCAGACCAGGGCGATCATCGCCCGCGACAAGCGATGTCAGTACCCCCGGTGCAACGCGCCCCCGGGTGAGGGGGAAATTCACCACTCGATCTGGTGGTGGGCGCAGTTCGGGACCACCAGCGTCAGACTGGGCATCCTCCTTTGCTGGTTCCACCACGACTACGTCCACGCTCAGGGCATCAGTATCGAGCGACGCAACGGTCAGTGGGTGTTCCTCCGCAAGGACGGCAGCGTCATCGGTAACGTCGAGCTCGCCGCCTGAACGCGATTCCCGCAACGTCAGTTCCAGAGCCGCCGATCAACGTCAGTTCCAGAGCCGCCGATCCGGGCGGCCGTCACTCAGGCAGCGGCTCCTTCATCCACCACTCCGTGAACTCGGAGCACCGGCCCTCACCGTCTAGTCGAATCGCCCAGAGGTTGCGGTAGTTGCGAGGTGGATCGACGTGGTACTCAGTGCGGCCCTCGATGAGGTGGAGATCGTGGTCGACTGCGAGCGGTTCCCACCGGAACGTGGTCTGGCCAGGCTCATCCTTGATCTCGAGCCACCCGCGCACAATCGCCTTCCGGCCCTGCCAAGGCTCGGCATACGGCTCCGTCAGGTAGACGGCGTCCTCGGTGAACAGTGCCTCGATGTCGGCCGGATCGTTGGAGTTCCAGGCCCGTACGTAGCCCTCCATCCAGTCGGTGAGCCGGCGGTCGTCCATGGGCTACTCCTTCATCCTCGTTGGCACGGCGCGATCACGCCGGGCTGGGGTCCAGAACGCCGCCTTCGGGTGATATCCGCACCTCGACGGAGCTGATGAACCAGCGGAAGTTGGTGCGGCTGTGGACCTCCATGTCGTCAGCGCGGGTGATGTCGAAGGTCCGCGTGCCTACGGTCACGATGACCGACTGCCCGCCGGGGACGCGTCCGGTGCTGAAGAGTCGGGCGTAGTAGTGCTGGCCGGGCCAGACGTTCTCGCGGTGGATCGTCTCGTCCTCCTCGGTCTCGGAGTAGGTCTGGGACATCAGGGCCAACGATGGTCCAGCCACGTCGGGATGGAGCACGTCGGCCATCAGGTAGTTCTTCTGGTACGTCCAGTGCGTGGAGAAGCCGAACTCGTTCTCGGTGCGCAAGTCATGTGTGCCGACAGCGCACTGCGCGTCGATGAGCACCTCAACCTGCCCGGTGACAGGTGGCACGAACGCGAACGCGACCTGCGTCTCGACCATCGCGTGCGCGTAGTCCCAGTTGCTGGCGTCGTCGCAGTCCATGCGGGTGTCGTTGCCGACGAGTCCGGCATACGGGTGCACGGTGTGGAGCCGCTCGACGCGGAAGCCGCTGGAAGCCAGCGGTTCGAAGGAGGTGACGAAGTCGGCGAACGGCGGTCGGTAGATCTGCCACCCGAAGATCGTGTCGGGGCCGCCTCCACCCCACGGCAGCGGTTGCTTGTGAAGCGGTGAGAGTTCCAGCCAGGCGTCGAGGTTCCTCGCCACGCTCAACCCCGGGGTCGACCGGTCGGGGATGCTCTCGACGATCCGTCGCCAGGTCGGTGTGGTCTCCGTCGCTATCCGTCGCAGGTCCGGGAGGTCCGCGCCGAGCCCGCGCAGGAGGGCGGCGACGCGGGCCTTGCGGGCGGCGTTCGCCTCCTGGTGGTCGAGCCAGAGGCCTTGAGGGGGTTCGCGGAGACCGCGAAGGTCGAGCTGCTCGCGGCGCAGCGCGCGGCGCAGCTGGGTCAGACCTTCGCCGCCGAGCAGCCCGACCAGTCGCGCGTCGACGGCGCGGGTCAGCTCCTCGGCCGCCCGGGCCCGCGCGTCGTTCGCGTTGCGTCGTGCGGCGACGCGCTCCCGGAGCGCCTCCTCGGCGAGCCTGCGGTCCTCGGCGGAGAAATCCGCGAGGACGGGAAGGTGGGAAGAGAAGTCGTACGCACGTGACATCGTCCGCTCCTTTGCGGAAAGCGATCTTGCTATCGAGCGTAGGGCGCGGTGCGGTTGCCGAACAGGATGAAAGGTCTGCGGGTTAGGGCCCCGTCACACCTGCGGGTCTGGGCCTCACAACGTGGCGACGACGGCGACCGGCAGCCGCGAGGGTGGCGCACCCACGACGACGTCGCACGAGCTGGCCCGGCTCTGTCCACAGGTGGCATTGCCCCCGTATCCCTGGGCCCACCTCGATCCGTACGTTGAGCCCGACACCGACCGACAAGTGCGCAACCACGGAGGTCACATGGGGCAGGCCCGCTCGACCATGTCGGCACGGAGGGCGCTCGTGACGTCCCTGGTGGCGCTCCTCGCCCTCGCCGGCTGCACGAGCGGGCAGGCGGAGAGCGCCCCGCCGCCCGACCAGCCGTCGTCACAACGGATCGACGTCCCGCTGACCGAGGTCGCGCTGCCGCCCGAGACCCGTTCCACCGGCCCGGCCGCGTGGAGCTGGACCTTGCTCCCCGGGCACGGGACCCGGCCGGTTCCGGTCGCCGTGGGCGTCGTGGAGGAACCGGGAAGACCGGCGGACGTCGGCGTGTGGCGACTCGACCTCGAAGGTGCCATCGAACCCGGCCGGCTCGGCATCGACGGCCACGTGGAGAGCGTGAGCGGCGCGTCCTCGGGAGAGATCCTCGCCGTCGCGGGATGGTCCTCGGACGGCACCCAACAGCGGGGTTTCCTCTCCCTCGCGCCCAACCGCCGCACATTCGGCAGCGTCACGCTCGGCGACGCGGCGAGCGCAGTGCGCTTCGACGCCGTCGGCGTCGTGGGTAGCACGCTGGTCGCGGTGGGGGAGGACGTGGACGAGACCGCGTGGGCCGTCGTCGTCGATGCCGAGGACGCCACCGACGTGCGGGTGGTGGCGCTGCCACCGTCCGCCGCGGAAGAGGAGCTGACACTGACCTCCGCCTCCGGGCACGGCGATCAGCTGCTCGTCACCGCCCAGCTGCGGCGCGCCGGAGGGCCGTCGACAGCGGTCGCCTATGTCTCCGACGACGCCGGCCGCACCTGGCAGGGCCCGCACCCGATCGCCGCAGCCCGCTCCGCCGTAGCCGGGGCGGTGTGGAGCGGTACCGACTACGTCGCCACCGGCTCGGCGCACGACGAGACCCGTGGTGCAAGGTCTCCGGCGGCCTGGTCCTCAGCGGACGGGCTGACGTGGGTGGCCGAGGCATTCGACCTCGACAAGTTCGGCACCTGGCATGAGCCGTCGGACGACGTCTCCCTCGGCCGCCCGATCGCCGACGCCACGGTCACCGCCGCGGCGTCCCTCGCGCCGGGCCGGGACCTGGTCGCCGTCGAGCGTGTCGCGCCGGGAAGGTGGGAGGCGTGGGACCGCAGCAAGCCGGTGGACGGGGCGGACGCCGCGGGGATGACGTGGCACTCGCCCGACGGCGACGACTGGTTCCTCGTCCACTTCGCCAACTCGGCCGAGGTCCAGGCCCTGTCGCCTACCGGACTGCTGGAGGCGCACCCGCTGGCCGGCACAGTGCGCCCCGCCCGCGTCGACTCGGTGCACGTGGTCGACGACGTCGTCGGGGTCGTCGGGTCCCGTCCGTACTTCGAGGAGCTCGAGGAGGGGTGGGCCACCGGGACCGCCGCCGCGCCGATGGTGCTCGACGGCGCCCGGGTGCGCCCGGGACCGTGGGGGCCAGACGGGCTCGGCCAGTACGCGAAGGTGACCTCCCTCGCAGGCCCAGGCGTAGGCCCAGGCGCAGGTGCAGTCGCGGACGCGGGCGCGGGGTCTGGCGCCGACGCGGACGGCGTCACGGTGCTCTTGGGCGCCGGCCGCGCGGGCGACCCGGACGTGCACACCGCCGGCTGGGTACGGACGGCGCCCGGCGCCCCGTGGGAGGCGGTCACCGGCATCACCGGCGGTGGGTTCGTGTACGCCACCCACCTCGAACACGTCGCCCTGAGCTGGTACGCGCTCGGCCGGGTGGCACCCACCCTGTTCTTCGACGAGGCGCGGACGGCGATGGTCTGGACCTCCACGGACGGCCGTACCTGGACCCGATGGCCGGCGACTACGCCGACGAGGGCGACGACTCCGCCATGAGGGACGTCTGTGAGCTTCCCGACGGTGGACTGGTTGCCGTGGGCTGGTCGGACGACGACGTCGACGGCACACGGGCGGCGATATGGCGGCTGGTCGAGGGCGTGTGGACGCGGGGCCACGCCGGTGCCGTCGGGACCGCGTTCTCGTGGTGCCGCACAGGCCCGGACGGACTCGTCATCGGCGGGAGCGCGGCCGGCGCCACGGTGACCTGGCGCAGCGGCGACGGGCTCGCCGTCGAGGAGTCCGGCCGCCTGCCCGACGGCGTCGTCCGCCACGCCGCGCACGAGGTCGAGGGCGGTCTCGCCGCCGCCGGGCACCTGAGCACTCCCGAGCACGAAGGCCCGGTGGTGTGGCTCTCACGCGAGGGCGAGGACTGGCGGTGGGCCCGGCTGCCAAGCCGCGGCGCGTACGACGGCGCGTCCGTCCATGCGGTCGGCGCCGATCTGCTCGTCGTATTCTCCGGGGCCACCGCGGAGCAGGCCTGGCTGATCTCGGACGTGGCAGGTGTGCTCGACGGCGGGTGACCCGTTCGGTCCGTCCGGAGGTCCGATGGAAGCTGACCACTCCAGTGGCAGCTGACCCTCCGGTCCGCCCGGAGGTCCGATGGAAGCTGACCACTCCAGTGGCAGCTGCCCCCTCCGGTCCGCCCGGACGCCCTACGGTGAGGTGGTGCACGATCTTCCGCTGGCCCGCTCCACCGTCGACCTCGATGCCGCGGCACGGACGCGGCCCGGCGTCGTCGCGGCGCTCGTCTCCGCGCCCACCACCCGGGTGCTCCTGCTGCGGCGCGGGCTGGTGGCCTCCCGGGACGGCGCCCTGGACCTGCACGCCCCGTCCGACGTCGCGGGCGCCACCTGGGACCCCGAGCACCTCACCTACCTCGGCAAGGACGCCGACGGCGCCTACCTCGCCCTGACCCTGCCCGAGACGCTGGGGGAGGAGCGAGACCTCGACGGCGTCCCGATCCAGGAGGACGCCGCACTGGTGGGCTTCGTCGACGGGCTGACGTTCTCGCACCTGCGCGACGTGGGAGACGCCCTACCCGACCGCGACGCCGGCCTGGCGACGACCGCCGTCGCCCTGGCCGCCTGGCACGCGCGGCACCCGCGGTGCCCCCGGTGCGGGGAGATGACCGAGGTGGTGGAGGCGGGCTGGGTGCGTCGCTGCACCGCCGACCACTCCCTGCACTACCCGCGCACCGATCCAGCGGTGATCATGGCGGTGACCGACGCCGAGGACCGCGTCCTCCTCGGGCACGCCGCGCACTGGCCGGCCCGCCGGTACTCGACCCTCGCCGGCTACGTCGAGCCGGGGGAGTCGATCGAGGCCGCGGTGCGGCGCGAGGTCGCGGAGGAGGCGGGGATCGCCGTCGGCGAGGTGGAGTTCAGGGCCTCTCAGCCGTGGCCGTTCCCAGCGTCGTTGATGCTGGGCTTCCGCGCGAAGGTGGCCGAGGGGGCGAGCACCGACGTCAGCGTCGACGGCGTGGAGATCACCGCCGCCCGGTTCTTCTCGCGGGAGGAGCTCTCCGCCGCGGTGCGCGACGGCGAGGTGCTGCTGCCGATGCGTTCCTCCATCGCGCTCGCGCTCATCGAGGAGTGGTTCGGCGGCCCGCTGCGGTGAACGGCTTCGGGCTGCGGCACCGCACGGGCACCGGCGACCGGGCAGAGGTCGGCCCCGCCCACCAGAGGTGGGCGGGGCCGACCGGAGTCAGTTGGCGGTCGCCAGGCGCTTGCGGACCTCGGAGAGCGAGGGGTTGGTCGCGGCCGAGCCGTCCGGGAACACGACCGTGGGGACGGTCTGGTTGCCGTCGTTGACGGACTCGACGAACTTCGCCGAGGTCTCGTCCTCCTCGATGTTGACCTCGGTGTAAGCGATGCCCTCGCTGTCCAGCTGGGTCTTCAGCCGGCGGCAGTAGCCGCACCAGGTGGTCGAGTACATGGTGATCGTGCCGGCCTCGGGCGCCTGCGTCGTCATGAGGACTCCTCTCCGTCGTTGCCCGCTCAAACGTCACTTCCGTTCCGATTCTTCCCGACGGCGCGGGCGCGTGCGCGGAAGTGATGCGTCTCACCGGTACGCGACGACACGGCCCCGGCGATCCACGCCGCCGCGCATCGGTGGAGAGCGTCGACGGACCTCGCCGTGCACCGCCGACCGGCCGCGGCCGGACGATGTCCGTGGCGGCTGAGAGACTGGCCGGGATGAGTACCGACGAACTGCTGGCGGCCCTGGACGACGACCAGCGCGCCGTGGCCGAGCACCTCACCGGCCCGTTGTGCGTGCTGGCAGGTGCGGGGACCGGGAAGACCCGAGCCATCACCTACCGCATCGCCAACGGCGTGCGGTCCGGCGTCTACAGCCCGAACACCGTGCTCGCCGTGACGTTCACCGCCCGCGCCGCCGGTGAGATGCGCTCGCGGCTGCGCGACCTCGGCGTCGGCGGAGTCCAGGCCCGCACCTTCCACGCCGCCGCTCTGCGCCAGCTCTCCTACTTCTGGCCCACGGCGATCGGCGGCACGCTGCCGCGCATCGCCGAGCACAAGGCCTCCCTGGTGGCCGAGGCCGCCGGCCGGCTCGGCCTGGGCGCGGACCGGGTCGCGATCCGGGACCTCGCCGGCGAGGTGGAATGGTCCAAGGTCTCCCTCGTCACGGCGGAGGACTACGCCGCCAAGGCCGCCAGCACCGGCCGGGAGGGCGCGGCCGGCCACGACCACGCCACGATCACCCGGCTCATCTCCGTGTACGAGGACGTCAAGAACGAGCGCGGCGTCATCGACTTCGAGGACGTCCTGCTCCTCCTCGTGGGCATCCTGCTCGAACGCGAGGACGTCGCCGCCGAGGTGCGCCGCCAGTACCGACACTTCGTGGTCGACGAGTACCAGGACGTCTCCCCGCTCCAGCAGCGCCTGCTCGACCTGTGGCTGGGCAACCGCCGGGAGATCTGCGTGGTCGGCGACGTCTCGCAGACCATCTACTCCTTCACCGGGGCCACCCCCTCCTACCTCACCGACTTTTCCCGCCGCTACGAGGGTGCGCAGGTGGTGCGGCTGGTACGCGACTACCGCTCCACCCCACAGGTGGTGGACCTCGCCAACCGGGTCCTCGCCCGGGCCGGCCGGCACCTCTCGTCCGCCGCCGTCGAGCTCGTGGCCCAGCGCCCCTCCTCGGTCCCGGTGCGCTTCGAGACCTACGACGACGACCTGGCGGAGGCGCGCGGCGTCGCCGAGCGCGTCGGCGCCCTCCAGCGTGAGGGGGTGCCGCTGAACGAGATCGCCGTCCTCTACCGCACCAACAGCCAGTCCGAGGCGCTGGAGCAGGCCCTCGCAGACGCGGGCATCGGCTACCTCGTGCGCGGCGGCGAGCGCTTCTTCTCCCGTCGCGAGGTGCGCGAGGCCATCGTGCTGCTGCGCGGTGCCGCCCGCTCCAGCGCCGACCAGCCCCTGACCGAGGCGGTGCGCGACGTGCTGTCGTCGGTGGGCTGGTCCGCGGAGCCACCCTCGGCCCGCGGTGCGGTGCGCGAGCGCTGGGAGTCCCTCAACTCCCTCGTCACCCTCGCCGATGACCTGCACAGCAGCCGCGGCGCCGACATGGTGGGCCTGATCGCCGAGCTCGACGACCGCATGGCCGCCCAGCACGCCCCCACGGTCGCCGGCGTCACGCTGGCCAGCCTGCACGCCGCGAAGGGCCTGGAGTGGGACGCCGTGTTCCTCGTCGGGGTCTCCGAGGGCCTGCTGCCCATCTCGCTCGCCGAGGGGGAGGACGCGATCGCCGAGGAGCGGCGGCTGCTGTACGTCGGTATCACCCGCGCCCGTGAGCACCTGCAGCTGTCCTTCGCGCGGGCCCGCACCGTGGGCGGGCGGGCCTCGCGGAAGCGGTCACGCTTCCTCGACGGCGTCTGGCCCGACGGCGCAGACGGATTCCGTTCCGGCAAGCTCTCCCGCCGCGCCGCCGCCAAGGCGCGCACCGAGGGGTTCATGGAGGACAACCCGAAGGACGCGGAGCTGTTCGAGCGGCTGCGGAACTGGCGCGGTGAGGTGGCGCGCGCCGTCAGCAAGCCGGCGTACACGGTGCTGCACGACACCACACTGCAGGCGATCGCCACCGCCAAACCGAAGGACCTACGCCAGCTCGCGGTGCTGAGAGGCATCGGCGCGAGCAAGCTGGAGGCGTACGGGCCGCAGGTGCTCGCCGTCGTGCGCGGTGAGGACATCGATGTCCAGGAGTGGTTGGCGCGCTGACGGGCGGCGCCGACGGACGGCGCTGACGGCGCCGCCATGATGACGGTGCCGCGGCGCGGTGCTGCCTGGGCCGGTACGCGGGCCGGGAATCGTCCTGAGGGACGAGCCCGGCTCATCCTCCCGGGTGAAATCTGGGCGAATCTCGAATAATGCGTTGCCCGGCTCCTTGACCCGGGTCTAGGGTCCTACGTGTCCGAGTTGATCGGGTCCCCGCCTAGCCAGCAAAAGGGATCCCCGCTGCCGAAGGAGGTGTCAGAGGTGATGAGCAACAAGCTCGCCGTGTACACGCCGGCGTCCGATGCCTGCCCCTTCATCGCTGGCCCCGCCGTGGCAAAGGTGCGTCGTCGCATCGCGCCCATCGGCACCTCCCAGGGAACCGCCCCCCGGAACTAAGACTGCACGAGCTGCAGGTTCACCGGCCGCGGACCCTCAATGGGACTCGCGGCCGCCGTCGTTCTGCGACGGTCACGCGGGCCCACGCCCCGGACAAGTGAACGAAACCCAGGAGCACTTCCGTGCAGCTCACCGCCCTACTCGACCAGATCAGCCAAGGAACGTCCGTGTCCTGGCCGGCCCTGCCCAGCACCACCGCAGAGCACAGCCTCACCGGCGACGCCGGCTGGGGCGTGCTGTCCACCCCGGCGTCACCCGGTGCCATCACCCCCTGCCAGCAGGCCGAGGACACCGACCTGTGGTTCGCCGAGCGCACCGCCGACGTCGAGCGCGCCAAGGCGGTGTGCCGCACCTGCCCCGTGCGTGAGGCATGCCTCGAGGGCGCCCTCGATCGCGGCGAGCCGTGGGGTGTGTGGGGCGGCGAGGTGTTCCAGGACGGCGTCGTCGTGGCGCGCAAGCGCGGACGCGGCCGCCCCCGCAAGGACGAGTCCGCCGCGTAGCCCCAGCTGAGCCCCTGCGGTCCGCGGCCTCGGCCGCGCCTCTCGCGGCGCGTCCACCTCGAGGGCACTTACCGGCGCCGCCGGCGGCCGGGGCTGCACGAGCCCGGCCGCCGGCGGCGCCGTCATGCGCGGCCCCCTGACCCGGCGGGCGCCAGGGCATCGGCGCGGGCCGGCTCCCCGTCGCCGTCCTCTTCCCCGTCTGCCGAGGTGGGCCCTACCGCGGCTGGGTCTGTGGTTGCCGCTGTGGTTGCGGCGGCCTGGTCCGGGGTCGTCGTCGCCGCGGCCGGGTCAGTGGCCGGCGCCGATGGCGCATCGCACCCGCACGCGGGATGCGGCGCCCACTGCCGGACCAGCGGCACGGGGTCGAGCGCGGTGACCTCGAGCGTGGCGCCGGTGACCGTCACGGTCCGGTCGTCGAGCGCCGCGAGGACCTGGTGGGCCGCGAGCGCCGCGCCCAGCTGGGCGAGCGTGGCCGGCGTCCCGGTGGGCGCCGACGTCAGCAGCTGGGCGGCCAGGGCCGGCCACGCGGGGTCGGCGTCCACCCGGTGCAGGTCGAGGCACCGCGTGCACGGCCCGCGCCCGGGCACCACGAGCGGACCGACGACGACGGCGACCTCCCCGACCACCACCGGAAGGTGAGCGATCGCGGCCCGCCGGAGGTGACGCAACCGCAGAGGGTCGGCGACGGCGGTGGAGACGGTCACCACGAGATCGGGCCGCGTGCCGGCCGGCGCCGAGGTCCGCAGGCGCGGGAAGGCGGCGCGCAGGTGGGTGACGGCACGTGTCGCGCGGCGGCCACCCACGTCCCGCGCCTGGAACACGCCGAGGTCGGCCTCGGTCACGGCCGACACGTCGTCGAGGAGCAGCGTCCCGACCCCGCCCATGGCCAGGAACGTGGCGAGGAAGGACCCGACGCGGTCCAGACCCACGACGGCCACCCGCTTGGAGGCGCGTACCGCGAGGACGGCGGCGCCGTCGCCGTCGTCCCGCAGCCGGGACCAGTAGGACTCCTCGGTGTCGGGAACCGCCAGGGACCAGCTGGACCGAGTGGGCCGGGTGTCCAGGACACCGGCGGCCTTGAGCCGGGCGACCAGCTCACGCACCCGCTCGGGCTCGACGCCGACGGCCCGGCCGACGCGCTGCAGGTCGGCCGGCGTCGGGCCGCGCGTGAGGTGCTCGACCACCCGCTGGTCGCCGGGCGTCAGCCCGTCGAGGACGACGGCGCAGCGCGGGTCGACCCCGACCTGGCTCTCGCCCGGTCCGCGCCACAGCACGCTCAGACCAGGTCGCAGGTGCACGGTGCGCCCCCTCCCCGCCGGTCGACGACCGGCCCGGGAACGAGCGTGACATGCGGGACCGGGGAGGTGCCGCCGTCGGCTCCCGGCCTGTGGACAGTGCGTCCGGTGCCGACGGCAGCCGAGAGGGCGCGGCAGCCGAGCGTCGCCCTAGCCCCTGGGCGCGTCGTCGTCGGGTGCGTCCTTCGTGCGGTCGCCGCCAGGCTCGCCGCCCGAGCCGTCCGCCGGCGAACCGGAGCCGGGGGAGGGCGACGTCCCGGGGGCCGGGTCGTGCGGGGACCGACCTGCCTCGTCCGGGAGCGTGCCGTCGAGCAGGGCCGCCAGGGCGGCGTCGACGTCCTCCTCGGCGGCTCGGGCCGCCTGCCGCGAGGCGACGAAACCGTCCGGGTTGTCGAGCTCTTCCGGCGTCGGCATGAGGTCGGGGTGGGACCAGAGGCGGTCACGGGTCTCGACGCCGCGTGCCTCGCCCAGGCGGGCCCACAGGGTGGCCGCCTCACGCAGGCGCCGCGGTCGCAGCTCGAGCCCGACGAGCGTGGCGAAGGTCTGCTCGGCCGGGCCGCCGGTCGCGCGCCGTCGTCGCAGCATCTCGCGCAGGGGCACCGCGTGGGGCAGGTGGGGGGCGACCGCCTGCGCGGTCACCTCCTCGACCCAGCCCTCCACGAGGGCCAGCGCCGTCTCGAGCCGAACGAGCGCCGCCTTCTGGGCGGGGGACTGCTCGAGGGCGAAGACCCCGCCGGAGAACGCCTCGCGCAGCTGCTCCGGGTTGGTGGGGTCGATGCCGCGGACGGCCTCCTCCATCGCCTCGGTGTCGATCGTGATCTCGCCTGCGTAGGACGCCACGATCCCCAGCAGGTGGGCGCGCAGCCACGGCACGTGCGCGAAGAGCCGTGCGTGCGCCACCTCGCGGACGGCCAGGAACAGCCGGACCTCCTCAGCCGGTGCGTCGAGCCCCTCGGTGAAGGCGGCGACGTTGGCGGGCACGAGCGCCGAGACCGGCTGCTCAACGAGCGGCAGGCCGGTGTCCGCGGGGCCGAACGCCTCGCGGGCGAGGGTGCCTACTGCCTGGCCGAGCTGCATGCCGAAGACGGCGCCGCCGAGCTGGCGCAGCATGCCCTCCGCCGCGCCCATCTGTTGAGCGAGTGCCTGCATCTCAGGGGGCATGTGCTCGCTCTGCGCGGCGATGGTGTCCGCCAGGGCCTGCGCGACCGACGCGGCCACCGGTTCGGAGAGCCGCTTCCAGGTGGGCAGGGTGCGCTCCACCCAGTCCGCCCGGCTCCAGGCCTCCTGACGCCCGCCGGCCGGGGCCAGCTCGGTCGCGGCGTCCAGCCACAGATCTGCGACCGTCAGAGCGGAGCGCACCTGCTCCGCCTCGGCGGCCGTCACCGACGGGTCACCACCGGTGTGCGCCGTCTGCCGGGCGAGGTTCTGCGCGAGGTTCCAGTTGACCGGTCCGCCGCCGCCCGAGGACAGCAGCTGCTGCATCTGGCTGAGCATCATCATCAGCTGGTTGCGGTCCGTCGGCAGCCCCGCCGCGCGTGACATCGCCTCGGGGTCCAGCCCGCTCGCCCGCATGGCGCGCATGGCCTCCTCCGCCGCCTCGGGGCCCATCATCGAGCGCAACAGCTCCTCCCAGCTGTTCTGCTCGCCGCCCTCGGGACGTGCGGGGTCCTGGCTCATCTGCTGCTCCTCGTGTCGTGGACCACCACGGTAACCGGCTGGTCAGCCCGGGGGCAGGGCCGGCCGGCGCGCCGGGGCGCCGGTTCGCTCAGGGCGCACGACGAGGCCCCCAGCCCCATGCGGCATGATGAGCCGGTGATCCGCCCGGGACGCCGCAGCGCCGACCTCCGCGAGCCCGACGCCCCGCGGCGCCGCCCGGGTGCCGACGGCGGCGCCGGTCGGCCCCGACGGCCCGAGCCGCTGCCCCTGCTCGAGGAGCTCCAGCTGGTCTCGCGCCGGTCGGTCACCCTCGTGGTCGCCGGCGGGTTGCTGACGCTGCTGCTGCTGGTCGCCGTCCTGGTGCCGCTGCCGTACGCGATCCAGCGTCCCGGCCCCACGGTCAACACCCTGGGGGAGGTGGACGGCGAGCCCCTGATCACCGTCGAGGGCGCCGAGACGTATCCGACGAGCGGGGAGCTGCGGCTCACCACGGTGTCGGTCGCCGGCGGGCCGGGCTTCGAGGTCACCGCGGTGGACGTGCTCGCCGGCTGGTTGTCGGGGCAACAGGTGGTGCTGCCCCGCGAGGCGGTCTTCCCCGAGGGCAGCACACGCGAGCAGATCGACCAGGAGGCGGGCGCGCAGATGACGTCCTCGCAGACCAACGCCACCGTCGCGGCGCTGGAGGAGCTGGGGTACCCCGTGCCGATGGTGCTCACCGTCTCCTCCGCGGCACCCGGGTCCGGCGCCGAGGGCGTGCTGCTGCGCGACGACGTCATCATCTCCATCCAGCCGCCCGGCCGCGACGTCACGCAGGTTGGGAGCTTCTCCGACCTCGCCGAGGTGCTCGCGGCGACGGCACCAGGGACCAGCGTCACGGTCGGCGTCGAGCGCGCCGGGCGCGAGGAGAGCGTCGAGGTGGTCACGATGGCGCCGCCGGAGCAGCAGCCCGCGCTCGAAGGGGCCGACGCCCCGGAGGGCAGCCTGCTGGGCGTGGTCCTGGAGCCGGACGTCGAGCTGCCGGTCGAGGTCAGCTTCGACATCGAGAAGATCGGCGGGCCGAGCGCGGGGACGATGTTCGCGCTCGGCATCATCGACACCCTGACGCCGGGGGAGATGACCGGCGGGCAGGACATCGCGGGCACCGGGACCATGAACCTGGCGGGGGAGGTCGGCGCCATCGGCGGGATCCGCCAAAAGCTCATCGGTGCCCGCCGTGACGGGGCGGAGTGGTTCCTCGCCCCCTTGCGCAACTGCGACGAGGTCGTCGGGCACGTGCCAGACGGCCTCCAGGTGGTCGCGGTCGCCACGATGGAGGAGGCACATCACGCCGTCGAGACGATCGGGGAGGGCGACGGCGCGAGCCTGCCGTCGTGCGCGCCGGCCTGAGCCGCCGCGATCAGGCGAGCGTGGCCCCCAGCGCCGTCGTCAGGCGAGCGTGGCCCCGCAGCGCCGTCGTCAGGCGAGCGTGGCCCGCAGCGCCTCGACCAGCCCGGGCACCGCGTCGGGGGAGCCGGCCACGGCGTCGTCGAAGTCGTGGCTGCGGCTGCGCAGCGCGCACCACGACTCTCCCGTGCGAAGCACGCCGGTGGCCATCCGCACGTCCTGCCGGTCAGGATGGTTCATGAGGTACTCCACCGCGGCGGCGGGCTCCTTCGGCATGCCGGACTCCGCCTCGGGCGGGACGACCATCCGCTCGACGACCACCGCGGCGCCGTCCACCGAGTCCGGCCACGCGAGCTGGCCGAGCAGCTCCTCGAGCGTGTCCGAGTCGGGCAGCCCCTCCTGCTGGATCCCGGTCAGGTGCTCGGGCTCCACGGCCGCCGTGCGCACCGCCTCCTCGGGCAGCTCACGCGCCAGCTCCGGCGTCTTCTCGAGGGCCTCGGCCGTGCGCACGAGCGCGAAGACGAACACCTGGCCGTCCCAGCCCAGGGACGCCACGTGCCGCTCGAGGTCCCGCACCGCGGCGCGCAGTGCCTGCTCGCGCGCGGACGGCTCTGCCGTCGTCTGCTCCTCGCTCATGGCTCCATGATCGCGCACCCGCGGGCCGAGCCGCGCCGGCCCGTCCCGTGCGGGCTTGGCCGGCCCTCTGGCGGGTGGCCTTTGCCACCTCGGTGACCGTACGTGTGGGAACCTTGGTGGTGGACCGGACGTTCTTCCGGGGAAGGCCGCGCGCCGTTCCCGGCCACGTCCACACCCTGTTCCTGCTCGATCAACCCGAGGTGCTGCTCCGTGACGTCCGCATCCGTCCCCCGTCCGCCCAGCCCGAGGAGGGAGGGACAGCGTCGTGGGGCACTCATCCCCACGATCGTCGTCCTGGCGATCCTGGCCGCCATCATCATGGCGATGGCCCAGGTGTGGACGGAGGTGCAGTGGTTCCAGCACCTTGACTTCACCCAGGTCCTCGTCACCGAGTGGGTCACCAGGGTGATTCTCTTCCTCGTCGGCTTCGCAGTGATGGGCGGGGCCGTCCTGCTCAACCTGCACCTGGCCTACTCGCGCCGCGAGATCTACCCTCCCACCACGCCTGAGGAGCGCAACCTCGACCGCTACCGCGAGAGCGTCGAGCCGCTGCGCCGCCTGGTGATGATCGGTGCCCCGGTCGTCCTGGGCCTGTTCGCCGGCGCCAGCGTGTCGAGCCAGTGGCGGCCCGTGCTGACCTGGCTCAACCGCGAGCAGTTCGGGCAGGTGGACCCGCAGTTCGGGCTGGACATCGGCTTCTTCGTCTTCACGCTGCCGGTGATCCGCTCGCTGGTCTCGTTCCTGATGACCGTCGTGTTCATCTCGGCTGCGGCCGCGGTGGTCACCCACTACCTCTACGGCGGCATCTCGCTCGCCCCGCGCCAGCAGCGGGTGAGCGCGGCGGCACGCGTGCACCTGGCCGTGCTGGCCGCGACCTTCTCGCTGCTCATCGCCGCAAGCTACTGGCTCGATCGGTACTCGCTGCTCGTCGGCGACGCCGGGCGCTTCGCCGGTGCCTCCTACACGGACATCAGTGCCAACCTGCCCGCCAAGGCGATCCTTGCCGGCATCGCGGTCGTCGTGGCGATCCTCTTCGTCATCACGGCGTTCCGCGGCACCTGGCGCCTGCCGGTGGCGGGGATCGCCCTGATGATCCTCTCGGCCATCGTGGTGGGGACGGCGTACCCCGCCGTCGTCCAGCGTTTCCAGGTTGACCCGAACGCCCAGGAGGTCGAGCGGCCCTTCATCCAACGCAACATCGACGCCACCCTCGCGGCGTACAAGCTCGACAACGTCAAGGCGGAGACCTACTCGGCCACCACCGAGGCCGAGGCGGGCCAGCTGCGCGCGGACAGCCAGTCCACGGCGTCCATCCGCCTGCTCGACCCCAACATCGTCTCCCCGACCTTCAACCAGCTGCAGCAGAACCGGCAGTACTACAGCTTCCAGGACACCCTGGCGGTGGACCGCTACGAGATCGAGGGCGAGAGCCGCGACACCGTCATCGCGGTCCGCGAGCTCAACCAGAACGGCCTGGGCCAGAACCAGCGCACCTGGGTCAACGACCACACCGTGTACACGCACGGCTTCGGTGCCGTCGCCGCCTACGGCAACACCCTCTCCGCGGACGGGCGCCCGGCCTTCTTCGAGCAGGGCATCCCGAGCGTCGGACAGCTGGGCGACTACGAGCCGCGCGTGTACTTCGGGCAGAACAGCCCCGACTACTCGATCGTCGGCGCACCCGAGGGCACCGACCCGTGGGAGCTGGACTACCCCGACGACGACGCCCCCAACGGCCAGGTCAACAACACCTACACCGGCGACGGCGGCCCCTCCGTGGGCAACATCTTCAACAAGGTGCTCTACGCCCTGAAATTCGGGGACATGCAGCTCCTCTTCTCCGACCGCGTCACCGAGGAGTCGCAGATCCTGTTCGACCGCGACCCGCACGACCGCGTCGCCAAGGTCGCGCCGTACCTCACGCTCGACCAGCGGGCCTACCCGGCCGTCGTCGACATGGACGACAACCCGGACACGCCCAAGGAGCTGGTCTGGATCGTCGACGGGTACACCACCACCAACGACTACCCATACTCCGCGCGCGAGTCCCTCCAGGAGGCCGTCAGCGACTCGCTGACCACCGTCAACGGTGTGCCGACCACCGTCGGGGCCGCACCTCCCGAGGTCAACTACATCCGGAACTCGGTCAAGGCCGTGGTCAACGCCTACGACGGCGAGGTCACGCTCTACGGGTGGGACGAGGCCGACCCGATCCTGAAGACCTGGGAGAACGTCTTCCCCGACCAGATCCAGCCGGTCAGCGAGATCAGCGGCGACCTCATGAGCCACATGCGCTACCCGGAGGACCTGTTCAAGGTCCAGCGCGAGCTGCTCAGCGAGTACCACGTCACCGACGCGGCGTCGTTCTACTCGGGCTCGAACTTCTGGAACATCCCCGCCGACCCGACGGGTACCGGCGACGTCGCCCAGCCCCCGTTCTACCTGACGCTGCAGATGCCCGGTCAGGAGGACGCGCGTTTCTCACTGACCTCGAGCTTCATCCCTGGCGGGCAGACCGAGCGGAACATCCTCACCGGGTTCCTCGCGGTGGATTCGGAGACCGGCAACACTCCGGGGGAGATCCGTGAGGGCTACGGCCAGATGCGACTGCTCGAGCTCCCGAGCGACGTGACCGTGCCCGGCCCCGGCCAGGTGCAGAACAACTTCAACTCGAACCCGACCGTCTCCACCGAGCTGAACCTGCTGCGCCAGGGTGGCTCGGACGTGCGGCTGGGCAACCTGCTGACGTTGCCGGTGGGCGGTGGCCTGCTCTACGTCCAGCCGGTGTACGTCCAGTCGGCGGCGGGCACGTCGTACCCGCTGCTGCAGCGTGTCCTCGTGGCCTTTGGTGATGAGATCGGGTTCGCCTCCACGCTCGATGAGGCGCTGGACCAGGTCTTCGGCGGCGACTCCGGTGCCGCGGCCGGCGATGCGGGCGTCCAGCCCGAGACCCCGCCGGCGGAGGGCGAGCAGCCGCCGTCCGGCACCACCGAGGTGCCGGCGGCCGCCCAGGAGCGGCTGACGCAGGCGCTCTCCAAGGCGCAGCAGGCGCTCGCCGACAGCAACGCCGCGCTGTCCTCTGGTGACTGGGCGAAGTACGGCGAGGCCCAGGGCCGGCTCAGCTCGGCCATCTCGGACGCCCTGGCCGCGGAGCAGGAGATTGCCGCAGCCGGCGGGGACGCACCGGCCACAGAGGCCCCGGCCGATGGGCAGGCCCCGGCCGACGGCGAGACACCGGCCGCGTAGGAGGTTCAGCAGAGCCCGGCTCGCGGCGACCAGGCCGCCTGACGTGCCGACTGACCCG
The DNA here is from genome assembly GCF_006352065.1 of Georgenia yuyongxinii. Classification (NCBI taxonomy): domain Bacteria; kingdom Bacillati; phylum Actinomycetota; class Actinomycetes; order Allobogoriellales; family Allobogoriellaceae; genus Georgenia; species Georgenia yuyongxinii. The sequence continues at coordinate 2,875,377 of NZ_CP040915.1, read as the reverse complement.
GTGACCGGGGCCGCCCTTCCGGGCGGCCCCGGTCTCGGCTTCCCGGGTCGGTGGTGTGCGTACGCAAGCCCGGGTGCGCACCTGGTGACGCTGTGAGCGAGGGCACGTCTGGGCGATTTGCACTCTGTCTTCACCGCGACGTAACCTGTACTTACCGACGCGGGGTGGAGCAGCTCGGTAGCTCGCCGGGCTCATAACCCGGAGGTCGCAGGTTCAAATCCTGCCCCCGCTACGAGATCCAGGCTCGGAATCTACGGATTCCGAGCCTGGAGGCGTTTACGGACATGATCGAGTGTCCACTTAGTGACGGGTTTCCCGGACAACCCTCGGCGGCGCCGCCGAGGGTGACCTACACCGCCGCCGCCTCGCGAGGCGCCGAGGAGGGCTGGCTGTGCGGTGTGGGCATGACCCACCTGATCGGCATGTCCGCCACCGACGCTATCGACCGACTGAGTGACTGGCAGACCGCGCTGCGCGCCGAGATCAAGGCGCCCGGCACGGTCACCCTCTACGCCGACGGCGTCACCCGCTACCTGCGCTGGTGCGCCGAGCGCGACCAGCTCCCGATGAGCCGCGCCGCACTCAACCTATGGATCGCCGGCCTGCTGGACGCCGGCGCCGCACCGGGCACCGCCCGGATCCGCCAGCTCGCCGTCCGCCGCTTCGCCGCCTGGCTCACCGCCGGCGGCGAGATCCCCGCCGACCCGTTCCCCGGCGTCAAGGCGCCCCGCGTCGAGCCACCGTTGGTCGAGCCGCTGACCGACGACGAGCTGCGCGCCCTGGTTAAGACCTGCACGGTGCCCGAAGGCTCGACAGCCGCCGTGGAGACGCTGCACCACCGCCGCGACGAGGCCATCATCCGCCTCATGTTCGAGACCGCCATCCGCTCCGGCGAAGTCGTGGACCTCCAGCTCGACGACCTCGACCTCCTTGGGCGCCTGATCACCATCCGCCGCGGCAAGGGAGGACGCGGCCGGATTGTCCCGATCGGGCAGGCCACCACCGAGGCACTCCTGGCCTACCTCGGCGAACGTGAGGAGCATCCGCTCGCCGGGACCGCTGACCTGTGGCTGGGCAGCCGCGGCAAGCGGTTCGGCCGCGAAGGACTCGCCCGTTCGCCGCGACGCCGAGCCAAGCGAGCCGGCGTGCACGGCTTCCGGCCGCACCGGCTGCGGCACACTGCTGCCCACCGTTGGCTCGCCGCGGGCGGCTCCGAGTCCGGTCTCATGGCGATCGCCGGCTGGACCCGCACCGACATGCTCGTCCGCTACACCCGCGCACGTGCCTCAGAACGCGCCGCAGCAGAGGCCCGACGGCTCGACCTCGGCGCCCTGTGACCAGGGGCACTTTCAGTGCTGTCCATCGCGCTTCTTCACGAACCCGTGAGACCGCGGGCGCTAGGGAGGGCGTCATGAACCACAGGGTTGCGCGGGCCTTATGACTCAGGGAGGCGCTGAACCAGGCAGAGCACAGTCCGTGTCTAGGAGCGCTCGCACCGGCATGGTGGGCACACTGGCTGGATGGAGGAGTCGCAGGGATCGATGATGCAGAACGGGAAGTTCGCTGGACGGACTGGGGTGTCGATTCACACGGTCCGGCACTTCGGTGTCATCGACTGGTTTTCGGTCCCGAGCGGCCAACGCGGAGGATGAGGCCGCTCAGTCATGGCGCCGAGAGAAGCAGGGCGGCGTTATGACCGCCGAACCCGAAGGAGTTGGTGAGTGCGGCGGAGACCGGACCAGGCTTCTCGGTGGTCACGACGTCGAGCATCAGTTCGGGATCGGCATCGTCGAGGTTCTTCGTCGGCGGGATGATTCCGGTGTCGATAGTCAGCGCGGTGATGATGGCCTCTACCGCGCCCGCGCCGCCGACCAGATGTCCGATGGAGGCCTTCGGGGCGGTGACGGGGACCTGCTCGCCGAAGACCGTTCGGATGGCCAGAGCTTCGCTTCGATCGCCGACCGCCGTTCCGGTGGCGTGGCAGTTGATGTGGTCGACGTCTCCAGCTTTCAGACCGGCCCGGCGAACGGCTGTCGTCATGGCGCGGACCTGCCCGGTGCCGGTGGGATCGGGTGCTGTCATGTGGTGGGCATCGGAGGAGATGCCAAAGCCGGCGATGCGCGCGATGGTCGGAGCGCGCCGGGCCGCGGCGTGCCGCTCTGATTCCAGGATCAGCACTCCCGCGCCCTCTCCCAGTACGAATCCGGACCTGTGCAGGTCGAAGGGGCGCGAGAGCTGGTCGAGCGCCCGGCTCGGCTTCGCCAAGGTCTGCGCTCGGGCAAATGCCGCGAGGGTAAGTGGCATGATCGGCGCTTCGGCTCCGCCCACGATGACGACGTCGGCTTCATCGCCATCGATCAAGCGCATACCCATCGCGACGGCCTCGGCTCCCGCTGCGCACGCCGAGACCGGGGTGAACACGCCGGCACCGGCGCCATATTCGATGCTGATCTGGGCCGCCGCAGCATTGGCCATGAGCATCGGAACCGTGCGGGGCGAGACCCGCCGAGCCCCGGAGTTCTCGAGCACATCGTCTTGATCGAGCAGGGTTTGGAGCCCTCCGATGCCGGCGCCGATGACGACAGCCAAACGGTCGCGTTCGACCTCCGGTGCTCCGGCGTGCGCCCAAGCCTCTGCCGCCGCGACGACAGCGAGCGCCTGGCTCCGGTCGAGTCGACGCGCCCGGATCGGGTCGATGACGTCGGGTCCGAGTTCCGGAGCGACAGACGCCACCGGAACCGGAAGGTTCGCCCAGTCCTCACCTCGTGCGGAGAGATCGACGACGTTAGACGCTCCGGCCAGCAGCCCGTCCCAGAGCGCAGTGACCCCGATCCCCAGTGGGGTCACTGCTCCCATGCCTGTAATCGCGACCGTGGTCTACCCTTCTTGTATGCGATACAAGTAAACGAGTGGACTTGTATCACATACAATAAACGCGTGGCCAACCCGAGACAGCCGCCCGCTCCGTCCCCGCGAGGGGCCGCGACCCGTGCGCGTATCCGTGACGCGGCATCCGATCTGTTCGTCCGGGCCCCGCGCAGCGAGGTGAGCGTGGCCGCGATCGCCGCCGCCGCCGGGGTGTATCCGAACCAGATCACGCACCATTTCGGATCGAAGGACGCGCTCTTCGTTGACGCAGCGTTCGCCAATCTTCTGCGCGACACCGCGCGGCTGCGCACGGCCGGGTCACGAGCCAAGTCGGTCTCGGCGTTCCGCTCGGTCCTCGCCCGCACCGCGCTGCTCATGCCGTCGCTGCCCCTGGTCGTCTCGGCACTCGGCATCGCCGGTGATTCCCCCGGCTCGACTTACCTCATTCAGCGCAACCTTGATCTCCTGTTCGTCAGGTCGGAGCGATTCATCCGTGAGCGGAGCGCCCGAGACGGCTGGTCGACGTCACCTGAGCTCGCGCGTGAAGTGCGGACCTTCTGGAGTGCAACCTTCGGTGCCGTGCTCTTGTCTCGTGCCGGGTTCCCCGGCGGAGCCTCCGAGGTCGACCTGGCCCGAATCCTGAATCTCACCGACGATGCGAGGCAGCCGGAAGCCCACCGCCATGACGCGGGAGACGATGGACCGACGAAGGGTCCTGTCTCCCGGTAACAACTGCCCGTCGTAGAGGGAGGAGGCGTCCGCGCCACCCCTCGAGCCCGGGCAAGTGATCACCACATGAATCACCACTTCTGGTGATGTTCGCTCACCACGTCTCCTTTTACCTTCCGGATTGAAGGAACCTTGGCGCCGTCGGTGCCGAGATCAGGTACGCCACGTACCACTGTTGACGGGATTGGGCAATGACCACAGAGAAAATTGGTGCGACCAAGGCCGCTGGCCGCGGGAGTCGGAGAGCTACGTTCAACGGGGCGATGCGTCGTAGGCCCCTAAACCTCCTGTGGATGCGGGACACCGACTCCTTCGCCCGCCGGTGGACCGGAAAGCTGTTCGTCGCACTCGTCCTGCTCGCGCTCCCGATCGCTATGCTGCAGCATTCGCTCAACTCAGGTGCGTACGCCGACATCTGGCCAGCATTGCTGATGGGCGTCGCACTCGGCGGCGTGTATCTCGCCTCCCGCCGGCTCATCTTGACGGTCGCGGTCTCATCGCTCGCCGTCGCCGTCTCGTCCGCACTGCTCGCCCCGACCTTGTCCACGTCGGGGACCGGCGACCCGGTACTCCTCGACCAGCTCCAGGCCGAACAACTCGTGGGCGCTTTGGACGGTTTCGAAAGCATCGCGGTCGCTCACGTCGATCTGGGCGCGCCGCAACCGGTGCGTCTGGCGGGCCTTGGAGCTGCCCAGACGACGCAAATGGAGGTCGGGTCGCTGGCCAAGGCGATGACCGGCCTCGTCATCGCCGATGCCGTGGACCGCGGAGAGGTTCAGATGGACGAGCCCGTATCCCGCTACCTTCCTGAACTCGTCGGATCGCCCGCTGGCGCAGTCACCCTTCACGAGCTCGTGACTCATACCGCCGGATACGTCGACTTCGGCCCGTCAACCCAGCAACGCGCGGCGTGGAGCGCTCCGCTGGGCCTCAACTTCCTCACCACCAACGCTGAGCAGATGACAGAGGAGATCCGAGGGCAGAACCTGGTAGGCCGCGGCTCATGGGCGTACTCGAACCTCGGCGCAGCGACCGCGGGGCAGGCGGTCGCCGCAGCGACCGGGATGAGCTACTCCGAGCTCATGCGCACGCGTTTGTTCGAGCCCCTCAAAATGAACGACACCGCCATCCAGGACGACGAGGCACTCGTCCCCGGCGGGAAGTCACAGACAGGACTCAGCGTGCACCCGTGGGTTGTCAACGCGTACGCACCGGCCGGGGCTGCTGTCTCCACCACCGAAGACCTGGCACGACTGGCCACAGCAATCCTGGACGGATCGGCACCGGGTATGGCTGCGCTTGACCCGGTCACCGGCACCCCCGAGACGGACATGGACATGGGCTTCTTCTGGGCGATCTCAACGTCGCGGGACGGCGAGACGATCACCTGGCACACGGGCGAGACCGGTGGGTACAGTTCCTACTTCGGCCTGGACCGCACCCACAAAAAGGCCGTGATAGTGCTCTCGGACGTCGTCACCCCCGCAACCATGGCTCTCGCCTCAAATCTCCAAGCCGCCAACGGCTGACCGGCCTCAGCCTGCCTGACCTGTGCCTCGGCCTTCATAGCAGCGGCAAAAAGAACCGAGAACCTCAGGATGGGTAGCGAAACCTGGATCCACCGATGGGCTGAGAGCCGCGGGTGGCGCGGAACACGGGAATGCCCTTCTAGCCTAGGAAAATGCGACTTGTCTAAGGTCCGCATCGCCCGCTCAAGACGGGCATTCCGTAGGTGCAAGTTCTCACACCTGAACCGTCCTGGGTTTCCCGGAGGGTGAGGTCGGACAATCTGTCGTCATCCAGGCGGCTCACGATCGTGTCCAGAGCCCTCTCGACCTGGTGGGCGTTCACCTGAGCTGCGACTCGTCTGCTTCGTCTCCGGTGCAAATGAGGTGTTCGGCGAATTTTGAAGGGGAAGGGCAACCTCTTCCAACGGCTCGACGACATGGCAGGACTCTTCCAGTCCGAGCTGGGGCTCGACCTCGTCAACGTCGCGGGCGTCCGATGGTCGGAGCTCATCCGGCTATGGGCTGCGCGGCATGTCCACACCCGCGCCGGAGATCTTGTCGACACAGGGCCGAGCCCGAGCGGGGCGCCATGACGTGATTCGGCCAGTGTCCATTTTGGGTCCACATTGGGTCCGTCCTACACCGCACCGAAGGGCTATCTTGAGAACTGGAAGTGTGGGCGAATCCCGCACCACACCGCGTGAATCGGTAGCTTTCGGCCCGACACCGTAGTGGTCGCGACGCCTCTGACGGCGTCCGGAGGTCGCAGGTTCAAATCCTGCCCCCGCTACGAGATCAGGCCCGGGAATCCAAGGATTCCCGGGCCTGAGGTGTGTAGAGACTTGATCCACCGTCCGCAAACCCTCCACTTTGGCCTCTCTGGGGCGGTCGTGCCGGCTCGGCCGCGCGACGCGCAACGATCCGCGCCGGAGGTTCACGGGCGCCGCCTCGGAGGTTTGACACCAACGCTGCTCGGTGCGGGCTCCGCAGGTTTCGGTGTTGTCGGGGGCGAGAACGATGTCGAAGCGGGTGCGGGCCCAGGCGCCTCATCGCCGAGGTGGCGCCCGTCCGGGGTGGGGGTGCCGGGGGCTTGGTCCTCGAAGCGCTTGATGAGGGAGTCCTTGACGCCGAACACTGAGTCGCCGAGGGCGAGTTGGGGTCCCCCTCAACGAAGACGTGCGTGACCAGGGTGCGGTAGCCGGGCGCGGTGATCATGAAGTGCAGATGCGCCGCCCGGACCGGAGAGCGGCCCACGGCGGCGAGCATCTTGCCCACCGGGCCGTCGTGCGGGATCGGGTACGGGGTAGGGGTGAGGCCCCAGAACCAGTACTTGCCCGCCTCGTCCGAAGCGAGCCAGGCCCGCCCGGCCACCCGGTTGTCGTCGTACTGCACGTCGTAGAGGCCGTCTTCGTCGGCCTCCCACACCTCGATCCGCGCGTTCGGGACCGGGTTACCGTCGGTATCGGTGACGGTGCGCTCGACCCAGTACGGCGTGCCATGCGCGCCGCCGGCGATGTCCCCACCCGGAGGGATCTGCCGATCTGCTCACCGTCCGACGTGGAAATCAGTGAGGATCGCGACAGCGATCAGGGCGGCGGCGACGAAGTCGACGGTGGCGCAGAACGGGGGCCACCACCGGGTGTTGGCCACGAATCCAGTGCGGTGCTGCCACAGGTCTTTCAGGCCGTGGCCGGCCAGCCCGGCCACGAGCAGCCAGGCCGATCCAGTCACCGCGGCCGCGGCAGTGACGACGAACACCGTGGCGACGCCCGTCTCGACGGCGATGACCTTGCCCCGCCCGTCGGCGACGCTGAATCCGATGTAGACCGCCGCGATCAGGACGAGCCCCAGCGCGTAGACCGTGGCGTCGTCGAGCCAGAAGAAGGCCAGTGGTGACGCCGCCTGCAGCACACCCCAGACCACGCCCCAGGCCACAGGTGCGCGTAGATCGCCGCGGAAGGACCGGGTGGTGTCCCGCGCTGGGCGGCCGGGGGAATGCTGGGAAGCGATCATGCCCGTCAGCCGTTCATCCGGTCCGTGATCTGCTCACCGACGAAGGCGGCGTCGTCGCCGACCCAACCGAGCAGTGCCGAGCCGCGGGTGTGCTGCCACGTCCTCCCGACCGTGTACAGGCCCGGCGATGGGGTGATGCCGCGGGACTGCTGCAGCGTTCCGTGCGCGTCGGTGGCTTCGGGGACGTGCATCCACGAATCATCTGTCCGGAATCCGGTCGCCCAGACGACCGAGTCGTACTCGGAATGGGTGCCGTCGGCGAAACGGATGCTCCTGCCAACCACGGCGTCGACCCTGGGTCGGAGCGTGATGCCGTGCCGGCGAGCGAGCTGCTTGGGGCTGGTTCCGACGATCTGGTCGCGGCCGGCCAGCCGCCGTCCGATTCGCGAGCCGGCAGTCACCCGGTCCAGCCGCGCCGCCGAGGCCCACCACCAGACGTCTCGTCCCAGCGGCCGCTGCGGCACCGCCGGGATGCGGGTGCCCACTGCCAGGTCCACGGCCCGGGTCGCGGACAGCTCCTGGGCAATCTGGCAGCCGGAGTTCGCCGCGCCGACGACGAGCACCCGGCCCGTGGGCAGCTGCTCCGGCCGCTGGTAATCGGCGCTGTGAAGCTGGTGCACGTCCGGCGCCAGCCCCCCAGCGACGGACGGGGTGAAGGGGACCTGGAAGGGGCCTGTGGCGACGACGACGTGGCGCGCGTGGACCGCGTCGGCGCCGGCTCGGGCCAGGTAGCCGCCGTCTTCGGCGCGGGCCAGCGATGTCACGGTCGTGTTGAGCCGGACCGGCAGGGCGAACGTCGCCGCGTAGACCCGCAAGTAGTGCGCGACGTCATCCCGGCCCGGGTAGGTGTCCGCGGGCGCCGGAAAGCGCAGCCCTGGCAGGTTGCTGTAACGGCTGGAGGTGAACAGCTGCAGCGAGTCCCAGCGGGAGCGCCAGACCGTGCCGATCTCCGGGCCCGAATCCACGATCTGGAACCGCAGGCCGCGCCGCGCAAGGTGGTAGCCCATCGCCAGCCCGGCCTGCCCACCGCCGATGACCAGAACGTCCGGGTCAGCCAGGGCCGGGTCGGCGGCCATCAGACCGGCTCCGGGCGACACGCCACGTCGAAGCTGACCACCATGCCGTTCACGGCACGCTCCGCGACGTGCCAGTGGGCCATCCGGAACTCCCGATCACCGATGTCGAGCACGGCATCGCCAGCGAACGCCCGACCACGGTCGCGGCCCAGAACGGGTCGTGGCTGGTTGTCACTTGTCGTCCGTCCGCCGTCGAGGCGATGAGGAGTCTGGGCCCGGGCACATGGGGTGTCGGCCCGGGATGCGGGACGGGGGGCGGTGCGGGGTAGCCCGCTGGCTGCCGACGGCCGCGTACGCCGGCGGCCTCGCGAGCGACGTCCGGCGGCGCGTCGACGACATCAGTCGGGTCTCCGGCGCTTCGTCTCGTCTGCAACCTGGGCGTGGTCATCGGACCTTCCAGCGGAATGCGTCGCGACCTGGGTGTGAGCGGCCAGCCGCGCGTCACGGGTGCCCCAGGTGCGAATGTACCCCTGGACGGGTTCGACAGGGACAAGGCCGTGTGACCGGGTTTGCCAGAACGATGCGCGGTGCGCCGCGGGCGCTGCTCAGTAAGCCCACGACGGGCGACGTAGGAGTCCGCGCCCGCATCGGTGGCCGGACTGTGCAAGGAGTGTCGAAGCGGCTGGCCCATGTGCTGACCGTGCCGGGAAACCTGGCACGCCGGGGTGGGGCCGACGCCGGTGACCAGGCGGCTGAGCGGGGATGACCGGCGTCCGCCATGTGAGAGGCCCGTTGATGCCCGTTGACACTCTCCGAACTCCTCCCGCAGACTCGTCCACATGTTCCCGGCCCGGCCAGTGCCAGCGAACCCGCACCCCGCGGGTTCCGTCGACATGCTGTCGACCCGCCGGCGCCTGTGTCGAATGTGTCGCTGACCCAGCCGCAGCTCTGACGAGCGCGCCCGCAGGCCTTCTCGCCTGGACCGTGGCGCGCGGACCCCACCCGCTGCACGGTGGCACATCCCGACACCGCATGTCTCCTGGCGGAAGCCAGACTTCGGCGTCGGTCCCGAACCAGCCTGAGCTTTCGAACGCCGAAGGAACCGACGTGATCGACCGCACCCTGTTCGACGTCCTGCCCATCCAAGAGGTTGTCGCCAACGCCTCGCCGAGCGCATGGCGCGACGGCCTCGTCGTGTCGCAGCAGCCGGGCGCACTGACCATCGCCCTGCTGGACGGGTCCGAGGGCACGCTGATGACCGGGGCCACCCCTGAGGTAGGCGAACCCGTCGCGGTCCATCCCGTGGCCGAGGTGGTCGCGGTGGGTAGCACCTGGTACGCGGCGCGGCCCCTCATCGGGGTCGACGAGGCGCGCTAGCCCTTCATCCCGGACATCATCTTCGAGCACGCCTCGACCATGGCTCGGCACGCCGAGGCACAGATCCGGCAGTGCTCGGACATCTCGGCGTGGCTCCCACACTCCGCCGCGCACGCCTCGCCCATGACCATGCACGCCGTCATCATCGACGACATGACCTTCATGTCGTAGCCGCCCGTGCGCATCATCATGCGCATCGTCGCCGTGGCGACGTCGGCGGTGTTCATACACATGGACGCACAACGGCCCATGTTCTCGCCGCTGTCGGCGTCGGCACACATCGTCGCCGCCATCGCCGCCGCCGAGCACGCCTCCATGCAGCCCTGCATCATCGTCATATCCATGTTCATGCCCGTCATCGAGGGCATCGGCATGGCCTTCATCATGTCCGTCATCATGCTCATCGCTGTTCGCCCACTTCGTCGTTGACCAGTGACCCGTAGTGCTTTCGACGGTACGCCCGGCACTGCCGGCACGCCAGGGTCGAGGGCCAAGTCAGTCGTCGCGCGCCGCAGCAGGGCGCGAGTCCGGGCGCCACCCGTGGCGAACCGGCACCGATCGGGGCGTGCACCGACAGCTGTGCGAACGCGTCAGGCGTCGTGGAGCGACCGCTCGCGACGGACCCGTAGCCCGACGAGGAGCGTGTTCGACCGCCACAGCGGAGTCCACCTGGCGGATGCCGTCGCCGCCGGCTGTGCCGGTGGCCGTCCCGGGGTCGGCGACCTCAGCGCGCCAGCGTCAGGAAGCTTGCGATGACCGTGCCGTAGAGCACGTGGGCGAGGAGTGTGACCGTGGGAGTCTGCGGGCCGTAGTTGCGCGCGAGGAATCCCGGCAGCTCCAACAGGGCCACGGTGGTGGCATCGCTGAGCGGGGAGCCCATCCGTGGATGTACCAGGGGCAGCAGCACGTTGATGAGGATCGTGGTGGCCGCAATGCCGTGCCCGAGCCCGAGAAGCGCTCCTAGCCACCAGTCATGACGGCCGAGCGCGGAGAAGATGGCGTAGTAGCCCAGCGAGAAGATGAGGCCGAAGACGAAATGGGCGGCGTACCCGAGTGCCTTCGCCCGCGTCCGGTGAGCGGTGACGACCGTGCCCAGCAGGAACGGCAGGTCCATCCGGGTCAGATGTGCCTCGCTGGCGGCGCGCAGCACGGTGGTGAGGACGGCGGTTCCGACGAAGCCGCCGGCCAGGGCAGCCCAGACGCTCATCTCGCTCGTTCCTCGGCGATCGCGGTGGCGGCGCTGATGAGGGCCAGGTGGCTCAGGCCTTGCGGAAGGTTGCCGAGAAAGGCACCCGTCTCCGGGTCGATCTCCTCGGCGTAGATCCCGACGTCGTTGGACAACGTGATGAGCTCGTCCATCAGTGTCGTGGCGTCGGCTGCCCGCCCGGTGCGGGCGAGAGCCTCGACGAGCCAGAACGAGCAGCTGACGAACGCACCTTCGCTCCCTGTCAGGCCGTCCTCGCCGGTGTACCTGTATAGGTAGGGGCCGTGGCCGAGGTGACGGCGGAGCGCGTCGACGGTGGTGTGCCAGCGTGCGGAGCCGGCCTCGCCGTAACCTGAGAGCAGCCCCAGCAGCACGCTGGCATCGAGCTCCTCACCATCGGCGTGCCTGGTGTAGCTCCGGTGCACTTCGGAGTAGCAGCGCTGCTCGATGAAGTCCCTGCACGTCTCGGCCTCGGCGCGCCACCGGGCGCGATGTTTGTCCGGGATGAGGCCACGATCCGCCAGGCGGCCCGCGCAGTCCAGGGCGACCCAGCACATCATCTTGGAGTGCGTGAAGTGTGCGGGCGCGCTGCGGACCTCCCAGATCCCCGCGTCGCGTTCGTGCCACGAGCGACAGAGCAGGTCGGCGATCTCGGCCATCCGCCGTCCGATCTCCGAGTCGAGCCGCCCACCGCTTTCGGTGTAGAGCCAGACGGTCTGCAGCAGCTCCCCGTAGGAGTCCAGCTGGTGCTGGCGGGCGGCGGCGTTGCCGACCCGCACCGGCCCCGAGTCCCGGTAACCGGCCATCCGCAGCACGCTCTCGGTGGCGGTCGGACCACCGTCGAGCCTGTACAGCGGCTGCAGCCGGGGGTGGGTCAGCTGCGTCGCCTGCAGCAGCCACCACAGGTACGCCTGCGCCTCCGGCGCGCACCCGAGGCGCAGCAGCGCGCTCAGGGTGAACGCCGAGTCCCGCACCCACGAGAACCGGTAGTCCCAGTTGCGCTCGCCGCCGAGCTCCTCCGGCAGGGAGGTGGTCGCGGCCGCGGCCACCGCACCGGATGGGGCGAACACCAGCAGCTTCAGTGCAAGTGCGCTCCGCGCCACCGCGTCTCGCCAGGATCCCGGGAGGGTCAGCGTGGCCGTCCATTCGCGCCAGCTGGTGACGGTGTGGGCGAACCGCTCGTCCAGCTCGCGGCGGGTGGGAAAGACCAGCGGTTCTTGATGCGCGCCGGACAGGGCGATCAGCACCGGCGTGTCCGGAGTGGCGTCGAAGGTGCCGCGGATGGTCGACGCGTCGATGTGGGTGCTGGTCAGGGGGGACACCAGGACGGCCAGCGCGTCGCTCCCCGAGCTGGCCACCGCTACACCGGCGCGCCGTGCGATGTGGGTGGGGCGCCGGCCGTAGTCGAACCGCGGCCGGACCTGCCAGGCCATCGGCACGCGGCCGTCGTCGCCCTGTATGCGGCGCTGCAGCTCTCGTGAGGGACCTAATCCGTTGCCGCGGAGCGTCATCGCGTCGACGACACGTGCGACCCCGACCTCGGTGATGAACGTCGTCTCGAGCACGTTGGTGCCGGGCAGGTATCGCCGCGTCGTGCGAAACGGCACCGTCGGTGCCAGCGTGAAGCTGCCCCCCTCGGGGTCGAGCAGTGCGGCGAAGACGCTCGGCGAGTCCAGATCCGGCCACGAGAGCCAGTCGATCGCGCCGTCGTCGGCGATGAGGGCGACCGTGCGACCGTCCCCGATCACCGCGTAGGACCGCAGCGGGGCGAAGCCCGCACGACGCGATGTCCGACCGATCGCGCTGCCCAGCGTCATGGTCCGTTGCCAGGACGCGGGCTCGAAGGCGTGGTCCGAGACGGTGGACGGGACCCGGCCATCAGACGTAGAGGAGAAGGTCGAGCATCGAGCGCGGACGTTCGTCCGGGCTCGGCTGGGCGATGACGAGACGGATCCCGTCCGGGTCCTGACTCTCGACGAACCGCACCCCGCCGCTGGTGTGCGCATGTGTGTGGCGGTCGCGAGCGTGCAGCGACTGCTCCAACCTCGCCAGCCCCGCGGGGCTGGCGATCGCCCACATCAGGTACTGGACACCGATGCCGCCGGAGGGATGCTGCGCTCGACTGCCCTTCTCGATCAGATAGAGCTGGAAGCCTCCGGGGGCCAGCATCAGTGCGGCTTCTCCCTCACGCAGGCTGACCTTGCACTCGAAGACGTCGCGGTAGAAATCTACCGATCGGTCGAGGTCGGCGACCGAGATGACCGCCGACGCCACCGTGGCCTGCTCCAACGCGATCTCCCTTCGTTCCTCCCCGTCGGGTGACTTCCGGCGGCACCGCCGTCGCCCGGGGGACGTTCGCGGGCCCGGGCGGCCACCGCCGCCGACCGGCGCCGTCGCTGCAGGACGACGCCGGTCCGACGGTGATCCGGTTCGTGGTCTTTGCCTCAGCGGGTGCCGACGGCGGGGGTCCGGCGGGCAGGGTCGTAGACGCTGGCGAGCCGGCCCAGGGTGAGCGCGGCGAGCAGGAGCCCGAAGTCGCGCAGGGCGACGTCGTAGAAGTCACCGGACGTCACGAGGTTGAGAATTATGCCGGCGAGCCACAGTGCGACCACGTACGCCCCGTAGCGCGGCCTGAGCGCCACCAGGACCCCGGCGAGAATCTCTACCGCCCCGACGACGAGCATGGCGGTCCCCGCGCTGAATGGCAGCAGGTCGACGATCCACGGGGCGAGGTAGGCCTCCCAGTTCGTCAGCACGTTGGTGAACTTGTCCACGCCAAAGACGATCGGCAGGACCGTGAAGCCGATGCGCAGCAGGGCGAACGCTCCGTAAGCAGGGTCCGTTCGGGCCCGGAGCAAGACATTGCCTGTTCCCTGGGAGACCGGGGTCCTGGCGGCGTTGGCAGTCATCGCAATCTCTCCTTCTAAAAGTGATGAACCTTGCTTTTACACTCCTCCCACCGCCACTGGTTGTCAACAGCTATGGACGACGTGGCGGCCTGGCAGGCCGAGGGAGGTGGAGGGACGGGCACGGGGAGTGTCAGTAGCCGGTGAACTCCTCGGTCCGTATGTCGTCCGCGTCGACGCCCGCGGCGGTGAGCACCCCGCGCATCGCGCTGACCATGGTCGCGGGGCCGCTCAGGTAGTAGACGGGGGCGGTGAGGTCGTCGATGTACCGCGAGAGCATGGGGGTGTCCACGTGGCCCGTCTCGCCGTCCCAGCCGAGCCGTGAGGTCTCCGGCTGGGTCATGGTGGCGGCGAGGGTGAAGTTCCCGTGTGTCTCGTCGAGTCCGCGGAGCTCGTCGAGGAACGCGGCATCTTCGGGCCGTTTGTTGGAGTAGAGCACGATGATCTTGTGGGCGGTGCGGTCATGGGCAGCCTGGAGCCCGATGCTGCGTACCGGGGTGATACCGATCCCGCCGGTGAGGAAGACCGCGGGCCTGGCCACGTTGTGGTGGAGCGTGAAGGAGCCGTACGGCGCGTCGAGTGCGAGCTCGGCGCCGATGGGCAGGTCCCTCAGGACGCGCTTGAACGCGGTGTCGCGGAGACGGGTGGTGGCCATCAGTCGCGGCTCGTACGGGGCGCTGGTCAGCGAGAACCCCCTGGTGTCGCCCTCGGCGTCGGTCTCGGCGGGGTCGAGCAGCGTGTAGTCGGCGAACTGACCAGCTGTGTACTCGAAACCTGGCGGCTTCTCGAAGTAGAACGCCATGGTGCCCTCGGCGACGACCTTCCTGTCGAGCAGCCTCGTTCTGGGAAGCGCCACCGTCCTGCTCCTTCCCTCTCAGTGTTCGACGGCGGCTGCCGTCAGGTCGCCGTCGTCGTAGCGTCCGTCGGCCTTCTTCATCGCGGCCACGAGGCTCTCGCGTTCGGCCTGACCTTCGTCGTAACGGCCACGCCCCTCGTGGCGGCTGCGCCGCGTTCTGCGCTGTGGGCGGATGCCGGTTGGTTCGCCGTCGTCGTACCGCCCGCGGGGCTTCTTCGTCTCGGCACCGAGCTCCGTGTCGTTGGCCTGCCCCTGGTCGAAACGTCCACGGGCGGGATGTCCTCTTCCCGCCGGGTCCACGCGCCTTGCTGACGTGCTCATCGCTTGGCCTCCTGATTCCGTTGTGGTCTCGCTGTGAATCTCTGCTCGTCCGCGCCCCGTCTGCGTCGCGTCCAGGTGGGGCGGACAGCCACCTGATCTCGGCGGGTGGGCTCGCGTGGTGATGTCGTCAGCTGGCCTCCCCCCGTTCGCTCGTCAGGAGCTGGCGCAGGACGTATCGCAGGATGCCGCCGTGGCGGAAGTACTCCCCTTCGGCGGGAGTGTCGATGCGCACGAGCGCCGTGAGCTCGCGCTGTGCGCCGTCGTTCTCGACCCGGACCGTGACCTCGCTGGGCACGGCGTCGGCGCCGGCGAGCCCGGTGATGGTGAGCGTCTCCTCCCCGGTCAGGGCGAAACTCTGGGCGGAGTCCCCGGGCCGGTACTGCAGCGGCAGGACGCCCATGCCGATGAGGTTGGACCGGTGGATCCGCTCGAAGGACTCGGCGAGCACGGCCCGGACGCCCAGCAGCGCGGTGCCTTTGGCAGCCCAGTCGCGGGAGGACCCGGAACCGTACTCGGCGCCGGCGAGCACGATCAGGGGCACGCCATCGGCCGCATACGCGTTGGCGGCGTCGAAGATGCTCATCTGCGCCCCACCCGGCAGGTGGCGGGTGAACCCGCCCTCGGTGCCGGGGACCAGCTGGTTGCGCAGGCGGATGTTGGCGAAGGTGCCGCGGATCATCACCTCGTGGTTCCCACGCCGGGAGCCGTAGGAGTTGAAGTCGCGGACCTTCACGCCATGGTCGAGGAGATACTGGCCGGCGGGGGAGTCCTTGCGGATCGCGCCGGCGGGGGAGATGTGGTCGGTGGTGACGGAGTTCCCCAGCATCGCCAGCACCCGCGCGCCGGTGATGTCGCGCAGTGGTTCGGGCTCGCGCGACATCGCGTCGAAGTAGGGCGGGCGCCGCACGTACGTGGAGGTCTCGTCCCAGGCGAACATCTCGGCCGAGGGCAGGTCGAGGCTGCGCCAGTTCTCGTCACCGGCGAAGACGTCGGCGTAGCCCTTGGTGAACATGCGGGCCTGCACGACCTGGCCCACCACCGCCTCGACCTCGTCGGCGCTGGGCCAGAGGTCGCGCAGGTACACCGGTTCGCCGTCGGGTCCGTGGCCGAGCGGGTCGGTGCTGAGGTCGATGTTCATCGTCCCGGCGAGGGCGTAGGCGACCACCAGCGGCGGTGAAGCGAGGAAGTTCATCTTGGTCTCGGCGTGGACGCGGCCCTCGAAGTTGCGGTTGCCCGAGAGCACCGCCGAGACGTTCAGGTCGTGCGCGGTCACGGCCGCGCTCACCTCCGGGATCAGCGGGCCGGAGTTGCCGATGCAGGTAGTGCAGCCGTAGCCGACGAGGTCGAAACCGAGCTGGTTCAGGAAGGGGGTGAGGCCGGCCTGCTCGTAGTAGTCGGTGACCACCCGGGATCCAGGAGCGAGGGAGGTCTTGACCCACGGGCGCCTGGTCAGGCCCCGCCGGACGGCGTTCCTGGCGAGCAGGCCGGCGGCGAGCATCACCGACGGGTTGGAGGTGTTGGTGCACGAGGTGATTGCGGCGATGACCACGTGGCCGTGGTCGACGTCGACCGACCGGCCGCCGATCGTCACCGGCACCGCGGCGGACGGCCAGGCCGTGTCCGTGCGCGAGCGGGACCTGTCCACCGGGCGCTGGTGGTCCTCGATGCGCCCGAACGCGATGGGGTCCGAGGCGGGGAAGGACTCGGCGGACGCCTCGTCCAGGCCCACGAGCTCGGCTGGCACCTGCGACCCCTCGGCGAGGATCTGCCCGATCACCCGGCGCGCCTGGGACAGGGCGATGCGGTCCTGGGGGCGTTTCGGCCCGGCGATCGAGGCGACGACGGAGCCCAGGTCGAACTCGATGGTCTGGGAGTACACCGGGTCGTGGTCGGGGTCGTGCCACAGGCCCTGGGCCTTGGCGTAGGCCTCGACCAGGGCCACCTGCGCCTCGGGCCGGCCGGTCAGGCGCAGGTAGCGCAGCGTCTCGTGGTCGATGGGGAAGATCGCACAGGTCGAGCCGTACTCGGGGCTCATGTTCCCGATCGTGGCTCGGTTGGCCAGCGGCACCCCGGCCACACCCGGGCCGTAGAACTCGACGAACTTGCCCACCACGCCCTCCTCCCGCAGCAGCTGGGCGACGGTGAGGACCAGGTCCGTCGCGGTCGCACCGTCGGGCAGCGCACCGGTGAGCTTGAGGCCGAGGACCTGCGGGATGAGCATGCTCATCGGCTGACCGAGCATGGCGGCCT
Organism: Georgenia yuyongxinii; assembly: GCF_006352065.1. Taxonomy (NCBI): domain Bacteria; kingdom Bacillati; phylum Actinomycetota; class Actinomycetes; order Allobogoriellales; family Allobogoriellaceae; genus Georgenia; species Georgenia yuyongxinii. Next base: position 2,858,329 of record NZ_CP040915.1, on the reverse strand, counting down.
CCGCCTCGATGCCGCCCACGCCCCAGCCCAGTACTCCGAGGCCGTTGACCATGGGGGTGTGCGAGTCGGTCCCGACCAACGTGTCGGGATAGGCCTGCGGCAGTCCCGACGCCGCCGTCGCCTCCCGGGTGAAGACCACGCGGGCGAGGTACTCGAGGTTGACCTGGTGGCAGATCCCGGTGCCGGGTGGCACCACGAGGAAGTCGTCGAAGGCTTGCTGGCCCCACCGGAGCAGCTGGTAGCGCTCCTGGTTGCGGGCGAACTCCAGGTCGGCGTTGATCTGGAAGGCGCCGGGCCCGAAGGCGTCGGCGATCACCGAGTGGTCGATGACGAGCTCGGCAGGGATCAGGGGGTTGATCCGCTGTGGGTCACCGCCGAACGCGGCCATCGCGTCGCGCATCGCCACGAGGTCGACGACGCAGGGCACTCCGGTGAAGTCCTGCATCAGCACCCGCGCGGGGGTGAACTGGATCTCCGCGCCGTGGGTCGCCGCTGGGTCCCAGCCGGCAAGGGCGGTGACCTGTTCGGCGGTCACGGCCGTGCCATCCTCACAGCGCAGCAGGTTCTCCAGCAGGACCTTCAGGCTGTACGGCAGCCGGGCAGCGCCCGGTACCCGGTCGAGCCGGAAGATCTCGTAGGTCCGGTCACCCACCTGCAGCTCGCCGCGCGCATCGAAGCTGTTGACGGTCATGGTCGGCTCCCTCGCCGGACCAACGGTGGGTGGACGCCGTCGGGCCGCCTGGCCCGTGACGGCCGGGCGTTCCGGGCCGTCTCGGCAGTGAGGCGCTCGCCCACGTACGTGGTGATCTCCACCAGGCTGTGGGCGTAGCCCCACTCGTTGTCGTACCAGCTCACGACCTTGACCAGGTCCCCGGTCACCTTGGTCAGGCCCGCGTCGAAGATGGAGATGTGTGGGTCGCCGATGATGTCGGAGGAGACGATGGGGTCCTCGGTGTAGAACAGCAGGCCTTGCCACCGGGGGCTCGCGGCAGCCTTCTTCATCGCCGCGTTGACGGCCTCGACGCTCACGGGCTTGGCGGCGGTGAAGGTCAGGTCGGTGGCGGAGCCGGTGGGGACGGGGACCCGCAGGGCGTAGCCGTCGAGCTTGCCTTTGAGGTTCGGTAGGACGCGGGAGACGGCCTTCGCGGCGCCGGTGGTGGTGGGCACGATGTTGATGGCTGCGGCGCGGGCCCGGCGCAGATCTTTGTGCGGGCCATCCTGGAGGTTCTGGTCGGCGGTGTAGGCGTGGATGGTGGTCATCAACCCGTGCACGATGCCGAACTCCTCGTCCAGCACCATCGCGAGCGGGGCGAGGCAGTTGGTGGTGCACGAGACGTTGGAGATGATGTGGTGCTTCGCCGGGTCGTACTCGGTGTGGTTGACGCCCATCACGAACGTCGCGTCCTCGTTCTTGCCCGGTGCGGAGATGATGACCATCTTGGCGCCGGCGTCGAGGTGCACCTGGGCCTTGGTGGCATCGGTGAAGCGGCCGGTCGCCTCGATGACGATGTCCGCCCCCAGGTCGCCCCAGGGCAGTGCAGACGGGTCCTTCTCCGAGAACGCCCGGAAGCTCAGGGCCCCGACGCTGATCGAGTCCTCGGTGGAGGTGACCTCCTCGTCGAGCTTGCCCAGGACCGAGTCGTACTTCAGCAGGTGCGCAAGCGTTCGGGTGTCGGTCAGGTCGTTGACACCGACGATCTGGATATCGGCGCCCTCGGCCAGCACGGCGCGGGTGAAGTTGCGGCCGATGCGGCCGAAGCCGTTGATGCCGACGCGGATGGTCATGGTGTCCTCCCGGGGTGCGCCTGCATGGCGCGCGTTCCCTGTGTTGGTTGTGTCCCGTTACCGGTGTCGTGCTCTGGCGATCACTGCTGCCGAGACTGATGGACTCGGACTGGCCCGTGCACTGCTGCCGGGCGTACCTCACGTGCGGGGCCTGGATCATGCGCCGCACTCGTTGCACACCGGCTGCCCGGCGACGTCGCCGGCCAGCTGGCTGCGGTGGTGGACGAGGAAGCAGCGCGTGCAGACGAACTCGTCGGTCTGCTGTGGCACCACCTCGATGGTGAGCTCCTCGCCCGATAGGTCGGCCCCGGGCAGCTCGAGCCCCTCCCCGGCGACGAGATCTTCCTCGTCGACCCCGGCCCAGCCCTGCGGACGCCGGACCTCGACGTCCGTCGTCGCGTTCACCTGGACGCCGTCCTCGTTCTTGCGCGGGACGTCGTAGTCGATGGGCGCACCAGCCTCTGCCGCAGGCCGGCGCCGGCGGGGCCCGGTCCTGCCATGGTCGACCACCTCGGCCGGCCCGCCACGGCTGCGTGCGAGCACCGTCTCGTCCTGGGTATTCACGGTCATGGCGCACCCCTGGGAGCAGCTACGTGCGCGGCAGCGTGCCGAGCACGTGGTGAGGACGGCCCAGCACCAGGGCCGCGTCGATCCCGACCTGAGCGAGGCCGGGTAGAAGCACCTCCTCTTCCTTCTCGATCCGCAGGGCGAACAGCAGCAGCACCGCCCGGGCCGCCATGGCCGCATCGAGCGGGCTCGCGGCCCGGTCAACCTGCTCGACCTGGCGAAGCATGGCCCGATGGTCGACCTCCATCGAGGCGACGAGCGTCCCCTGCCCGGCACCCCGGGCGAAGTTGTAGAGGATTTCCTCCTCCGTGCGCAGATGGGGCAGGACCTCCCCGTTGAGGTAGTCCGACAACTCGCGGCGCATGGCTACGACGTGCTCGATGGACGGTGCTCGCGGGGCGGTATCCGTTGCCCGCGCCACGGCCTCGATCAGGGCGTAGGCGTGCTCAGTCAGCCGCGACGACAGCTCGGCGTGACGCCCCTCGGTCGGACTCTGTGGCGACCCCGACGCGCCACGTGAATTCATGACACCCGCCTCCTCTTTGTACAACTACTCCTTGTATTAACTCCCGGAACGTCGGAGGATGCAAGGGCCTACATGTGGAGGCAGATGTGAGCGACGAACTTGGGTTTCGTGCATCGGTGGCAAGCGGCCGAACCTGGGTGCACGAGCGCCCGTTGTGTGCCCGGTGGCGTCCCCGTGTCGTCCCGGCGGGGGCGGGTTCGCCGCGACTCCCGGACCGGACGAACGGGGGCATGTGCGACGGGAGCCGCGCGGCGAGCGCTACGTCGCGAAGTGCGTGCCTTGCCTTGACCACGGGCCCAGCCTTCGGTGACTCCATGGACAGCCGGTGGGCGCGCTCAGGTCGGCGCCGATCGTCGACGACACGGATCCCGTCTGCTCGTACGTGGCACGGCGATCCGGAACGCTTATTTCTGCGTGAACTGCACCAAGCATCCCTGGGGAAGGGCGAAGGGCACCAAGCGCGTGACCTCGACGGGCGCGCCCAGACGTTCGAGCACGCCGCGGATCACTCCCAGCTGCAGCGAGCAGACGACGTCCCGGTGCTCCTGCGCGACCTCGAGGAACGGGCAGTGCCGCTGCAACAGCGAGAGCTGGTGACGGTCCGACGTGATCTGCGGATCGAATCCGATGCCGGCCAAGGCGTCGGCCAGCATGTCGATCGCCTCGTTCGCGTCAGGTGGTGGGCCGGTCCAGGCTTCCGTCAGACGCTGCGCCCAAGCCCGGCCCGTCTGTTCGGTCAGCTCGGGCGCTCCGGGCACCTGATCGGCGAGGACGCTGGCCAGTGCCTCTGCCAGAGCCCGAAATTCTCGCCGTGTGCCGAGCGCGTTGGGCTGCGGGGCCGCGGTGAAGCGCAGCGGGGGACGCCCGGGAACGCTCGGGTGAGCGACCCGACGGTGCACCAAGCCGTCCTGCTCGAGCCGGCCGAGGTGGAATCGCACCGTGTTGGGGTGCAGGTCGAGCTTGGCGGCAAGCTCGTGCGCACCCAGACCCTCGGGCACGTCACGCAGCGTCTGCAACACACGTACCCGGGTCGAACCCGCTCCGGCAGGTCGTCCGTGCACGGTGCCGGTCGCTCCCATCTGGCAATTATCTCATTGACTGTCTGCCCGTCGAAGCGGGGGCACCGTGGCCGAGGGAATGCTCCCGTGGCCGGCCGGCCGGCTCTGACATCGAAAGGAGCCTGTGATGGCTGCCACCGCTGAGTTGCCCACCGGAGTCGTACCTGGACTTCCGCCGCGCAGACAGCACTGGGGGAAGACGCTCGTGTCGTGGGTGACCTCGACCGACCACAAAGTGATCGGGTACCTCTATCTGGTCACCTCGTTCGGGTTTTTCATGATCGGCGGCGTGCTCGCTCTGCTGATGCGGGCTGAGCTGCTCGCGCCTGGCCTACAGCTCGTGCAGTCCCACGAGCAGTACAACCAGCTGTTCACGATGCACGGCACGATCATGATGCTGTTGTTCGCGACGCCACTTTTCACCGGTCTGGCCAACATCATGGTGCCCTTGCAGATCGGTGCACCGGACGTGGCGTTTCCTCGGCTGAACATGTTCTCGTACTGGCTCTTTCTCTTCGGTGGCCTCATCGTGGTCAGTGGCTCCCTCACCCCGAAGGGTGCGGCGAGTTTCGGCTGGACGGCATACAACCCGTTGTCGAACGCCGTGTTCTCCCCGGGGCTGGGTGGCGACCTGTGGGTGATGGGCCTGGCGATGACCGGGTTCGCGACGATCTTCGGGGCCGTCAACCTCATCGCGACCGTCATCACGCTGCGTGCCCCGGGCATGACCATGTTTCGGATGCCAATCTTCACCTGGAACGCTCTCATCACGTCGATCCTGGTGCTGATGGCCTTCCCGGTGCTGGCGGCAGCCCTGTTCGGCCTGGCGGTTGACCGGGTCCTCGGCGGACAGGTCTACAGCCCCGATGCGGGTGGGGCCCTGCTGTGGCAGCACCTCTTCTGGTTCTTCGGCCACCCGGAGGTCTACATCATCGCGTTGCCGTTCTTCGGCATCGTCACGGAGGTCCTGCCCGTCTTCTCGCGGAAGCCCGTCTTCGGCTACAAGGGCCTCGTCTTCGCCACCATCGCGATCGCGGCGCTCTCGATGACCGTCTGGGCGCACCACATGTTCACCACGGGCGGCGTTGCTCTGAGCTTCTTCTCGCTGATGAGCATGTTCATCGCGGTCCCCACCGGGATCAAGTTCTTCAACTGGTTAGGCACCATGTGGCGTGGAAAGGTCACGTTCGAGACGCCGATGCTTTTCGCGCTGGGATTTCTCGCCACGTTCCTCTTCGGGGGCCTGACCGGGGTCATCATCGCCAGCCCGCCGATGAACTTCCAGGTTCACGACACCTATTTCATCGTCGCGCACTTCCACTACGTCGTCTTCGGCACCGTCGTGTTCGCGATGTACTCCGGCTTCTATTTCTGGTGGCCGAAATGGACCGGGCGCATGCTCGACGAGAGGCTGGGGAAGATCAACTTCTGGCTGTTGTTCGTCGGCTTTCAGACCACCTTCCTGGTCCAGCACTGGCTCGGCGCCCAGAGCATGCCCCGCCGATACGCGGACTACCTCCCCGAGGACGGCTTCCAGCTCTACCACCAGATCTCCACGGTCGGCGCCGCCATCCTGGCCGTGTCCACGCTGCCGTTCCTCTACAACGTCTACAAGACGCAGCGTGGCCCACGCACCGTCATCGTCGACGACCCCTGGGGCTTCGGCAGCTCCCTCGAGTGGGCCACCGCCTGCCCGGTCCCGCGCCACAACTTCACCTCGCTGCCGCGCATCCGCTCGGAGCGGCCGGCCTTCGACCTGCACCACCCGGAGGTCGCCGCCATGGAGCACTCGCGCTCAGACAGTGGCGTCCTCGAGTCTCTCTACGGCGGGCCGGAGACCGAAGGCCGCACTCCGATGCTCGCCGAACGCATCACGCGCCGGAGCGATGAGTCGGTCAGGTCCGGGGATGGGCCGCCGGACGTGGGCCTCCCAGAAGGCGGCTGATATCGCCTGCGAGCGGCACGGAGCCCGTGCCCTCCAGCGTTCCACACCGTGATGAAAGGAATCTCATGGACGAGACGATGTACCACCGCACCACCCCGGAGCTCGCCGCTCGGCGCAGAGAGCTGGCGCCGGAGATCCACGGGGCGTTCGAGGAGTTCAGTCGGGCCGTGTTCGCTGACGGCGCGCTGCCGGAGAAGATCAAGCAGCTGATCGCTGTTGCCGTCGCCCATGTGACGCAGTGCCCGTACTGCATCGACGGTCACACCAAGCTGGCAGCGCGCAGGGGAGCGAGCCCCGAGGAGATCATGGAGGCGATCTGGGTCGCCGCCGAGATGCGTGCGGGCGGCGCGTATGCGCACGCCACCTTGGCGCTGCACGCCCTCGGTGAAGGTGCCGTTCAAGCGGCAACGAGATCTTCGTGAAAGGGAATCGAGCACCCTCCACTTATCCTCTGATCTGAAGGTCCTTCTGCCCGGTCCGGTGTGCGTCTGGCTGTGACTGACAGGCACGGACGACGTCGCTTTACGCGCGGGCCCACGGGCCCGGACGGACGGTGCCCGTCCGGCGGCCCTGCGGTTCAGCGGGTCGCGAGCTCTGCCGCCGCGGCCGGCGCACTCGTGGTGGTGGGCACCGTGGCAGTGGTGTCCTACCGGCGCAGAAGCCGCATGGCGTCGGCGATGACGACGACGACGGAGGCCTCGTGGACGAGCACCCCGATCGACACGGTCACGCCGCCGGCGAAGACGCCGGCCAGCAGCAGGATGACCCAGGGCGACCGTGATGTTCTGGCGCATACGGACAGGTCACGACCGACGCCCGTTCATTGCTTGTCGACCAGCCGCCACGAGCAGGGGGTGACGGCAGGCAACAATGCGTCATTGATTGCCGACTGTGCAGACCATGCCCGCCTTAAAAGGCCTCAGCGTTGCGAACCCACGAGCCGCTGCTGGCGTCTGGAACCCGTGGGGCTCCCAGGTTCAAGCGTTTACCTGTCGCGTCTCGACCCGGTTCCCAGTGGGCAGGATCATGGAATGATTCAAGCTTAACAAAATGGCGCACGACGGCGGGTCTGCCCCGGTTGCGCTCCTGAGGTGAGCCTTTCCTTGCTATACGCAAGGGTAAATCCGGCGTATCAATGACGTATGCGGAAGTTCCTCAGCGGCCTGCTCGGATACCCGGTGGTCATCGCGACCATCACCGCCGGTTTGATCGGCGGTGTGCTCGAGCTCGGTGGCCAGGAGACCGCCGCCCGATGGGTCATCTCCGCCCTCGCCGCCGTCGTCGCGCTCTTGCAGGCGCGCGGCATGGTGGACGACCTGCGCTCGGGCAGGTACGGGATCGACCTTTTGGCCGTCACCGCCATCGCCTCCACCGTGGCGGTGGGGGAGTACTGGGCAACGCTCGTCGTGTGCCTGATGCTCTCCGGTGGCGAGGCGCTGGAGGATTACGCGGCCGGGCGTGCCCGGCGGGAGCTGACCGGGCTGCTGGAGAACGCGCCCCGCACCGCCCACCGGCTGGGTGCGGACGGGCAGCTCACCGACGTACCGGTCGACGACGTCGCGATCGGCGACCGTCTCGTGGTGCGCCCCTTCGAGGTGGTCCCCGTGGACGGTGTGCTGGAGTCCGACGGCGCGAGCCTCGACGAGTCCTCGCTCACCGGGGAGTCCTTGCCGGTCGACCACGCCCACGGGGACGATCTGCTCTCCGGTGCCATCAACGGCGGGGAGGCCATCGAGGTGTGCGCCACCGCTACCGCGGCAGACTCCCAGTACCAGCGCATCATCGCGCTCGTCCGCGAGGCCCAGGAGTCCAAGGCGCCGTTCGTGCGGCTGGCCGACCGGGTCGCGGTGCCGTTCACCATCGGTGCCCTGGCCCTGGCCGTCGGCGCGTGGATCGTCTCCGGGGACCCCGCCCGGATGGCCGAGGTGCTCGTCGTCGCCACGCCCTGCCCGCTGATCATCGCCGCCCCGGTGGCGTTCATGAGCGGCATGTCGCGTGCGGCCCGCAACGGGGTGATCGTCAAGAGCAGCGGGACACTCGAGCAGCTGGCCCGCGTACGCACGGTCGCCTTCGACAAGACCGGCACCCTCACCTACGGCAAACCGCGCGTCACCGCTGTCCGCACCGAGGGCATGGCCCCGGCGGAGATGCTGGCACTGGCGGCGGCGGTCGAGCAGCACTCGAACCACCCGCTCGCGGCCGCCGTCGTGGACCAGGCGCGCACCGGCGGAGGCACCGTCCCCGCCGCGGAGGACGTTACCGAGATTCCCGCGAACGGAGTGCGCGGGACGGTGGGTGGCCACGCCGTCGTGGTCGGCAGTGCCCGCTTCGTGGAGCGCGAGACCGGTCAGGACACGTCCCGGCTGCCCGCTGGAGCCACCGGCGTGCACGTGGCGGTGGACGGGCGCTACGCCGGGTATGTCGCGCTGGCCGACCAGCTGCGGGCCGAGGCCCGGGCGACGATGGCCTCCCTGCACCGCGCCGGCGTGCGCACCACGATGATGCTCACCGGCGACGGCGAGCACGTCGCCCGGCACATCGGCGCCGAGGCGGGCATCGACGACGTGCGCGCAGAGCTGCTGCCGCAGGACAAGGTCGCGGCGGTGCGCGCCGCCGATCCACGGCCGGTGATGATGGTGGGCGACGGCGTCAACGACGCGCCCGTGCTTGCGGCCGCCGACGTCGGCGTCGCGATGGGAGCGCGGGGGGCCAGCGCGGCCAGCGAGTCCGCCGACGTCGTCATCACGATCGACGACCTCTCCCGCAGCGCTCGGGCCGTCCAGATCGGCCACCGAACCATGCGCGTGGCCTGGCAGGCCATCGGTATCGGCGTGGCCATGTCGGTGGGACTGATGGGCGTCGCGGCGGCCGGGATGCTGCCGGCGATCGTCGGCGCGTGGCTGCAGGAAGTCGTGGACCTCGCCTGCATCCTCTGGGCCCTGCTCGCCATGCGGCCGGGACGGGCGGAAGTCGCCGAGGTGGAGCGGATGAGGGCTGACGTAGCCGTCGCGTCCGCCGACCACCACGCGCCTGAAGCGGTCCTCGCCTGACCGACGCCCGTCGGTGGTCGACGCTAGCGGCCCTTGGGTGCACCTTCCGCGAGGTCGGGGCTGCGATCGGGCTGGTAGACGCACAGCCATAGCGCTGCGGGTCGGACGGTCGCCGCGAGAACCCGGCGTGGCTCGATGACGTCGCCGTCGAGCTGGCAGGGTTGGTCGCGGTCGCTGGTGATGGTGATGCGTGAGCCGCGCAGCACCTCCATCCGGGGCACGTGCTCGTGTCGGCGGAGGATGCCCCAGGCCATGGCCGCCCAGTGGGCGAGGTGCCGGGGGGCGAGGATGGCGACGTCGAGCTGGCCGTTATCTGGTTCGGCGTCGGCGAGGAGTCGGACGCCGCCTTGCAGGCGGCCGACGTTGCCGATGACGACGGTGCGTGCGCGCCGGCGGAACGGTGGGTGGTCGTCGATCTGGATTTGGACGCGCATCGGGCGGTCGCGGAGGTGCTTGAGGGCGGAGAGCACGTAGGCCAGCGAGCCGATGCGCGCCTTGAGGGTGGTGGAGGCGGACTCGAGCAGCTTGGCGTCGAAGCCCATGCCGGCCATGACGGCGAAGGCCTGGCCGTCGACCTCGCCGATGTCGAGGAGGTGACGTCCGCGGTCGACGGCGAGCCGCACGCCCTCGGTGGGGTCGTCGGGCAGGCCGAGGTTGGTCGCCAGGAGGTTGCCGGTGCCGGCGGGCAGCACGGCCAGTGCGGCCTCGCTGCCGGCGAGGCCCTGGACGCACGAGCGAACGGTGCCGTCCCCGCCGCTGACGAAGACGACCTCGGCGCCCTCTGCGACCGCCTGGCGGGCCTGGCCGGCGCCGGGGTCCTCCGGCGTGGTCTCGAACCACAGCGGGACCGGCCAGCCCGCCGCGGCCAGGGTCTCTTCGATGGTGGCGCGAAGCTCGTCCAGGCCCTCGACCCGTGCGGGATTGACCACGACCGCCGTGCGCAGGGGGCCGTCGTGCTTGACGCGCTGGCGCTCGGCGGGCTCGGGGTGCTCGCCCACCGCGCCAGTACCGGCGGTGGCGGACGCATCGACTGCCTTTTGATTCGTGTTCACGTGGGCCCTTTCTGGTTGTCGCTCGGCCGGCGTCGGGTCCGCCGGCGACAGCTGAGGCGAGCGGCCTGTGCTGCGCCGCTCGCCTCAGCGGGGGGCCGCGGTGAGGCGGCCCTCATCTGTCAGTCGTTGTGGGCGTCGTCGCGGGTGTAGTTCTCGGTGCGCTCGTCGTCGTCGCCCTCGATCTCCTTGGCGAGCATGGCGGCGCCGACGGCCCAGATCGCGGCGCCGATGAGGCCGATCCACACGCCGATGTCGGAGGAGAGGTCGTCGCCGCGCTCGAGGCCGCCCATCGGGTTGATGGCGAAGGCGAGGCACTGCAGGGTCGCGGCGATGCCGACGGCCATCGTGACGAGGGTGAGGCCGCGGTGCTGGCCACGGCGTGCGCGCTTGGTGGCGTAGACCAGGGCGAGGAGCAGGCCCAGGCCGAGGTAGGCGATGAAGGGCACGAGGGAGTCGGTCTCGTACCCGGTTCGGGGGTCGGCGCCGTCGGCCGGGTTGACCCAGTTCATGAACGGGGAGATGTTGAAGACAAGGATGCCGGCGGCCGCTGCGGCGAGCCCGGTGGTCCTGGCCCGTCGGGTGTCGCGGGTCGCGGAGGTGGCGTTCGTGCGCGGTGCAGTCATGTGAGATCCGTTCTGGGGAAATGAGAAGGCGGCACGGGGGCGGTCGGCTGGACCGGGTGTGCGCCACGGGAGGTAGCAGCCTGACCTGTGCGACCGGAGGCCGCATCTTGGGCTGACTTACGAGTCGTGGTGAATGCGTCCAGGCCAAGAGCGTGCGGAGTGCAGCGGCCAGGCCAGGCCAGGCCAGGCCAGAGAAGCGTGCGGGGTGGCCGGGCCCGGCCGAGAGCGGCCGGTGCGGGCTCAAGCTGATGTGGTGACCGACGCCTGGTGGACGGCGGTGGCGGCGGGCAGGGCCCCGTCGTGGTCGACGACGTCGACGAGCTCGCCGATCATGGTGACGTCGAGCAGGAACCGGACCACGTCGGACGGGCTGATGAAGATGGGGCGCTGGTCGGTGTGCTGGGTAAGCCGGCTCAAAGTAGTGATCGCTGACGAGTCCATGAAGGTGACGTGGCGGGTATCGACCTCGACCGGCTGGTCGTACCGCACGGCCTCCCGGACAGCTCGGAGCAGGTCTGCCTTGGTGGCCAGGTCGAGCTCGCCGGAGAGCACCAGGCGGACGCGATCCTCCAGGGCGAACAGCGCGACGGTGCCGGGCTCGGGCTCGGGGAGCGGGGAGTGGGCAGCCATGGTGGCCTCTTCTCCCGAAGTGGGGTATCCACTTCGGTTGGTCCGGGCGATGCACGCGAATCCACGCGACGGTCACAACGCGTTCGTCGCGTCCTTCTCGGCTGGGGCCGGAGGGCGACACGGTTCGTGTGAGTGGTGCTGAACGGGTCGGCACCCGCTGACGATGCGTGTTCTGCTACGCGATGTTTACATAGTAAGTCTACGATGTAGATCTACACAATAGGGACCGGTCTGCATGGGTCCGGAGCCGTTCGGTGAAGAGTGCAGTGCCCAAATCACGGAAGTCCACCAGCGGGGTAGCGTCGCAGCCGGCCGCCCCGCGCCATCGTGAGCCCGTACGGCCCGCCCGGCGTCGTGGACATGACCGGGCTCACGCGGCCAGGTGTGGACCAGGGCGGCGGCGAGGAATACTGTGGGCGCAGCAGATGTTGAAGCATCAAGTAATGATCCGTCCCACTCGCGAGGAGTCCTCATGACCGAGACCGTCCAGCACGCCGCCCCCGCGCCCACCCGCGCCGTCGAGGAGCTGCTGCCGGCCAGCACCTCCATGGGCGCCGTCACCCTCCTCGTGGGCGACCTCGACCTCATGACCCGGTACTACCGCGACGCCGTCATGCTCACGGTGATGCGGGCCGAAGGCAACGAGGTGGTGATGGGTCGTCATGGCACGCCGCTGCTCGTGCTGCGGCACGACCCCTCGCTCCCGCCCGGCTCACCGCGCAGCGCGGGCCTGTTCCACACCGCGATCCTCTTCGAGGACCAGGCCGCCCTGGCCGCCGTCCTCGCGTCCGTCGCGGTCCGGGCGCCGGGCACCTACGCCGGCGCCGGCGACCACGACGTCTCCGAGGCCTTCTATTTCACCGACCCGGAGGGCAACGGCGTCGAGCTGTACGTCGACCGCCCCCGCGAGACGTGGGAGTGGACCAACGGCCAGGTCAAGATGGGCACCAAGTGGCTCGACCCCAACCGTTTCCTCGCCGAGCACCTCACGGACGCCGCCCGCGAGATCATCGCGACGGCCGACCCCACCATCCCCACCACGCCCGCCTCCGGGCTGGCCGGTGCCGTCGTCGGTCACGTGCACCTGCAGGTCGGCGACGTGGCCACCGCGCGGGACTTCTACGTGCGCACGCTGGGCTTTGAGGAGACGACCAGCCTCGGCAACCAGGCGCTGTTCGTCTCCGCCGGTGGTTACCACCACCACATGGCGATGAACACCTGGAACAGCGCGGGCGCCGGCCCGCGCGTGCCCGCCCTGGGCCTGGGCACGGTCGACATCGTGCTGCCCAGCACCGAGCAGGTTGCCGCAGTGTCGGGCCGGCTGGCGGCCGACGGGGTCCAGCTTCGTCACGACGGCGCCGTGCTGCGTCTGAACGACCCCTGGAACAACCTCATCGAGATCCGCGCCGCGGCCTGACCCGCGAGCACCTGCCGGTTGCGCGGCGCGCGAGCGCCGCAGCCCGACGACGACGGCCCGCCCACGAGCTCGTGGGCGGGCCGTCGCGGCGCTCAGCCCGCGTAGACGATCTCCACCCGGCGGTTCGCCGCCCGGGTCGAGGGATCCTCCGGCTTCTCCGTCACGGCCGGCCGGGTGGCGGCGAAGCCGGCGACGTCGAGGAGGAGGTCGGGTCGCTCGGCCCGGACGACGGCGGCCACGGCCTCGGCCCGGGCGGTGGACAGCCGGTGGTTGTCCACCGCGCCCTGGACGGAGTCGGTGTGCCCGTGCACCTGCACCGCCGCGCCGTCGGGGATCTGGCCGACGAGCTCGCCGACCCGGCCGGCGGCGGTCGTGGGCAGCTCGGCGCTGTCCGGCGTGAACAGGACGTCCGTGGCGAGGGTGATCGTGGTCTGTGCGCCCTCGGTCTGCACCTGCTCGACGCTGCGCACTGTGTCCGCGGTGTCCCACGCGATCACCGAGCCGGTCGGGTCCCACGCGATGACCGACCGGGCGAGCAGCTCCGCCGTGGGCTCCGGCAGCTCGTCGGGTGACGTGAAGCTGTGCGCCGCCGGTGCGAGCGTCGCAACCAGGGTGACGACGAGGGCGCCCGCGACGCCGGCGCGCGCAACTCCCACGCCCGCGACGCCGGCGCGCGCAGCTCCCGCGCCCGCGTCACCCGCGCGGGCACGTGCCCGCAGCCTGTAGGGGTGGGCGAAGGGTGACGGGCTCATCGGACGATCGGCACGTCGGTAAACTCGGGCAGCTCGTCGAGCACCCGGACGTCGATGGTGTCGATGTCGTCCTGCGGGGCGGCGAACCCGGCCCACCACAGCACCGGCTCGCCGTTGGTGGCCTCGGTGTAGACCTGGTCGGCCTCCCAGTCGGTGGTGATGTTCTCGCTGAGGATCGTGTACTCCTTGAGGTTCTGCCGGTCCACCAGCGTGGGACCGAACCCGGAGCCGACCATGTCGAAGACGGAGATCGCGGCGTCGTCGGATACCGAGGAGAACTCAGGCGTGAAGAACAGGTGCAGCGTCATCACCTCACCGTCCACCACCAGCGAGTGCAGGCCCACGGTGACCGTGTCCTGGCTGCCCGGCACCGTGTAGGTCTGCTCGGCGACGACGTCGGCCGGGTCGATGTCGGCGACCCTGGCGCTCGTCGCGGGTGGTGCGTCGGTACCCGCCTCGGCCGCCACGGTGGCTGCGTCCCCGGTGGCCCCGGCCGCTGCGGCGCCGTCCTCGGGCGAGGAGCAGGCGGCCAGGGCGACGGCCACCAGGATGCCGGCGCCGAGCAGCGCGGTGCGACGTGCGGTTCTCATGACACTCCAGATTTCGAAGGCAAACGTCCGAAACCAAGCATATCGGGCGCCCCTATCGGGCCAGGCCAGGCAAGGCCAGGCCGGCGCCGCAGCCGGTGCCGGGGGGCTGGCGCAGGCGCGTAGGGAGCACCTCGGCGCCGGTAGGAGCCGGTAGGAGTTCTCTCAGGGATGTCCTGAGGGAACTACCGGACGCAGCGATACCCCGGGTGGTCGACCCGAGAGGGGCGTTACGACGCGCGGCGGTGGAACGTGGTGAACCGGTAGTGCAGGCCGTTCGCGGCGGTGTGCCAGCCGCGGTCGGGGTCCGCGGCATCGACCTCCCAGACGCGGTCGTCGACCGCCGGGGCGCGTGTGTCGCCGTCGACCGCCAGGTCGATGTCGGTGACCACCAGCCGGTCGGCGCGGGACAGGGCCTCGGCGAAGACCTGCCCGCCGCCGATCACCCAGGCGTCGCTAGTCAGGCGCAGGGCGTCGTCGAGCGTGCCGACCACCTCTGCGCCCTCGGCCACGAACCCCACCTGGCGGGTGAGCACGATGTTGCGGCGCCCGGGCAGTGGCCGGTAGCGCGGGTTCAGCGACTCCCAGGTGCCCCGCCCCATGACGACGGCGGAGCCGGTCGTGGCGGCACGAAAGTGCGCGAGGTCCTCGGGCAGGTGCCAGGGCATGGTGCCACCGGCACCGATGACCCGGTCGTGGGCCTGCGCCCAGATCATGCCGAGCACTAGACGGCCACCGGGGCCTTGATGGCAGGGTGGTGCCGGTAGCCGACGACCTCGACGTCGTCCCAGGTGTAGTCGAAGAGCGAGCCCGCCTTGCGCAGCTGCAGGGTGGGGAACGGGTAGGGCTCGCGGGAGAGCTGCTCGGTGACCTGGTCGACGTGGTTGTCGTAGATGTGGCAGTCGCCCCCGGTCCAGACGAAGTCGCCCACCTCGAGCCCCACCTGCTGGGCGACCATGTGCGTCAGCAGGGCGTAGGAGGCGATGTTGAACGGCACGCCGAGGAAGAGGTCTGCGCTGCGCTGGTAGAGCTGGCAGCTCAGCCGGCCGTCGGCCACGTAGAACTGGAAGAACGCGTGGCACGGCATGAGCGCCATCTGGTCCAGGTCGGCGACGTTCCAGGCCGAGACGATGATCCGGCGGGAGTCCGGGTTGGTGCGCAGGGTGTCGAGGACCTGCTGCACCTGGTCGATGTGCCGCCCGTCCGGCGTGGGCCACGAACGCCACTGCACGCCGTAGACCGGGCCGAGCTCGCCGTCGGGCCCGGCCCACTCGTCCCAGATGTGCACGCCCTTCTCCTGAAGGGGGCGCGCGTTGTGCTCACCGCGCAGGAACCAGAACAGCTCCTCCGCGACGCCGCGCAGGAACACCCGCTTGGTGGTGACGAGGGGAAAGCCCTGGCTGAGGTCGTAGCGCATCTGGTGGCCGAAGACGCTTCGGGTGCCGGTCCCGGTGCGGTCCGCCTTGGCGGTCCCACGCTCCAGGACGTGGCGCAGCAGGTCCTCGTAGGCGGTGCTCACAGGTGCGGCAGGGGCCGGCGGCGGGCTCTGGGTCACGGGTGCATCGTAGGCGGCACCGGCATTCCCAGCCGAAATCGCGCGGCCCGCACCCCGCACGCGTCGGTTGCCATGTGCGCCACGAGCACCGTGCGCAGGCCGCCGCAGCGGGCGCCGACGGCGGTGGCGGCGGCGCCCACGAGCAGTGCGCCGCCGAGGAACGGCAGCCTCCCGCGCCGGGACGGGAGCACGAGCTGAGGCGCGAGATGCCAGACGGTGAAGCCGGCCAACGGCCAGAGACGGCCCCGCGCCGCGTCGTCCGGGAACTGGGCAAGGAAGAGCGCGCGCCACAGCAGCTCCTCCGACGCGGCGTTGACCGTGGCGGTGGCGACCATGACCGCGGCCACCCGTGCGGTGACGAGACGGCGCTGCGGGACCAGCTCGGTGGCGACGGCCCCGGCCAGCGGCACGAGCAGCAGCACGGCCTCGCCGACGTGCGGGCGCCGGCCACCGCCCAGCCACCGCCACGCCTCACGCGGGCCGAGGACCCACAGCGGGAAGGCCGTGCCCCAGCCGAGCCAGTACACGGCGAAGCCGACGGCGTAGGCCCGGCGGGCGGGCAGCCTCCGCCCGAGCAGCGCGAACGCCGCGGACATCGAGACCGGCACCGTCACGGGCGCGAGCAAGGTCGCCGTCCGCCGCGCGCGCTCGTGCCCCACATGCCGCACACGGGAACGGTACGAACCAGGCGTGGGGCCCGCAAACGGCGACGGCGCCACGTGGCGCCGTCGCCGGGTGCGCAGGGTTGCCTCGTGCGGCGTCGACCCGCGACCGGGGTCAGGCCCCGACCGGGGTCAGGCCCCGGCCGGCTGCTCGATCCTGGTCGGTGTGCCCGTGTGGCTCACCTGGATCTTGCGCGGCCTGGCCTCCTCGGCCACGGGGATCGTGAGGGTCAGCACGCCGTCGGCGTAGCCGGCCTCGATCCGGTCGAGCGCGAGGCCGCTGCCCAGGGAGAGCTGGCGGGCGAAGGTGCCGGTGGGGCGCTCGTGGGAGAGCCACTGCACGTCCTCGCCCTGCTCCTTGCGCTCGGCCCGGATCGTCAGGGTGCGCTCCTCGACGTCGATGTCGATGGTCGACGGGTCGACGCCGGGCAGGTCCACCTTCGCGACGAAGCTCTCGCCCTCGCGGTAGAGGTCCAGCGGCATGCCGGGCGACGAGGGCACCTGTCGCAGGGCGTTCGTCAGCCATCGGTCGACGTCGCGGAACGGGTCGTAACGGTTGGCCATGGGTACCACCTCCACGTGCTCCTGGCCCGGACGGTCCGGGTCGGTCCCGCCGGGGTCCGTAGCTCTCGGACCGGGCGGCTGATGACTCCAGTTTTAGCACTCTCACATGGAGAGTGCTAAGCGTTGATCGCCCGCGGCGAAAGAGTTGAGCCTCCACGACGCAAGGCGCCGCTCGGCGGCGAGGCACGCAGGTTGAGCGGCGGTGTGGCCTCAGCATTGGACGCGAAGCACTCGACGCGCTGGGGTGGCGCGCGGTTGAGTGTGCGTGGAGGTGAGGTCATGTCGGTAGCGAGGAGGACACTCGTGATCGTCGGCCTGGTTGCGGCCGGGCTCCTGCTGTTGGGGGCGTGCGCAGCGGGCCTGAACCCGGAGGTGAGCCCCCGCGGTTACGGGTTCTGGTGGGGCCTGTGGCAGGGCATCATCCTGCCGATCACGTTCCTGGTGTCCCTCTTCACGGACACCGTCAACATCTACGAGGTCGACAACAACGGGAACTGGTACGACTTCGGATTTGTCCTCGGGCTCGCGTTCTTCTCTGCACCCGTGATCGCGCTGCGCGGCCGCCGGTCCTGACGGCGGCCGGCGCGACGGCTCACGGCGGGCCCCCCGCCGGGCCGCACACCACAGCAGGACCTGTGTGGCCGACTCCTTCAGCTTGCCGTTCGCCCACTTCATCCGGCGCTTGCTCTCGGCCCCGTAACGCTGGGCGAGCTCGACCAGCTCCGTGTCCTTCAGACTCTGCGCCGCATGGGCGATGAGCTCCCAGTCGGCGCAGACCCCGGCAGCCCCGGTGTAGATGCCGCGCAGGTCCCGGAGCAGGGGCAGCGCAACCTCACCCCGGCGCCCCATCAGGTCGGCGGCCTTCTCGCGCACCTACTCGGTCGCCCGCGCGGCCCCGGACCCCGACCATGCGGCCGTCCTTGACGACGATGTCGAGCGCGTCGCCGTTGGAGTGCAGGACCGAGGCCGACTGCACCCACCGGTCGACGTCGGCGGGATCGACGCCGTCGGCGAGGTAGCTGTCCACACGCACCGGCCAGGTCTCACCGACCCCGGTACGGCGTGCGGGTGCCCAAGGGTTGTGCGATCCGGTCCGTCCTGGCCATCGGACACCTCCAGACGAGCGAGCGCATGGCCCGGTCAGGGAAGTGAACTCCGGCCGAGGACCGATCGCCAACGGACCACGACGTGGCGAAACGAACCCGCGACGCCTTCGGGTCCCGGCCCTCACCGGACCATCCGTTCCGGATGAGCCACGCTCCGGGCATGGGCGAGAGGCTAGGACGGCGCACGCACCGAGGAGAACCGAGAAGCAGCGGTCAACCTCGAAGAATCTGACCACCGAGAAGAAGGAGTCCGACGTGTCCGAGCTGATCATCCTGGGATATGACGACCACGCCACGGCGCAGCAGGCGTACGCGAAGGTCCTTGACCTGCAGCGGGACTTCGTGGTGAACCTGACCGGGCTCGCCGTGGTCGAGGTCGACGCCGAGGGCAAGAAGCACGTGGACACCCCGTCAAAGATCGTCGGCGCCTCCGCGGCCTCCGGCGCGCTGTGGGGCGCGATCTTCGGCCTGCTCTTCCTCGTGCCCGGCGTCGGGCTCCTGCTCGGTGGCGCCCTGGGGGCCGTGACCGGGAAGCTGGGAAAGTCAGGCATCGACCATGCCTTCAAGGAGCGGGTCGAGAACATGCTCGAACCCGGCAAGGCCGCCGTCGTGGTCATGGCCGGGAAGCTCACCGAGGACAAGTTCGCCGCTGCGATGCGTGAGTTCGGTGGCACCGTGCTGCAGACCTCCCTCTCCGAGGAGGACGAGAAGGAGCTCGCCGACGAGCTGGGGGCCGGCTGAGCGCGCGTGAGGCGGAAGCTGCCGTGAACGCTCGCCGGAGGGTCGGCCCTCGCCGCAGGGGCCGGGTGGCAGGCCGCGGGCGCGCCGTGCCCGCCGGCTCGCTCGTGCTCGCTGCCAGCCTCCTCGCCGCCTGTGGCGTCGGGGTGGCTGAGGGCGGTCCTGACCTTGTGGGCAAGGCCTTCGTCTCGACCGAGGTGCGCGGGCACGACCTCGTCGCGGACTCACAGGTCCGGCTCATCTTCGGCGAGGACACCATCTCGGCGGTGGCCGGGTGCAACACCCTCTCCGGCGGCGCGAGCTGGGACGGCGGCACCCTCGCCGTCGACGACGCCCTGGCCACCACGATGATGGCCTGCTCCGGCGAGCTGATGGACCAGGACGCCTGGCTCGAGCAGCTCCTGCTGTCCGGGCCGACCCTGAACCTGGACGGGGAGACGCTGACCGTCGGGGACGACGCCGACGGCCTCACCCTCGAGCAGGAGTGACCGGCCCGGACCGCACAGAGAGCCGCGACGGACATGGATCCCGCTGTCACCAGCCTCGCGGTGCTGGCCGTGGCGGCGGCGCTGTTCCTGTGGAACCGGCTGCCGGTGAGCGTGGTCGCCGTCGCCACCGCGCTGTCTTTGTACCTCACCGGGGTGCTGGACGCCGGGCGGCCCTCGCAGGGTTCGGGGACCCGATCGTCGTGTTCGTCGCATCCCTCTTAGTCATCAGCGAGGCGCTGGACGCGACCGGGGTGACGACCTGGGCCGGCCGGGCCCTGACCGACCGCGCCGGCACCGGCGTGCGGTCGTTGCTCGTCGCCGTGATGGTCCTCGCCGGGGTGCTCACCGCCGTCGTCAGTCCGAACGGGTCGGTGGCCGCACTGCGGCCGATGGTCGTGGTCGTGGCCGTCCGCGGTGGACACCCGCCGTCGCACATGGTGATGCCGCTCGCCTTCGCCGCCCACGCGGGATCGGTGCTGGCGCTGTCCGGCAGAACGGAGTGACCCGGAACGGGTGATGCGTGAACGCGCTGCACTGGCGGACCGTGGCGCGTGCAGGCACGGGCGCGGGCCCGTTCGCGCCAAGGAGGCTGCTCATGTCGCGTCGCCCCAACAAGGTCATCCCCGACACCTTCACCCCGATCCCGTCCCAGCGGGCACAGGTCGACGTCCGGGCGGTCGACGCCGTCGCGGACGTGGCGGCGACCGGCGTCGTCGTCCATACCGACGCCGACGTCGCCGCCGAGCTCGGCCTGTCCCGCGACGCCCTCTCCCGCGCCGGCTTCGACGCGAAGGTGGGCAGTGTGCTGATCGTGGCGCGTGAGTCCGCCCCGCTGGCTCTCGCCGTGGGTGGCGGCGCGCTCGCCGAGCAGAGCGTGGGCGCCGTGCGCGACGCCGCGGCCGCGTTCGCCCGCGCCGCCCCCCGTGCCGGGGCGGTCGGGCTGCGGCTGCCTGCCCTCGGCGGCGTGGACGCCCGGGCCGCCGCCCAGGCACTTACCGAAGGGACGCTCCTGGCCCGCTACCGGTACTCGGTGCTGCGGGCCGAGCCCAAGGAGACCGCCCTGACCTCGGTGCGGCTCGCGCTCGACGGCGCCGACCGCGCGGAGGTGGAGGCGGGCATCGCGGCCGGCCTCGTCACCGTCCGCGCCACCGCGCTCGCCCGCGACCTGGCGAACACCCCGCCCGGCCACCTCACGGCCCTGGACCTGGCGGACGTCGCCGTCCAGCTCGGGCCCGTCCACGGCTTCGACGTCGAGGTGTTCGGGCTGGCCGAGCTCGTGGAGATGGGGTGCGGCGGCCTGCTCGGGGTCAACCGGGGCAGCGCCGAGGAGCCGCGCCTGGTCAAGCTCACCTACACGCCGGCGGACGGCGAGGCCGCGGCGGGGCACCTCGTCCTGGTCGGCAAGGGCATCATGTACGACTCCGGCGGCATCAGCCTGAAGCCCTCGGATCCCATGCACCTGCTCATGAAGATGGACATGGGTGGCGCCGCCGCGATCCTCGGGACCTTCACCGCGCTGCGCGATGCCGGGGTGACCTGCCGGGTGACCGGCTTCCTGGCGTGCACCGACAACATGCCCTCCGGCTCCGCGTACGTGCTCGGCGACGTGCTCCACGCCCGTGGTGGCAAGACCATCGAGGTGCGCAACACCGACGCCGAGGGCCGCCTGGCGATGAGCGACGCCCTGGTCCTCGCCACCGAGGAGAGCCCCTCCGCCGTCGTGACCATCGCCACCCTCACCGGGGCCGCCCTCGCGGCCCTCGGCCCGAGGGTCGCCGCCCTGCTCGGCAACCACCAGGGTGTGGTCGACCAGGTCCGGGCCGCCGGCGCCGCCACGGACGAGCCCGCCTGGCAGCTGCCGCTCCAGCGCAGCTACCGCGAGCAGCTCGACTCCGAGATTGCCGACATCGCAAACCTGGGCGGACCGCACGCGGGCGCCATCACCGCCGCACTGTTCCTGGACGACTTCGTCGGCGAGGTGCCCTGGGCGCACCTGGACATCTCGGGACGATGCAGGTCGACAAGGACAAGGCGTGGCGCTCGAAGGGCGCCACCGGGTACGGGGCGCGCCTGCTCCTCGAGCTGGCACGCCGGTTCACCGAGCCGGTCGGGAGCCCCGGTCCCGGGGCCGGCGACCAGGGGAGGACCGGCGCATGAACCCGGTGCTCGCATTCGTCGTCGTCATGGCGATCTGGACGGTCAGCGACTTCATCTCGAAGAAAACGAAGTCGCTGCTGTCCTCACTGTTCGTGGCGTCGATCATCTTCCTGGTGGGGTTCCTCACCGGTCTTTTCCCCGAGGACCTGCTCTCCAGCTCGGCGCTGTTGGGGCTGGGAGGCGTGGTGGTCGGGTTCATCATCGTCCACCTCGGCACCCTGATCAGCATCGAGGACTTCAAAAAGCAGTGGAAGACCTTGCTGATCGGCATCTCGACCGTGATCGGCATCGGGGTGCTGCTCCTCGTCGCGGCGCTGATCTTCGGGGGCCGGGCGCCGCGCGGGTACGACGGGGTCGCCAGCGCCCTGGACTTCGTCATCGCCGGGACCGGGGCCCTGAGCGGTGGCACGATCTCCGTCCTGATCGTCCAGGAGGCGGCGCTCGGCTACGGCCTGACCGCCGTGGCGATCTTCCCCGTGCTCATCGCCGCGCTGCAGGGCCTGGTCGGCTTCCCGCTGACCTCGCTCATCCTGCGCCAGGAGGCCCGGCGCCTCAAAGGCGAGTACCGCGCCGGGAACCTCCCCACGCCGGTCACCGCGACGAGCGAGACCGAGCGGGCGACCCGGCTGCCGGCCGCACTGCAGACCACGGCTGGGACGTTGCTGGTGGTTGGCGCCGTCGTGCTGGTCTCGATCCTGCTCAACGACCTCACCGACGGCATCCTCAACACCTTCGTCGTCGCCCTGATCCTGGGCATCACCCTGCGCGCCACCGGAGTGTTCAAGCCCTCCGTCCTGGGCGGCATCGACGCCCTCGGGCTCATGATGATCTCCATCCTCATCCTGGTGTTCGCGCCGCTGGCCGGGGTGTCACCCTCGGACGTCGCAGCGCTCGCACTCCCGCTCCTGCTGGCGTTCGTGTTCGGTCTGGTCGGTATCGCCGTGTTCGCCGGCGTGGTGGGAAAGCTCCTCGGCTACAGCATCTCCATGTCGATCGGCATCGGCCTGACCGCGCTCTACGGCTTCCCCGGCACGCTGATCCTCAGCCAGGAGGCCGCGAAGGGGGCGGGGGAGAGCCCGGAGGAGGTCGCGGCGATCGAGGCCGACATCCTGCCGAAGATGATCGTGGCCGGCTTCTCCACCGTCACGATCACCTCGGTGGTGGTCACTAGCATCATCGCCTCGGGCATCGGCTCCTGATCCGGCCAAGACGACGCCGCCGTTCGGAGCTGCCCGTACCCGGTGGGGTATCCTCGGGAAGCCACGAGAGGGGTCCGTCATGCAGCTCGACCGCGACGAGATGGGCAAGGTCGTCAACCGGCTGAAGCGTGCGCAGGGCCAGCTGGCCGGCGTCGTGCGGATGCTTGACGAGGGGCGGGACTGCGAGGACGTCGTCACCCAGCTCTCCGCTGTCTCGCGCGCCCTGGACCGAGCCGGGTTCGCGATCATCGCCACGGGCATGAAGCAGTGCCTCGTGGAGTCCGACGGCGAGCAGACGCTCGACGTCCAGAAGCTGGAGAAGCTGTTCTTGTCGTTGGCGTGATGACGCCTTGTCGCGGCGTGACCAAGGCGCGTCCTCGCCCTTGAGTCAGCCGCTCTGGCGCTGCTCGAGGCTTTCCAGCGCTGCCCGCAGCCGTTTGGCGGCCTCGTCGGCCACCGGCCGGAGCGCCTCGTTGCCGGTGACAGCGACCATCACGGCGGGGTCGAGGGCCTCCACGGTGGTCCGATCCCCGGCGGTGGCGCGCACCACGACGTTGCAGGGCAGGAGCAGCCCGACGGACTCCTCGGCCAGCAGTGCACGGTGTGCCAGCGGCGGGTTGCAGGCACCGAGGATGACCTGCCCGGTGGTCTCGACACCGAGCTTGGCCCGCAGCGTCGCCGCCATGTCGATCTCGGTGAGGATGCCGAACCCCTGCTCGGCGAGCGCTTCCTTCACTGCGGGCACGATCCGGTCGAACGGCTGGTCGAGCGTGAGGGTCATGCCGTAGCTCATGGTGCTCCTCGCGTCTCAGCGGCAGGTGCAGCGCTGCTCGGGGCTGACGTCGGCCATGACGGCGTCGACGTGCATGCCGCACCCGGTCCACGTGGTCTTGCCGCAGCGGTCGCAGCCGGTGGGACTGCACATGTGGTGCTCCTTCGTCTGTGCCGGTTGTGACGGGGATTCGATGACGTCGGGCCCGGACGAGCCGGCGCCGAACGGCGACGCACAGCTCAGCGCCGGCCGGCGACGGACAGCTCCGCCCGGCCGACACCTGGGCGCGCGGCCTGCAGCGTGAGCCAGCCGCCGGAGAGGTTGCGGGCGTCGAGACCCTCGGCGAGCAGCACGCGGGTGGCGAGGTAGGAGCGCACACCGCTGGCGCAGCGCACGCTGATCGGGCGTCCTGCGGCTGCCTCGCGCACGGCGCGCAGGTGCTGTCGTAGCTCGGTGTGCGGGATGTTCAGGGCGCCGTCGAGGTGCCCGCCGTCGTACTCCGCGCGGGAGCGCACGTCGAGCACCAGGGTGGTCGCCAGGACCTCGTCGAGCTCCCAGGCCTGCCACTGCGGCATGGTGCCGTCGAGGACGTTCTGGGCGACGAAGCCGAGCATGTTGACCGGGTCCTTGGCCGAGCCGTAGGGCGGGGCGTAGGCCAGCTCGAGCTCGGCGAGGTCGTCCGCGCCCATCCCGGCGCGGATCGCGGTGGCGAGCACGTCGATGCGCTTGTCCACGCCCGCCCGGCCCACCGCCTGGGCGCCCAGCAGGGCGCCGTCGGGGGCGAAGCTGGCGACGAGGTGGATCTGCTCCGCGCCGGGGAAGTAGCCGGCGTGGTGGGCGGGGTGCAGGTGGACGACCTCGTGATCGATTCCGGCCGCGCGTAGCTGGGTCTGGCTCGCGCCGGTCACCGCGGCCGTAAGTCCGAAGACGCGCACGATGGCAGTGCCCAGCACGGGCGCCTGGGGGGTGGTGCGCCGGCCGCAGACTGAGTCGGCGGCCCGGCGGCCCTGCCTGTTGGCGGGGCCGGCGAGAGGGACGGGGGCTGTCGCGCCGGTAACGGCCTGGATGACCTCGACGGCGTCGCCGACGGCCCAGATCTGGGGGTCGGACGTGCGTTGGTCGGCGTCGACCCGGATCGCGCCGCGGGCCCCGAGTTCCAGGCCGGCGTCTCGGGCCAGCCTGCTGGCCGGCCGCACGCCGACGTTGACGACGACGAGATCGGCGGAGAGGACGGCGCCGTCGGACAGAGTCACGCTCGCGGCGCCGGCGGAACCGGTATCCATGGCGGCGACCGACTGGGCGGAGGCGCCCAGGTGCAGGTGCACGCCGTGCGTGAGCAGCTCCTCGGCCAGCAGGGGCGCGAGCTCAGCGTCCAGGGGTGGCAGCACGTGGTCGGCGAGCTCGACGAGGTGGACGCGCAGCCCCCGGGCGACCAGCGCCTCGACGGCCTCGAGCCCGATGAACCCGGCGCCGACGACCACGGCGGTGGGTGCGTCCTGCCCGGACGCGTCCGTCAGGGCGTCGATCCGGGCGCGCACGCGGTCCACGTCGGGCACGGTCCGCAGCGAGTGCACCACGGGGTGGTCGAGACCGTCGATAGGTGGGCGCACCGCCTCGGCGCCGGGGGCGAGGATCAGCGCGTCGTAGGGCAGCGTGTACGTCCCCGCCGCGCTCCGCACCGTCACCTTCCGGACCGCGCGGTCGATCGAGAGCGCCCGGTGGCCCGTGCGGACGTCGAGGTCCAGGGTCCGCGCGAGCGAGGCGGGCGTGTGCAGCAGCAGCTCGCTCCGGTCGGGGATCTCGCCCGAGAGGTGGTACGGCAGGCCACAGTTGGCGAAGGAGACGTAATGGCCCTGCTCGAGGACCACGATCCGCGCGCGGGCGTCCAGCCGCCGGGCGCGCGCAGCGGCGCTCATCCCGCCGGCGACGCCGCCGACGATGACGATCCGCCGCCCGGCCGGGGCGGTGAGGTCCGACGTCATCGCCGCACCGCCCCGCCCGCGCGCTGCCAGGCCCCGAGACCGCCGGACAGGCTCGCGGCGTCGTACCCCAGCGAGCGCAGGCGCTTGGCCGCCCCGCGCGAGCGCATCCCGCTGGCGCACACGACGACGACTGGGCGGTCCGCGGGCAGGTGGCGAGCGGCCATGTCGAGCTCGCCCAGTGGGAGGTGGACCGCCTGCGGCGGGTGCCCGGTCTTCCACTCATGGCGCTCGCGGACGTCGAGGAGGCTGGCGCCCTCACGTACGGCCTGCACAGCGCGGGAGGCGTCGATCGTCGAGCCGAGGGTGCCCTCGGCCGGGGCGCCGAAGAGCCGGCGCAGGCGCTGAAGGAGGGACGTGGAGGGGGGCGCGCTGGTCATCTGGGCTCCTTTCCGTGATCACCGTATACCCGGGGGGGTATGAAGGTCGAGTTGTGTGCGTGACGGTTCGCCGCGGTGGTTCGGTCACCCGCGACCCAGCCCGTCGGACAGTGCGGGCTGCCGGTCGACCGCCTCCTGCAGCCAGGCGCCCACGATCGCCGGCAGCAGCCCGAACCCGGCGAGGACCATGAGCGCGAGGGACAGGCCGACGCCGAGGCCGATCGCCTGCCAGGCCACCCGCATCGTGTGCCGGCAGATCCGCACGGCCCGCACGGTGCGGAAGAGGTCGTCGAGCATTTTGACGACGTCGGCGGACTCGGACGCGGCCGTCGAGCCCTTGGCACCCATCGCCACGCCGATGTCGGCGACGGCGAGCACAGGTGCGTCGTTGACGCCGTCGCCCACCATCATCACCGGACGGTCGAACGTTCTTCCCGCTGCCCCAGGCCGCCTTTCACCTCCCGTACCGCCACCTTGTCCTGGCGAAGCAGGACGGCGCGCACGTCGTCGATACCCACCTGGGCGGCGATGTGCCGAGCGGTGGGGACGGTGTCGCCGGTGAGCATGAGCGTCGACCGCACCCCGGCGCGACGCAGCGCCGCAAGCGTCGTGGCCGTCTCGGCACGGACCAGGTCCGAGAGGGCGACCACCCGGCGAGGCGCCCTACCGCGTCGAGACCTGCAAGTTACGCCGACACCTGCCTGCGGAACGGCAGGTCTCGGTAGGAAAGTGCAGGTCTCGACGCGTGGAACACGCTGGGAGGCCGGTCTGGCACCGACCTGAGAGGTCGATCGGCCACAGTGGTGTCGTCACCACCCCCAGTGGCCTCCAGCGCGGCCGTCCAGAACCACTCATCACCCAGCGGAACCGTCAGCCGGATCAGGGAGCTCTCGAGCGCGACCACCGCCGCGGCGACGACCAGGTGCACGACGTGCGGCCGGCTGCCGGTGCTCCGGGCCGGGACCGTGCTGCGAGGACTACAAGACCCAGGGCCAGACCGCCACCACCCGGCGTGTTAACGCCGTCGGTGGCATACCGGCGAGGTCCTGCATCCGCCAGCGTGTCTCGAGGCAGGTCTGGGTCCAGCGGACGAGGTCCTCGGCCTCCGTGCGGCCGAGAGGAGCGGGGTCCGTCCGGGTCCTTCGCGGGGCCGTTCGTCCCTTGCGGCGGCCCGGCAGCCAGGAGTTGGCTTGAGGTGTCATCGACCAGGGAGGACCGGTGGCCACGACGATCCGGCGCACCGCACGGCGAGCGCCCGTGGCGACGGTGTGGCCCACCGCGAAGGCGTCACGGCCGGCGCGTACGGCCAGCACGGCGCGCGCCGGCAGACCAGGCCGTCACCTGTCCGCCGTCGCGGGCATCATCCCCGTCCCGGAACCTGAGCCCGGCCGAGCGCGTCCCTAGGAAGCGAAGAAGGTGACCACCATGGTGACCGCAGCCGCTGCGCCGTCGCCCGTCGTCCCCGCCTACCCCGTGCACGTCGACGCCCAGCGTCCCGCGACACTGTCGCGCTGGCTCTGGCTCGTCAAGTGGGTTCTGGCGATCCCGCACTACTTGATCCTGGCGCTGCTGTGGGCGGCGTTCCTCGTGCTGAGCGTCGTCGCGCTCGTCGCGATCGTCGTCACCGGCCGGTACCCGGAGAGCATCTTCGAGTTCAACGTCGGGGTGCTCCGGTGGAACTGGCGGGTGGCGTACTACTCCTACGGCGCGTTGGCCACCGACCAGTACCCACCGTTCACGCTCGCCGAGGTCGACGACTACCCGGCCCACCTGCGCGTGGACTACCCCGACCACCTCTCCCGGGGCCTGGCCCTGGTGAAGTGGTGGCTCCTGGCCATCCCGCAGTACATCGTCGTCGGGCTGCTCGTCGGGGGCGGGGCCACCATCGTGCGCTCCACGACCGATGCCGGCTGGCGCTGGGAGGGCGGGCTCATCGCCATCCTCGTCCTCGTCGCCGGCGTGATCCTCCTGGTGACCGGCAGCTACCCGCGGGCGCTGTACGACCTCCTGCTGGGCTTGAACCGCTGGGTCATCCGGGTGGCGGCGTACGCCGGCCTCATGACCGACAAGTACCCGCCGTTCCGCCTCGACATGGGTGAGCACGAAGGCGTCTCCTTGTACACGGGACCGCCGCCGGCAGGGCCGTCGGGTCCGTCCACCGGTGCGGTGCCCGCGTACGGCGGCCCTCAGCCCGGGTACGGCGGCCCGCCGCCCGGGTATGGCGGCCCGCCGCCCGGGTACTACGGTGGCCCGCCGCCCGCATCGCTCGGTCCCGCCGCGCCGCCTCCTGGTGCGCCGCCACCCCGGGCCACCTGGACCGGTGGCCGGTTGGTCGCCGTCGTGCTCGGTTCGCTGCTGGCGCTGATCGGCCTGGGCGGTCTGGCCACCGGCGCGACGATGGGCTTCTGGCACCTCTTCGAGCGTGACGACGGCTTCGTCACCAGCCGGGCCCAGGACGTGGCGAGCGACGGGTACGCCGTGGTGCTCGGCGAGGTCGACCTGCGGGGCGACGGCATGCCCGTGGACTGGCCGCAGCGCCTCTTCGGTGAGGTCCGGGTCCGCGCCACGGCGACCGATGGCGGGGACGTGTTCCTCGGCGTCGCCCCGGCCGCCGACACCGCCGCCTACCTCGACGGCGTCCGGCACCACGTGGGAGAGGGCAACCGGCGCCTCCAGCTTCACGACGGCGGCCAGCTCACCGTTCCGCCGGAGCAGATGCGGCTCTGGCTGGCGGACGCCGCCGGGCCAGGGACCCAGAGCGTGCGCGTCGACCTGCCCGGCGGGCGCTGGGTCGCGGTCGTCATGGCCCCCGACGGCTCGTCGGGCATCGACGCCACCGTCGACGTCGGCGCGACCGTCCCGTGGCTGCCCTGGTTCGCGCTCGGCGCGCTCGTGGCCGGGCTCGCGTTCGCCGTCGCGGGAGCGGCGATCATCGTCGTCACGTCGCGACGCGCCATCAGCGGGTAACCTCCGTGCTCCGCGACCGGCCGGCGCCTGGCGACGGCGGCACCCGGCCTCACGAGATCGGGACCGCCCCACCGCCGCGCCGGCCGGACGCGGGCCGGACCCGCCGGCCGGACGCGGGCCGGACCCGCCGGGTGCATGCCGGGCGGGGCGTGCTCGCACTCGTCGTCGGCGTCCTCGCCATCGCCGCCGGGATCGGCGCGGGGGTTCCTGCGCGGGGGTCCCTCGCCCGCGGGGCGGGCTACCTCGCCGTCGGGCTCGGCCTCCTCCTCGTCGTGGTGGCCATGGTGGAGCTCGCCCGGTCCCTTCGCCGGTGGTGGCGCCTGCTGCTGGTCCCTGTCCTGGTCGGGGTGCTGGGCGCCGTCGACGTCCTCGGGGTCGGCGTCCTCGCCGGGGCCGGCCCGCGGCCCGGCGCGCGCCGGGGCGACCCGGCGGATGTGGGTCTGGTCGCCGAGGACGTCTCGGTCCCCACCGGCGACGGCGAGCGCCTCGCCGGGTGGTACGTCCCCACTCGCACCGGCGCCGCGGTGGTGCTGCTGCACGGCTCGGGATCCTCCCGCCGTGCCGTGCTGGAGCACGCCGCCGTACTGGCAGGGCGCGGGTACGGCGTCCTCGCCGTCGACGCGCGCGGGCACGGCGCCAGCACCGGGCAGGCCATGCGGTGGGGCTGGTACGGCGACACCGACGTCCCCGCCGCCGTCAGCTTCCTCACCAGCCGGAGCGAGGTCGACCCCGGCCGGGTCGCCGTCGTCGGGCTGTCCATGGGCGGGGAGGAGGCCATCGGCGCCGCCGCGCGGGACAGCCGCATCCGCGCCGTCGTCGCCGAGGGGGTGACGGGCCGGCAGGCGGCGGACCTGGACTGGCTCTCCGACGTCTATGGCTGGCGGGGCCGCGTCCAGGAGGGGATCCAGGCGGCGCAGACTGCCGTCGCGGCCGCGCTCACGCCTGCGGCGTCACCCGTGCCGCTCCGCGAGGCGGTGCGGCGGGCCGCACCGCGCCCGGTCCTCCTGGTCGCGGGCGGGAACGAGCCCGACGAACAGCACGCGGCGGCGTGGCTGCACGACGCCGCGCCGGGCAGCGTGCGGGTGTGGGTGGTACCCGGCGCCGGGCACACCGCCGGCCTGGCCACCGACCCCACGGGGTGGGAGGAGAACGTGGTGGGTTTCCTCGACGCGGCGACGGCGGCCTGACGGCTCAGGTCCGGGCGTCCGCGAACGTCTGGGCGTCCGCGAACGTCGCCGGTGCTGGGCCGAAGGCCTTCTCCACGCCCTCGACCACGTTCTTGGCGACCGCCCGGGTCCCGAAGTACCCGATCACGGCCCCCACGCCGAACGGGGCCAGCCGCCCGAGGACTACCGATCCGCCCTTCACCGCCCCGGCCCGGAGCAGCCGGCGCCGGAGCCGGCGGTTGAGGGTCCGGATCGTGTTGATGGGCAGCTTGGTCAGGGCAGCCTTGGCCCAGTAGAACGTGCCCAGGCCCATCTGCCCGGAGACCGCCTCTGCGCCGTCCTCGCCCAGCAGCGCGCCCATGAGCAGCGTGCGCCGTCGCTCGAGGTCGTCGACCCGCACGCCGTGCAGGGTGGCCACCGCCATCACGAACGTGGCGGCGGAGGTCATCGACGCCGCCACCTGGGCGGTGGTGAGCACCGCGGCCGTGCCCGTGCCGACGGCGGGCACCGTGGCGACCGCCCCGACGCCGCCACCGAGGAGGCCGGCGTTGCGTACGTAGCGGCTCTCGAGCACGGCGACGAGCTCGGCCGGGCTCGCTCCGGGCCGCTCCTGGCGCAGCTTGGTCGCGACCTCGTGGCCCTTCGAGCGCTGCACCGCCCGGTCGAGGAGCCGGTCGAGCACCGGCGTCCCCCCGCTCATCCCGCGGCCTCGTCCGTGAAGACGATCTGGTGTGGGGCGCCGGCTGCGAGCGTACGTCCCACGGTGCAGCCCCGCTCGATGGCGATCTCCGCCCGCTCGAGGGTCCTCGCCCGCGTCTGATCGTCCAGGGCGGAGAGGTCGCTCACGATCTCCACCGTCAGCCGCTCGTAGCGGTTCTCCTCCTGGTTCTTCTCGTTGGAGACCCCCACCACGGCGTCGAAGTCGGCGCCGAGGGCGTGGGAGAGCCGGTGGTCGGCGGACAGCGCGCTGCACGCGGCGAGGGCGAGCTGGAGCAGCTCACCGGGGGAGAAGACCCCCTCCTCCTTGCTGTCCCCGATGCGCACGTGGGCGCCGCGGGTGTTGTGCCCGGTGTAGGCACGGGTGCCGGTGCGCTCGGCCCACAGCGCCGGTGACGGGGTCGCTTCTACGTCCGGGTCGACGTCGAGATCGGTCATGAACCGATCGTCGCACGCCGCCACCCGTCACCGCTCGCGGTGCGGCACTCGACGCGGGCACCAGGCCCACCTGACGATGACGGTGCCGTGGCGTACGGTCGGCCGCGTGGACCCCGACGGCCCCGCAGTGGACGACGACGTCCTCATCCGCGGCCGGGCGCTGACGAAGCGGTTCGGCGAGCTGGTCGCCGTGGACGGCGTCGACTTCGACGTGCGCCGGGGCGAGGCGTTCGGCTTCCTCGGCCCCAACGGTGCCGGGAAGTCCTCCACCATGAAGATGGTCGGGGCCGTCTCGCCCGCGTCCGGAGGGCAGCTGCGCATCTTCGGCCTCGACCCCGCCACCCACGGGCCGGCCGTCCGGGCCCGGCTCGGCGTGGTCCCCCAGCGCGACACCCTCGACGAGGAGCTCACCGTCGAGGAGAACATCTGGATCTACGGCCGCTACTTCGGCCTGCCGTGGACCGTGGTGCGCGAGCGGACGGTGGAGCTGCTCGAGTTCGCCCAGCTCGGGGACCGGGCGGCGTCGAAGGTCGAACCGCTGTCCGGCGGGATGAAGCGGCGGCTGACCATCGCCCGGGCGCTCGTCAGCGACCCCGAGATCCTGCTGCTCGACGAGCCCACCACGGGGCTGGACCCGCAGGCCCGCCACGCCCTGTGGGACCGGCTGTTCCGGCTCAAGAAGCAAGGGGTCACCCTCGTGCTCACCACCCACTACATGGACGAGGCGGAGCAGCTGTGCGACCGGCTGGTGGTCATGGACCACGGCCGGATCGTCGCCGAGGGCTCCCCGCGCCAGCTCATCGAGCGCTACGCCACCCGGGAGGTCCTCGAGCTGCGCTTCGCCGACGACGACGGCACCCACCTGCCGCTGGACGGCGTCGGCGCCCGCGTCGAGGTGCTGCCCGACCGGGTGCTCGTCTACACCCCCGACGGTGACGCGGCGGCGGCCGCCGTCCACGCCCGCGGTCTGCGGCCGCTGTCCGCGCTGGTGCGCCGCTCCACCCTGGAGGACGTCTTCCTCCACCTCACCGGCCGGTCGCTGGTGGACTGATGAGCGCGCCCACCGCGCGCGGCGCCCCACCGGCCCTTCAGCCGGCCAGGCGCCGGTGGATGCCGGTGCTGGGCTTCTGGTGGCTCCAGTACCGGCGCACCTGGGTCTCCAGCGTGGTCAGCCGGTTCCTCATGCCGCTGATGTTCCTGCTCTCCATGGGCCTCATGCTGGGCTCCCTCGTCGACCGGTCCGCCGGCGGCGTCGACGGCGTGCCGTACCTGCACTACGTCGTACCCGGGATCCTGGCGGCGCAGGCGATGTGGGCGGCCGTGACCGAGTCGACGTACAGCGTGCTCGGCGCCATCCGCTGGACCCGGCAGTACCACGCCATGCTCGCCACCCCGATCGGCGTGGCCGACGTCCTGGCCGGGCACCTGGCCTACGTGGCGTTCTCCCTCACCCTGGGCACGGTGGCGTTCGTCGCGGTCGCTGCCCTGTTCGGGGCGTGGGCGTCCTGGGGCGTGCTGCTCGCGATCCCGGTGGCCGTGCTGACCGGGCTGGCGTTCGCCGCGCCCTGCTTCGCCGTCGCCGCACAGTTCACCGACAGCGCCGACACGTCGTTCTCGGTGATCTACCGGCTCGTGGTCACCCCGCTGTTCCTCGTCTGCGGCACCTTCTTCCCCGTCGAGCAGCTCCCGGCCCTGCTGCGGCCGGTCGCTTGGGTGACGCCGCTGTGGCACGGGGTCGAGGCGTGCCGGGCGCTGACCTCGCCCGCCCCCGCCTGGCCGGCGGTGGCCGGCCACGTGGCGGTCCTGGCGCTGATGACCGCCGCGGGGCTGTGGTGGGCGCGGCGCGCGTTCACCCGGAGGCTGGTCGTGTGAGCGGGTCGGCGGTGCTCACCAGGGCCGTGCGGCGGCTTGCACGGGCGGTGCCCGTCCCGGCCGGGGCGGGCCTGGCCCGGGTCCTCGTCGAGCGCAACGTCATGGCCTACCGGCGCACCTGGCTGCTGCTCGTCTCGGGGTTCACCGAGCCGGTCTTCTACCTGTTCTCCCTCGGTGTCGGCGTCGGCGCGCTGGTGCAGACGGTGACCACGGACGCCGGCTCGGTGGTGCCCTACGCGGTGTTCGTGGCCCCGGCGCTGCTGGCGTCGTCGGCCATGAACGGGGCGGTCATGTCCACCTTCAACGTCTTCTTCAAGCTGCGCTACGCGCGCCTCTACGACTCCGTGCTGGCCACGCCGCTGGGCCCTCGGGACGTCGCGGTGGGGGAGGTGCTGTGGGCGCTCACCCGGGGCACGCTGTACTCGGCCGCGTTCCTCCTCGTGGCCTGGGTGGCGGGCATGGTGCCCTCGCCGTGGGCGGTGCTCGCCCTGCCGGCGGCCATCCTCATCGGCTTCGCGTTCTCCGCGGTGGGGATGTTCGCGACGACCTTCCTGCGCTCCTGGGTGGACCTGGACTTCGTCACCCTGGCCGTGCAGCCGCTCTTCCTGTTCTCGGCCACCTTCTTCCCGCTGGCCGTGTACCCACCGGCCCTGCAGCTGGTGGTGCAGGCGACCCCGCTCTACCACGGCGTCGCGCTCGAACGGGCCCTGATGCTCGGGGAGGTGGGCCCTGGTGTGGCGGGCCATGTGGTGTACCTGGTGGTCCTGGGCCTGCTCGGGGTGTGGGGTGCCGCGCGGCGCATCGAGAAGCTGCTGCTCTCCTGACCCCCGGTCCACCCGTCCGACGGCGGACGCCCACCGGTCCGGCCGTGCCCCCCACCGGCGCACCGCGGTGCCCACCGGCGCGACGGAACCTCGCGCTGCGCGTAGGTTGCGGCCATGACCGCACCGGCCCCCCAGCAGCTGCCCGACGCCGTCGTCATCGTCCTCTTCGGCGCCACCGGGGACCTCGCCGGCCGGATGGTGCTGCCGGCACTCGTCGAGGTCCACCGCCGCGGCCTCATGCCCGACGCGTGGCGGCTGATCGGTGTCGCCGCCGAGGAGCTCGACGACGACGCGTTCCGGGACCGCTTCCAGGCGGCGGTGGCCGCGAGCGAGCACGGGCTCTGCGACGACTGGGACGAGGTCCGGGACCGGACGCGGTACTGCGGCGGCAGGTTCGGCCCCGACGACGACGCCGGGCTGCCGACGCTCCTCGAGGAGGTGCGGGCGGAGCTGCGGGCGGACACCGGCGCCGAGCCCCTCGTGCTGCACTTCCTCGCCGTGCCACCGGCGGCGTTCGGGCCCATCACCCGCGGCCTCGGCGCCCACGGCCTGGCCGACGGGGCCCGGGTGGTCTTCGAGAAGCCCTACGGCAGCTCCCTGGCGTCCTTCGAGGAGCTGGACGCGACCGTGAAGGAGGTGCTGGCGGAGGAGCAGATCTTCCGCATCGACCACTTCCTCGGCAAGGAGGGGGTCCAGACCATCTATGTGCTGCGCTTCGCCAACCAGCTCTTCAGCTCGGAGTGGAACCGGGCGAGCGTGGCCCAGGTGCAGATCGACGTGCCCGAGGACCTCGACGTCACGAACCGGATCGGCTTCTACGAGGCCACCGGCGCAGCCCTCGACATGCTCGTCACCCACCTTTTCCAGGTCGTCGGCCAGGTGGCGATGGAGCCCCCCGCCGACCTGCGCGACCCCGCCAGCGTCATCGCGGCCCGGGAGGCGGCGCTGCGGGCTTTCCGGCCGCTCGACCCCACTGAGGACGTGGTGCTGGGCCAGTTCGAGGGCTACCGGGACATCGAGGGTGCGGCAGCGGACTCCACGCAGGACACCTTCGTGGCCGCCCGGCTGTGGGTGGACACCGAGCGGTGGCGGGGTGTGCCCTTCCTGCTCCGCACCGGCAAGCGCATGGCCCGCAAGGAGCAGCGCATCACGCTGGTGCTCTCCCCGCCGTTCGGCCCGCTCGGTGGCGAGCTGGAGGAGCCCAACACCATCGAGATCGACTTCGCCGGCGAGGGTGAGGTGGCCCTCGGCATCACGGTGAAGACCCCTGGGCCCGAGCTGACCTACTCCTCCGGGCGCGCCCGCCTCGACCTCGACGACGTGCCCGGCGGTGAGGGCCTCTCGCCCTACGCCTCCCTGATCAACGACGCCCTGATCGGTGACCGGTCGCTGTACACCACCGAGAACGGCCTGCGGGCCGCGTTCACCGCCTTCGCGCCGCTGCAGGGCCCCGACCGCCCCACGCCGCTGCCCTACGCGCCCGGCTCGTGGGGGCCCGAGGAGGCGCGCCGGCTGGCGGCACCCCACCGGTGGATGCTGGGGGAGTGATCCGGCCGACGACGGCCCGAAGCGTTGTAACGTGGGTCACGCACCTGGCTCAACGGCGAGCCAGGCGCGCACTGCGAGCCCCACGCGGCCCTCCGCCCTCACCGGCGAGATGTCATCTTCTCCGCGACATGTCAGCGCCCGGCGTGGACCCCGCGAGGCTCGTGGGCCCCGAACGTTCCGAGCCCACGTCTACCCTCCCCGGGAAGTAGCGTGGCTCACGAGGACCCGACCGCACCGCCGCGGGCCCGGCACGGCGCCGGACCGCTACCGCCCCGCACGTGAGGAGACCACCCCATGACCGCGCAGTTCGCCCCGACCTCGACACCGGACGACGCCCCCCGACCGGGGTCCGCGAGCAGCGGTGCACCGGCGGACGTCGAGGCCCTCGTGGAGGACGCGGTCACCCTTGCCCGCACCTGGCTGGAGGCGACCGAGCAGGGGCAGACCGACGCCGAACGCACCTCGAACGGTCAGCTCGCGGCGCTCGTCGGTGACCCGGCCGGCCTGGACCTCGCCGTGCGGTTCGTCGACCGGGTCGCCCGCCCCGAGGACCCCCGGGTGGCAGCCAAGGAGCTCGGGAACCTGGCGACCGGTGCCGCCGGGTTCCTGCGCCCCACCGACCAGGCACTGCTCGCCGTCGGCTCGAAGGTTGCACGGTTGGCGCCGGGGGCGGTGGTCCCGCTCGCCCGGCGGCGGCTGCGGCAGCTGGTGGGGCACCTCGTGGTGGACGCCCATGACCCCTCTCTGGCGGAGCATCTCGCCCAGGCCAAGGAGCAGGGCTTCCGGCTGAACATCAACCTCCTCGGCGAGGCCGTGCTGGGCGAGACGGAGGCCCGTGCCCGCACCGAGCGCACCCTCGCGCTTCTCGCCCGCGACGACGTCGACTACGTCTCCGTCAAGGTCTCCTCACTGGTCTCGCAGATCTCCACGTGGGACACCGAGGGCACCACCGCCCGGGTGCTGCGCCGGCTGCGGCCGCTGTACGAGGCGGCCCTGGCCCGCACCCCGCACGCGTTCGTCAACCTCGACATGGAGGAGTACCGCGACCTGGACCTCACGGTCGAGGTCT
Organism: Georgenia yuyongxinii; assembly: GCF_006352065.1. Taxonomy (NCBI): domain Bacteria; kingdom Bacillati; phylum Actinomycetota; class Actinomycetes; order Allobogoriellales; family Allobogoriellaceae; genus Georgenia; species Georgenia yuyongxinii. The sequence continues at coordinate 2,822,136 of NZ_CP040915.1, read as the reverse complement.
TCACCGCCCTGCTCGCCGAGCCCGAGCTCCACGACCTCGAGGCCGGCATCGTGCTGCAGGCCTACCTGCCCGACTCCGTCGCCGCCCTCGATCGGCTCGTGGCCTTCGCGCGCCAGCGGGTGGCGGCCGGCGGCGCGGGCATCAAGATCCGCGTGGTCAAGGGCGCGAACCTGTCGATGGAGCGGGTCGAGGCCGAGCTGCACGGCTGGGCCCAGGCGCCCTACGCGACCAAGGCCGACGTGGACGCCAACTACCTGCGGCTGACCGAGCGGGTGCTGCGGCCCGAGCTCGCCGGCGTCGTCCGCCTGGGCGTGGCCTCGCACAACCTCTATGACGTCGCCCTCGCCCACCTGCTCGCCGAGCGGCGCGGCGTCGCGGAGTCCCTCGACGTCGAGATGCTGCAAGGCATGGCCCCCGCGCAGGCGCGGGCCGTGCGCGACGCCGTCGGCTCGGTGCTGCTCTACACGCCCGTCGTGGCGCCGGAGGACTTCGACGTCGCCGTGTCCTACCTCATCCGCCGGCTCGAGGAGAACGCCCAGCCGCAGAACTTCCTGCACGCGCTCTTCGCCGGCGACGGCGCAGCGGACCTGGACGGCGCGGCGCACCTCGGCGCCGCGTCCGCAGCGTCCGACGGCGCCCCCGCCGAGGGCACCATCGCGGACCAGGAGGCCCGGTTCCGGGCGTCGGTCGCGGCGATGACCACCACCCCCGCGGCGCCGCGTCGCACTCCCGAGCACCCGCCGGCCGGGGACCAGTTCGCCAACACCACCGACGCCGACCCGGCGCTGCCGACTGTGCGGGTCTGGGCGGCCGACCGGGTCGCCGCCCGTCCGGCGCCGCTGACCTCCCCGGTGCTCGGTTCGGTGGCCGAGGTCGACGCCGTGGTCGCTGCCGGGCGCGCCGCCCAGCCCGCGTGGATCGCGCGCCCAGCCGCCGAGCGGGCCGCCGTCCTGCGCCGCGCGGCGGACGAGCTCGAGGCCCGCCGCGGTGAGCTGGTCACCGCCATGGCCGCCGAGGGCGGCAAGACCGTGGCCGAGGCGGACCCGGAGGTCTCAGAGGCCATCGACTTCGCCCGGTACTACGCCGACCGCATCCCCGAGCTCGACCCCGCCACCGGGCACCTGTCCACCGACGGCGCCCGCTTCACCCCGGCCACGCTCACGCTCGTGACCCCGCCGTGGAACTTCCCGGTCGCGATCCCCACCGGCGGGGTGCTCGCCGCGCTCGCGGCCGGCTCCGCCGTCGTCATCAAGCCCGCCCACCCGGTACCCGCCTGCACCGAGGTCGCGGTCGCGGCGGTGCACGCCGCGCTGGCCGCGGTCGGGGCGCCGAGAGACCTGCTGCAGGTGGTGCGCGCCGACGAGCGCGAGGTCGGGCGGGCGCTGGTGGCGCACGACGGCGTGGACACCGTGGTCCTGACCGGCGCCATCGAGACCGCCCGCATGTTCGAGACCTGGCGCGCCGGGCGCCCCGGCGGCCCACGGGTGTACGCCGAGACGTCGGGCAAGAACGCCCTGGTCATCACCCCGGCGGCGGACTACGACCTGGCGGTGGCGGACCTGGTGAAGTCCGCCTTCGGCCACGCCGGGCAGAAGTGCTCGGCCGCGTCGCTGGTGATCCTCGTCGGTTCCGCCGGCACGTCCGCGCGGCTGCGCCGGCAGCTGGTCGACGCCGTGCGCTCGCTGCGGGTGGGCTGGCCCACCGACCTGGGCGCCACCATGGGTCCGGTCATCGAGCCGCCGGAGGGCAAGCTGCGCCGGGCCCAGACCACCCTGGAGCCGGGGGAGTCCTGGGTGGTCGAGCCCAGGCCGCTGGACGAGTCGCGGCGGCTGTGGTCCCCGGGCGTGAAGGACGGCGTGGCGCCGGGCTCGTTCTTCCACCTCACCGAGTGCTTCGGGCCCGTGCTCGGCATCATGCGGGCCCGCACCCTCGCCGAGGCGGTCGAGCTGCAGAACGCCACCGACTTCGGCCTGACCGGCGGGCTGCACTCCCTCGACGAGGAGGAGATCGCCTACTGGCTGGACCACGTCGAGGTGGGCAACGCCTACGTCAACCGGCACATCACCGGCGCGATCGTGCAGCGCCAGCCCTTCGGCGGGTGGAAGGGCTCCGCCGTCGGGCCGGGCGCCAAGGCCGGGGGACCGAACTATGTGGCGCAGCTGGGCGACTGGGACGCCGACGGCGTGCCCGGTGAGCAGGCCGAGCCCGCCCGGCACGTGCGCCAGGCGCTCGCGGACTACACCGGGCTGATCACCTCCCAGGCCGACCGGTCCTGGCTGCGGGCCGCCGTCGCCTCGGACGCCGCCGCCTGGGATGCCGAGCTCGGCCGTGAGGTGGACCGCTCCGGTCTGCACGCCGAGGAGAACGTGCTGCGCTACCTGCCGGTGCCGCTCACGGTGCGTGCCGGCTCCGGTGCCGGCGTCGTCGAGCTGGTCCGGGTGCTGCTCGCCGCCGAGCTGGCCGGCGGCCCGGTGCGCGTCAGCCTCGACCCGGTGCTCTCCGACGCGCTCAAGGCGCTCGCGACGACCGGTGAACCGGCCCGCCTGGGGCTGCGCCGGCTCGCGGAGCACGTGGAGCTGGCCGAGTCCCGCGACCAGCTCGTCGCGCGGGTGCGCCTCGGTGCGGTCACCGGGCGGGTCCGGGTGATCGGGGACGAGGCGGCCACCCTGCCGGGCGACCTCGCGGGGCAAGAGGTGTCCGTGCTCGCCCAGCCGGTGCTGGCCACCGGCCGGCGGGAGCTGCTGACGGTGCTGCGCGAGCAGGCCGTCTCGCGCACCCTGCACCGGTTCGGCCACCTGCCGCCCGAGCGCGACTGAACCCCCCGCGCTCACCGGCGACAGGTCACAAGTGGCCGTGGGGGTGCGGGGGGCGGACGGGCTCAGCGGGCGGTGAGGTACTCCAGGCCGATACGCCGCTCGACGTCGACCACCTGTCCCACGGTGTCCACCGCCGCCTGCTCGATGGGGCGGCCGAACAGCGGGATGGAGGCCTTGACCTCGCCGTCGTACGTCTCGGTGGTGCCCGCGCCGGAGGCGGCGAGGTGCTGGGTGCCGGACACACGCACGGGCACGCCGTGGATGTCCAGGGAGAGGGTGGACGAGCGGGAGCGGTTGGCGGCCGGGGCGGCCCACGCCTCGATCAGCACCACCTCGATCGCCTCGCCGACCAGCGAACGGAACTTGGCCGGCACCATCGTCGTGGGCAGCTTCAGCCGGGTGGTGACCGTGAACGCCTCACCGTCTCGGACCACTTCCTCGTGGCTCTCGAGCGCGCCGGTCGCGGCGGCCTTGCGGGCGACGAACTCGGGGTCGGCGAGCATCGCGGCCACCGCCTCGACGTCGGCGGGGTAGTCGATCGTGGAGGAGAAGTGCACCGTGGTCCCATCGTTGGCTGCCCTCGCGGGCGGTGAGGTCCCAGGTTAATGGCGCGTACCCGGCCCCGCCCCCGGTCGGGTGCGTCCGATGTCCCGACCTGGCCGCCTCTGCGCGCCACGGCCGCCTCTGCGCGCCACGGCCGCCGGGCCGGCCAGCTGGCCGGCACGGCTACCGCGCCGGGCAGCCGCCGCGGGTCCGAGCGGCCCGGCGTCCGCATTAGGGTGAGGAGGTGCCCACCCTGGCGAACATGATCGCGGAGACCATCGACCTCCAGCCCCAGGACGCCGAATGGCTCCACCAGCTGGTCGGCGACTGGCAGGTCGTGGCTGATCTCGCGTTCGCCGACCTCGTCCTGTGGCTGCCCTCGCGCGACGGCGGCTTCGTCGCGGCGGCCCACTGCCGTCCCTCCACGGCGGCCACGGTGCACTACGACGACATCGTCGGTGACCAGCTCCCCGAGCAGCGACAGCTGCTGTTCGAGCAGACCCTCGAGGACGGCGGCATCCACGTGCGCGCCGAGCAGTCGCGAGGCTCCTACGGCATCCGGGAGGTCCTGGTGCCCGTGGTCCACGAGGGCCGGCCGATCGGGGTGATGACCCGTGAGTCGAGCCTGCCGGCCACCCGGGTCCCGTCGCGGCTGGAGATCTCCTACGTGGAGGTCGCCGACATGCTCTGCGCGATGGTGGCGCGCGGGGAGTTCCCGCAGACCGGCGCGCCCACCGGCTCGCGCCGGGGCGCCCCCCGGGTGGGTGACGGCCTCGTGCGCCTCGACGCCGAGGGGCGGGTGATCTACGCCAGCCCCAACGCGGTGAGCAACTTCCACCGGCTCGGGGTCATCGGCCAGCTGCGCGGTGAGGTTCTCGCCGAGGTGGTCACCGAGCTGCTCGAGGAGTCCTCGACCATCGAGGAGACGCTCGCCGTCGTCGTCATGGGCCGGGCGGCGTGGCGGACCGAGGTGGAGGTCCGCGGGGTGACGCTCAGCCTGCGTGCCGTGCCGCTGACCGACCGGGGCGAGCGGCGCGGCGCGCTGTTGCTGTGCCGGGACGTCTCCGAGGTGCGGCGCCGGGAGCGCGAGCTCATCACGAAGGACGCCACGATCCGCGAGATCCACCACCGCGTGAAGAACAACCTGCAGACCGTCTCCGCCCTGCTGCGCCTCCAGGCCCGCCGCACGGACAACAAGGAGACGAAGGACGCCCTCGACGAGGCCGAACGACGGGTCTCCACCATCGCGCTGGTGCATGAGACGCTCTCGCAGAACATCGACGAGGTCGTCGATTTCGACGAGGTCTTCGGCCGGGTCCTGCGGCTGGCCGCGGACGTTGCCTCACCGGACTCCTCGGTCCGCACGATCGTGGAGGGCAGCTTCGGGCTGGTCGGGGCGGAGGCGGCGACGTCGCTGGCGGTGGTCCTGACCGAGCTGGTGACCAACGCCGTCGAGCACGGCCTGCGTGGTCGCAGCGGCAACGTCATCGTCCACGCGGAGCGCGACGGCGCGGACCTCGAGGTCCTGGTCCGCGACGACGGCTGGGGCATCGAGGACGGCAAGGTGCTCACCGGCCTAGGGACGCAGATCGTCAAGACGCTCGTCACCGGTGAGCTGAGCGGCTCGATCGAGTGGCGGCCCCGCCCCGAGGGAGGCACCGAGGTGGTCCTTCGGGCGCACCAGCGCGAACGCTGAAGCGTGTGCCCGGCGCAGGGACACGACGACGCCGCCGGTCTCCCGGCGGCGTCGTGGGTGGTGCGTGAGGAGCGCGCTCCAGCTGGAGGTGTGGTCAGCCGGCGCGACGGGCGCGGGCGGTGCGGCGCTTGAGCGAGCGGCGCTCGTCCTCGCTGAGGCCACCCCAGACGCCGGAGTCCTGGCCGGTCTCGAGAGCCCACTTCAGGCAGGTGTCCACCACGTCGCACCGCTGGCAGACGGCCTTCGCCTCTTCGATCTGCGACAGTGCGGGGCCGGTGTTCCCGATGGGGAAGAACAGCTCCGGGTCCTCGGTGAGGCACGCAGCGCGGTGACGCCAATCCATTTAGGGGCTCCTTTGGGCACACGTCGGGCTACTGGTTCCACAGGGGATTCAGCGGCCCGACCGACGGGGTGTTGCTGCTGAGACCAAGGTTGACACGCGAAAGATGCGACGACAAGAGGTTTCGGACAAGTGACCAACTGGTTACGGACGTGGCTTTCCTCACATCTGGACGCGCTGCGGCACGTCTTCCCTGATGAGGGGCTCGACCGAGCCGGCGACGCCCGGACTACTCTCGACGGGTGAGTAATTCCACCGACGGTCCCCGGTCCGCCGCTGTCCCCCTTCCTTTGCGGGCGGCACTGCTCGCCGTCGTCGTGGAGGCGGCCGCGCTGGTGGGCCTGGCGGGCGCCTTCCTCCTGGACGTCCTCCGCGGCCTGGTGCTCAACGTCGGCACCACGGTCGCCATGGCCGTGTTCTTCCTTGGTCTCGCCCTCGTGCTCGTCGCCGCCGGCCGGGCGTTGTGGCGGGGCCGACGGTGGGGCCGCGGGCCCGTGATCACCTGGCAGCTGCTTCAGGCCGTGACGGCCATCGCGATGACCGGGGTGCTGCCGGCCTACATGGTGGTGCTTCTGGTGCTGACGAGCGCCGGGGTCATCGCCGGGGTGCTGTGGCCCTCCTCCCGGGAGTACGCCTCGGTGACGGGCTCACCCTCGGTCATCGCCTGAGGGAGACCGCGCGACCTGTACCGGGACCGCTGACCCGCGCACGACCAGCACTCCCAGGCCGGGGTGGAGCGGCCGTGCCGTGTCGACGGCGGGGGCGAGGTCCGTGACGGTGAGCTGGGTGGGTGCCTCGCCCGGGCGCAGCACCAGCAGCGCCGCCGTGCTCCGCCAGGTGGCGAGCGGGCCGCGGTAGGCCGCGACGACGGCATCGCTGGTGGCGGCGGCGACCACCGCAGCGGGGTGCCCGCGCAGCTCCCGGTCCAGCTCGTCGAGCGCGCCCGCCGGCCAGCGGTCGAGGTCGTCGAGCACCAGGACCTCCGCCGCCGGCACGGTGCCCGGACCGGGGAGCGACGCGAGGGCGCGGCCCGCGGCGGCGAGCCCGGCCCGCACCGTGGCCAGGGCCGTGGTGCGACCGCTGCCGGGCGGGCCGAGCACGAGGAGGCGGTCCCGTGGTCCGCAGGGCGCCCAGACCGGACCGGCGTCGTCCCCGCCGCGACCGATCGCCACCTTGCCGGGCAAGGCCGGCGGCAGGCCGGCCGCGTTCACCGACGACGGGATGGGCGCGAGCCGCAGGACCTCTCGGCCTTGCGGTCCCGCGGCGTGCATCCTCCCCCCGCGGGCGATCTGCATGGCGGTCGCGGTCCCCGGCGCGAGCAGCACAGCGCGGCCGGGAAAGTCCGCGACGGGCCTGAGCTCCTTGGGCACACCGGCGAGCAGAGCCTCGGTCTCGTCGCGCGGCGACAGGACGAGCCGGCTCCGCACCGGCTCCGCCCACCGGGCCACCACGGTGGCCGGGGGCCCGGAGGCGGCCACCGCCAGACCCGCCCGGCCGGCCTCGCGCAGCAGACGCCCCAGCACGGCGGCGCCCTGCCCGGGCGGTCCGGTGCCGTCCAGCTGGTCGCAGACCACGTCGGCGTCGTCGATCACCAGCACCGAGCGCGCAGGCTGCGCCGTGCGCAGCAGCGTCAGCAGGCGGGACATGCGCCGGGGGTCGCCGGCGCCGACGACGGTGCCCAGCGTCGGTCCGTGCAGGTCGCCGAACTGGTCCGGCCGGGCCGCTACCACGTGTACGGCGAGGCCCGCTGTCAGCGCCTGGGCGACGACGGCGCGCAGCGTCTCGGTCCGCCCCGTTCCTGGTCCGCCGGTCACGAGGATCGGGGTGCCGTCCCAGGCCCACACGCCGAGCCGCTGCTCGTCGGGCAGGTCGGACCGCGCCAGCGGCAGGGTGAGTGCACAGGTCGGCGCCCCCCACGTGGTCGACGGTGCCGGCAGATCCGAGAGCGGCACGTCGACCGGCAGCGGCGCGGCCCACGGGCGCTCCGGCGCGACGCCGTGGCCGAGGCGGTCCCAGCCGCGTCGGGCAGCGGCGACGACGGCCGCTGGAAGAGCACCGTCGGCCCCACCCCAGGGCACCTGGATCTCTCGCAGCCGCTCGGTGCGCAGCAGCGCACGGCCCGGCACCGGGGGCAGGTTCGCCGCATCGGGCACTCCCAGCACCTCCAGCGAGTCGGCGGGTTCGAGGGTCCGCAGGCACACGCGCACGTTGAGGTTGGCCCGCACGTCGGGCCCGACGGCGCCGCCGGTGCGCTGCGTGGCTAGCACCAGGTGGATGCCCAGAGCACGGCCCTGCGCCGCGAGACGGACGAGGGCGCCGAGCACCTCGGGGTGGGTCTCGGCGAGCTCGCGGAACTCGTCCACCACCACGAGGAGGCGGGGCAGCTGCCGATGGGCACCGGTCGGCTCCGTGCCGCGAGCACCCATCGCGGCGAGGTCCCGCGCACGCAGCGCGGCGAGGTCGCGCGCACCCGCCGCCGCGAGCACCCGCTCGCGGCGGCGGACCTCGGCGCGCAGGCTGGCCAGCGCGCGAGCGGTCGCCGCGGGGTCGAGGTCGGTGAGGACCCCAGCCGCGTGCGGCAGGCCGGCCAGGGAATCGAACGTCGCGCCGCCCTTGTAGTCGACCAGCACGAGCTGGAGGTCGCCGGGGGAGTGGCGCACCACTAGCCCCAGCAGCCAGCTGAGCAGCAGCTCCGACTTGCCGGACCCGGTGGTCCCGGCGACGAGGGCGTGCGGACCTGTGGCGGCCAGGTCCAGCTCGACCACGCCGTCTTCGTCCACGCCCACCGGTGCCGACAGCCCAGGCGGCGTCGTCGCCCATCGCTGCTCGAGCCGGTCGAGGGGACCCAGCAGGCCCGCCAGCGGCACCACGGTGGGCAGGGACGCGCCAGCGGTGTCCGGGTGACCGGCGGCCACGACTGCGGCCAGGGCAGCGGCCCAGGGCACCGGCACCGTGAGGTCCGCGCACACCGGGACGATCCGTGTGCACCACGCGGGTGCCTGCTCGACCCGTTCTGCCAGCACCAGGACCGCGTGGTGCTGGTCCGTGGACGGTGCTTCGTTCGGCGGCGCTGGCACGTCCGCCCAGGCCTCGCGCACCGTCAGGTGCCAGCCGGGCGGGTCACGCCGGCCGGGGGAACGCAGCAGAGCCGCCCAGTCCCACGCTGGCGGCAGGTCGGCATGCACGACGGCGGGGCCGTGACGCACGACCAGCTGGGCGACGATCCAGCGCGCCGCGGCCTGGCTCTCGGCCCGGGCACCGACGAGTGCCACCCGGTCGTGCGGCCGGAGCTCGAGCAGGTCCTCCGCCCGGTCGCCGCCGCGCGGGGCGATCGTCCGGGCGCGCCGGACCGGCCGGGGCAGTCGTGCGCGCAGGACCTCCTCGGCCGGCTCGGGCGCCAGGGCCGCCGCGGCTCGCAGCAGCAGCGCCGCCGGGTCCGTCACGGCCAGGTGGGGCGAGCGCGGAGACGGTGGCCCGCGACCCTCCGGCGGTCCGTCACGGTTGGGGCGGCTGCCGGCCATACCGGTCAGCAGGGCGCCGAGCGGTAGGGCGAGCATGGCCCACCGCCAGCCGTTGGCGCCTGAGGTGGCGAGCAGCGGGAGAAGGCTGAGGCAGAGCAGGAGGGGGAGGACCAGGCGCACGCGGTCGGAGGGGAACCGCCCGGCTGTCACGCGGACCGGACGTGCGGGTGCCAGATCCGGGCGGGCGCGGACCTCGAGCACCGACTCGCCCAGCGCGAGCCGCGTGCCCGGCGGTGCCTCACGCCACCGCCCTGTCAGGCGCCGCCCGCGACCGAGCCCCCGCGGCCGCCGGCCACCCGACCGGGGCGGGCCCAGCCCGGGGACACCCCGGGGAGGCAAGGCACGGCACCAGCGGTGGGCCGCCAGAAAGGTGCCGTTCACGGAGCCGACGTCGCGCACCTGGACCCGGCCGCGGTGCACGCGTGCCTGGAGGTGCTGTCTCGAGACGAGCGCGTCCGCCAGCGCCAGGTCCGCATCGGCGCGGCCGACCAGAGCGGGCCGTGCTCGCAGCGGCAGGCATGAGCCCGTCGCCGGCCCGGCGACGACGGCCAGGTGGAAGGCGGAGCGCAGCGCAGCGGCCGGGTCCGGCACCGCACCGGTCGGAGATCGTTCCTGGCTCATGCGATGAGCGTGCCGCGTGCCACCCACACGGCGGTCCCGCCCTGTGGAGGGCTGGGCCGTATCCCGGCCCGTAGCCCGGCGATACCCGGGCCTCGTGGCCGTGGCGATGCCACCTCCACGAGGCCCGGGACACCCGGCTACTCCGCGGCGAGCGCAGCCACCGGCGGCGTGCGCACCGCCGAGCGTGCCGGGAGCACGGACGCCACCAGCCCAGCCAGGATGGCGACAAGGGCCACGGCCACCAGGGCGTCCCACGGCACGGCGAGCACGAGCTCACCGGTGCCTCCGAGGATCACGGCGGTCCCGGCCCAGCCGTAGACGAGCCCGAGCAGCCCGCCGACCGCGGCCCCCACGACCGCGATGAGCACGCCCTCGACCGCCAGCAACGCCCGCAGCTGGCCGCGGGTCATGCCCGTGGCCCGCAGCAGCGCATGCTCGCGCCGCCGCTCGATCACCGACAGCGACAGGGTGTTCGCCACCCCGATCAGCGCGATGACGACGGCGACGCCCAGCAGTCCGATCACGATCGACAGCAGCGTGTCGATGACCTGCTCGTACGCCTCGCGCTCCGCCGCCGCTCCGGTGACGAAGGGCACGGCGCCCGCGCTCGTCGTTGCCTCGGCGAGCGCCCCGCGCACCGCCTGGACGGTGCCGGCGGGGTCGTCGCCGGACAGCCGGGCCCAGACCTGGGTCACGGCGGGCTGCGCCGCCGCCGGGGCGGTAGCCGGGGTCGCGACGGCGAGCCAGCCGGCCTCGGGCACGACCACCACGGTGACGGCGGCGCCGTCGGTCGCCTCCGCGGACGTGCCGGCGGTGATCGTCACCTCGTCCCCGTCCGTGGCGTCGAGGGCGTCGGCGAGGTCGTCGCCCACCAGGAGGACGTCGTCGGTCAGGCCGGCCCACACCCGGGGGGCGCGGACCACCGCGGCGAGGTCGGACGGGTCGAGCACGGTGAGCTCGGCCGAGGTGACGTGGTCCGCGCGTGCCAGCTCGACCTGCGCTGTCGGAACGGTGACCGCGAGCTCGACCCCCTCGGTGGACGCGATGGCGTCGACCTGCGCGGGCGTCAGTGCGCCCTCTGCACCGCCGGAGCTCACCTCGGCCGCGAGGTCGACGGGGAACTGCGCGTCCAGCGTCGCGCCGAGGCTGGCGCGAGCACCGGCGGCCCCGGTGGCCATCAGCGTCACCAGCGCCACCCCGATGAGCAGCGCGGAGGCCGTCGCCGAGGTCCGGCGGGGGTTGCGGGTGGCGTTGACGGTGGCCAGGGCCACCGTCGGGCGGCGCTGTCCGCCGGCCGCGGCGCCCAGCGCCCGGCCGAGGACGCGCACCGCGCCGGGCACGAGGAACACGGCGCCGACCATGACCCCGGCGAAGGACACGATGCCGCCGAGGACGCCGACGGCAAGGACGATGCCGAGGGAGTACTCCGACCCGGCGACGCCCGTGACGGCGAGCGCCACCGCGCCGCCCAGAAGGACCGTCCCGCCCGTGATCAGCAGTGCGGCGAGCCAGAACCGCAGGCGGCCGCCGCCCCGGACGTTCCCGGGGGCCGACGCCGGACGCAGGGCCGCCACCGGGCGCACCCGGGTGGCTGCCCGGGCGGGTGCAAGCGCGGCGAGGACCGTCACGACCGCGCCGGTCAGCACCGGCACGGCGAGCACGGCCGGTGTCACGGTGATGGTGGTGGCTACGTCGACGCCGATGTCGGCCCGTCCCACGAACCACAGCGCCCCCTGGCCCAGGGCCAGCCCGGCGAGCAGGCCGACGACACCACCGACCACGCCGAGCAGGACCGCCTCGAGCAGCACCGAGCGGTGCACCTGTGCCTTCGTGGCGCCCACGCACCGCAGCAGCGCCAGGGCGTGGGTGCGCTGCGCCACCAGGACCTGGAACGTGTTGGCGATGACCAGCCCGGCGACGAACATCGCGATCGCCGCGAAGCCGAGCACGAGGTAGGTCAGCGTCTGGGTGTCCCCAGTGAGCTGTTCGGTCTGGTGCTCCGCCTCCTGCAGGGCCGTGCGGACCACCGTCGACGGCACCGCATCGCTGATCTCCTCGGCCACGGCGGCCGGATCGGCGCCGTCGGCGACGTCGACCAGCACCGAGTCGTAGGTCAGGGGGCCGCCGGAGGGATCCATCTGCGTCAGCCAGCCCTCGACGTCGGCCCGGGTGACCAGGGCGGTGGACGCCGCGCCGGACAGGCTCGGGGGGTCGACGAGGACGCCGGTCACGGTCAGGTCCGCGCCGCTGGTCACCCAGGTGCCCTCGCCGAAGGAGTCCCCGGACGGCTCGGCGGCGCCGTCCTGCGCGGCCACGGTGGCCGGTTCCCAGAGCTCCCACTCCGCGCGCACCGTGTCCCCGACGCCCACGCCCAGGCGCTTCGCGCTCGCCCCGGTCAGGGCGAGCTCCCCGCTGCGAGCGGGGGCGGCGCCGTCGAGGTACCGGTGCGTGTCGAGGCTCGCCGCGGAGGCCACCGGGGTCAGGTCGGCCGCGTCGAGCCGGCCACCCGCCCGCACCTGCCCGTACAGGTGAGCGACGCCGTCGGCCGCCTCGACCGTGTCGAGCTCGCCGATCCGGGTCACGGCGGCCGGGTCGAGCACCCGGTCTGCCGGGTAGAGGACGACGTCGGCGTCGCCGAGGGACGCGGTGACGGTGCGGTAGGTGGTGTCCCGCACGAGCGCGCCCGCGAGCAGCGTGGCGGCCACGAACGCGGTGCCGACGGCGATCGCCAGCCCGGCCGCAGCCAGCCGGCCGGCGCTGCGGCGCATCTGCGCCAGGGTCAGTCGCAGCATCACGCCACCGGGTCCAGGCCGCGGAGGGCGTCGAGTCCGGCGAGGACCGCCTCGGGGGTGGGGTCGGAGATCTCCCCGGCGATGCGCCCGTCGGCGAGCAGCACCACGCGGTCCGCGTAGGCGGCGGCGTTGGGGTCGTGAGTGACCATGACGACGGTCTGGCCCAGCTCGCGCACCGAGGTGCGCAGGAAGGAGAGCACCTCGGCGCCCGAGCGGGAGTCGAGGTTGCCGGTGGGCTCGTCCGCGAAGACGACGTCGGGGCGGGTGATCAGCGCCCGGGCGATGGCCACGCGCTGCTGCTGGCCTCCGGAGAGCTCGGCGGGCCGGTGGGTCAGACGCTCACCCAGCCCCAACGTGGTCACGAGGGTGGCGAACCAGTCCCGGTCCACCCTGGCCCCGGCCAGCTCGCACGGCAGGGTGATGTTCTGCTCGGCGGTGTACATGGGCAGGAGGTTGAAGGACTGGAACACGAAGCCGACGCGTGCGCGGCGCAGCAGGGTCAGCGCCCGGTCGTCCAGGGCGGTCAGCTCGGTCTCACCGAGGAACACCTGCCCGGCGGTGGCCTCGTCCAGGCCCGCGAGCAGGTGCATGAGGGTGGACTTGCCGGACCCGGAGGGCCCCATGATCGCCGTGAACCGGCCGGCCGCGAACGCCACGTCGACGCCGTCGAGGGCGTGCACGGCGACGTCGCCCCGCCCGTAGGTCTTGCGCAGGCCGGCCGCGCGGACGGCGGCGCGCGCGTCCGGGGCGGTCGGGCGGACGGGGGGACTGACTGCAGACATGGACGTGCTCCTCGATCGGGAAGCGCCACAGGCGCCGGTCCGGCTCCTGCCGGTACCCACGACGTTACGGACGTGCCCGATCGCCGTCGTCGGACCACGGTCGGGTTGAGGCGTCATCCCATGGGTGGAGGCGTGACCGCTCGGGAGGCCGACAGAGCCCGACGCCGGCCCCTGTTCGGTGAGATGTCAAGTCCTCCGCGACATGTCAATGACGTCTCACGGAGAAGATGACATCTCGCGGGGAGGGGGAGGGGGAGGGGGCGACGGCGTCAGGCGCCCGGCGTGACCAGGCCCGTCTCGTAGGCCAGCACCACGGCCTGCACCCGGTCCCGCACCCCGAGCTTGGCCAGGATCCGGCCGACGTGGGTCTTCACGGTCGCCTCGGCGACGAAGAGGTCGCCGCCGATCTCGGTGTTGGACCGCCCGCGCGCCATCAGCACGAGCACCTCCCGCTCACGCTCCGTGAGGCCGTCGAGCACCGCGGGTGGTGCCTTCTCTGCCTCCGGCAGGATCTGGGCGAGGTGCCCGAGCAGCCGCCGTGTCGAGGACGGCGCGATGACGGCGTCGCCGGCGTGCACCGTCCGGATCGCGCCGAGCATCTCCTCCGGCGGTGCGTCTTTGAGGAGGAACCCGCTCGCGCCTGCCTTGATGGCCCGCAGCACGTACTCGTCGACGTCGAAGGTGGTCAGGATGATCACGCGCGGGCTGCCGTCGGCCTCGGCCGGACCGTTCCCGGCGCCGTCGCCGGCGATCGCCGCCGTCGCCGCCAGACCGTCCATGTTCGGCATGCGCACGTCCATGAGGACGACGTCGGCGCGGTGGTCGCCGAGGAGGCGGACCGCCTGAGCGCCGTCGCCGGCCTCGAGCACGACCGCCATGTCCGGCTGGGAGTTGATGACCATGGCGAAGCCGGCACGGACGAGCTGCTGGTCGTCCACGAGGGCCACACGGATCGGTGCTGCGTCGGTCGGCGTGGTCATCGGGGCCCTTCGGTGGTGCGGACGGGTGCGTTGCTCGGCATGGCGGGCGGCGCGGGCAACCCGGCAGCGCCGGCCGTCCAGGCGGTCCCGGCAGCGTCGTCGGTCCAGGTGGGCTCGGCGAGGGGCAGCTGCGCGCGCACGCGGAAGCCGCCGCCGGGGCGCGGGCCGGCGGAGACGCTGCCGCCGAACAGGGCGGCCCGCTCGCGCATGCCCACCAGGCCCTGGCCGTGCCCGTCGCCCCGGGCGGCGGCGCCGCGGCCGTCGTCGTCGACCTGGAGGACGAGCGTGCCGGGCTGCTGCCACTGCAGCAGCACGGTGATCCGCGCGCTGGGCCCGGCGTGCTTGAGCGCGTTGGTCAGCGCCTCCTGGCAGATGCGGTAGATCGTCAGGCCCGCGCCCGGCGGCAGCGGCCGGGCGGTGCCCACCCGCACGGTCGAGACCGCGGCGCCCGAGGAGCGCACGTGCTCCACCAGGGCGTCGAGGTCGGCGTCCACCGGCTGGGGAAGCAGCGCCGTGGACTCGGCGGAGTCGCCGTCGCGAAGCACGCCGAGGATCCGGCGGATGTCCGCCAGCGCGTCCCGGCCCATCTCCGCGATCGTGGTCAGCGCCCGCTCGGCGGCGTCCGTGTCAGTCCGGGCGGCGTAACGTCCGCCGTCGGCCTGGGCGATCACCACGGAGAGGGTGTGTCCGACGACGTCGTGCATCTCCCGCGCGATCCGGGTGCGTTCGGCCGCGATGGCGAGCTGGGCCTGCTGGTCGCGCTCGACCTCCAGTCGCCGGGCCCGCTCGATGAGCGACTGGATGTGCTCCAGGCGACCGCGCCGGAACTGCGCCAGTCCCCAGGTGGCCAGGATGGACCCACTGATGCCCGCAAGGATGAGCAGGAAGTTCCAGACGCCGGAGCCGCCGAACTCGGACGCCATGACGACGGCGAGGAGCCCCGCACCGAGCAGGGCACCCCCCAGGGCGGTGCGGCGCGCCCAGCGGGGCCCGTACACGGTGACCGAGTACAGGGCGACGAGGACGAGGAGGTCCGTCGGCACGATCAGCAGACCGATGCCACGGAACATAGCGAGCTCGACGAGGACGTGGAGGAGGCCGCTGGCGTAGATGGTCACCGCGGAGGCGACCGGGCGGTTGCGCCGCCAGGCCAGCGCAGCAGGCATGACGATGGCGGCCGTCGCCGTCGCCGTCGCCGTCACCGAGAGCCCGTAGCCGCTGGTCAGCGCGATGTAGGCGGTGGGGACGCCGATCAGCAGGACAAGACCGAGTGCGACCAGGGAGTCGACCGTGGTGCGACGGCGGGCGGGGTCTCGCAGGCGCGCTCGCACGTCGTTCGTCCTCGTCACACGGTCAGGTTAGGTGCCGGCGCCCTGCGACCACGTCCGCCCTGGGGCGGAGGCCGCGGTCGCCGGGTCCGTCCGGGGGCGTAGCGGGCGTGCCCGGCCGCGTGTGCCGGGTCCGCTCACGGCGCGACGGCGGCCACGAGCTCAGGGCCGTCGTTGCGCACGGCGTTGACCTGGGTGGACACCTCGTACCACGTGAGTTCCGGTCCCGGCTGCCGGGCCACGGCGAGGGCCTCGTCGGCGTTCGTCACCGACCGGTCCAGCCACGGGTCGACATGGCTGCGGGAGAGGATCACCGGCACCCGGTCGTGCAGCTCGCCCATCGGGCCGACGGCGGCGGTGGTGAGGATGGTGCAGGTGAGCAGCCACGGTGCGGCCGGGTCCCCGGGCCGGCGCCACCAGGAGTACAGGCCGGCGAAGGCCAGCGGCGATCCGTCGGCCGGGCGGATGAAGAACGGCGTCTTCTTGGCGGCGTGTCCGGCCCCGGCGGCGGGCTTCTGCCACTCGTAGTACCCGTCGGCGACGACGAGGCACCGCTTGGTCCGCAGCGGCGTCGCGAACGCCGACTTCGAGCCCACGGACTCCATCCGGGCGTTGATCATCTTCGCCCCGGCCGAGAGGTCCTGCGCCCAGTGCGGCACCAGGCCCCACCGCGCCAGGTGCATCTCGCGACGCACCGCTTCCGCGGAAGCGCCCGGGGCCGGCGCCTCCGCCGCCCGCGTGCCAGGCGCCGCGTGCTCTTCGGGTTCCGGCTGGACCGTCCGCTCGAGGACCACTCGCGCCCCGTCCGTGGGCGCGACGTTCCACGACGGCGGCAGCTCGGCGGCGTCCTCGGCCACCACGGCGACGTCGAAGATGTCCGCCAGGTCCTGGGCCTGGCGGAAGGAGGCATAGCGACCGCACATGGCACCAGCGTGCCACGGCGGGCGCCGGCCTGGCCGACGGGCGCCTGCGGTCAGGCGGTGGTCAGCGTGCGGTCTCCGGCTTTGCCCTCCTCGGCTGCGGCGAGCAGGGCGGCGTACCTGCCCCCGGCGGCCGCGAGGGTGTCGTGGTTGCCCAGCTCGACCACCTGCCCGCGGTCGAGGACGGCGATGAGGTCCGCGCCGCGCACCGTCGAGAGCCGGTGCGCGATCGCGATGGTGGTCCGGCCCGCGCTGACGACGTCGAGAGCGGCCTGCACCTCCCGTTCGGTGCGGGTGTCCAGCGCCGACGTCGCCTCGTCCAGGACCAGCACGCGCGGGTCGCGCAGCAGCGTGCGCGCGATGGCGATCCGCTGCTTCTCGCCGCCGGAGAAGCGGTGCCCCCGGGCGCCGACGACCGTGTCGTACCCGTCGGGCAACGACGCGATGAGGTCGTGGACCCGGGCAGTGCGGGCGGCCTGCTCGATCTCCTCGTCCGAGGCACCGGGCCGGGCGTACCGCAGGTTCTCCCGGATGGTGGCGTGGAGGAGGTAGGTCTCCTGGGAGACGATGCCCACGGTCCGTGCCACCGACTCCAGCCGGAGGTCGCGCAGGTCGACGCCGTCGATGCGCACCGCGCCGGCCGTGGGGTCGTGCAGCCGCGCGACCAGGGAGGCCAGCGTGGACTTGCCCGAGCCGGTGGCCCCGACCAGAGCGAGGCGGGTGCCGGCCGGGACGTCGAGGTCGATGCCGGCCAGGGCGGGACGGTCCCCGCCCGGGTAGGTGAAGCTAACGCCGTCGAGCCGGACGGCCCCTCGGGTCAGGTCGGGATCGAGGTCGACCGGCTGCGCGGGATCGTCGATGTCGACCGGGAGGTCGAGGTACTCGAAGACGCGGCTGAACAGCGCCAGGGAGCTGGTGACCTGCACGCCCACGTCGAGCAGGCCCATCAGCGGGCGGAAGAGCGTGCCCTGCAGCGCGACGAACGCGACGAGGGTGCCGATGGTCATCCCGCCCGACATGGCAGGCAGTCCGGCCATCAGGTAGATCAGCGCCGGGATGGCGGAGAAGACGACGTGCATGGTCGCCATCCGCCACCGTCCGGCGAGCTCGGCGCGGACCTCGAGGTCGAGCAGGTCGGCCGAGCCGCGGGCGAAGCGCTGGGAGAGAGCCGGCCCGGCGCCCATCGTCTTGGCGAGCAGCACGCCGGAGATGGAGAGCGACTCCTCGACCTGGCCGTGCAGGTCCGCCAGGGCGCGCTGGCGGCGGGTGGTCACCGCGCGCCGCATGAGCGCGACCTTGCGGGTCAGCCAGATCGCGGGCGGCAGCACGACGACGGAGAGCAGGGAAAGCCGCCAGCTCAAGGCGCCCATCGCCACCGCGGTGCCGACGACGGTGGTGAGGTTGGAGGCGATCGACGTGGCCGCCGTCGTGACCACGCTCTGCATGCCACCGATGTCGTGGGTCAGGCGGGACTGGACCTCCCCGCCGCGCGTGCGCGTGAAGAAGTCGAGGGACTGGCGCTGCAGATGGGTGAACACGTCCGTGCGCAGCCGGTGCATGACGCGCTGGCCGACCGTGGTGGACAGCCACGTCTGGAACACCCCCAGGACCGAGCCGACCACCGCTACCGCCAGCATCGCCCCGACCAGCAGCAGCAGGAGCCGGACGTCCTGCGCCGGGATCGCCTCGTCGATGAGGCGGCGGATCAGGAACGGGGTGGCCAGGGCGATCGCCGACGAGGCGACGATCAGGACGACGACGACGGCGAGCCGGCCCCGGAAAGGGAGGAAGAGGGCGCCGATCCGGCGCAGCTCTGCTGGATGGGTCTCCAGCTGTTTCAGATCCTTGGGGTCCCGCCGGGCGGGACCGCCGCGCGGGCCTCCCCCGCGCGGGCCTCCCCCGCGCGGGCCTCCCCCGCGGGGGCCAAAGGCGTCACTCATGGGCATCAGCTCGATCCGGTTGGTGAGGGTGAACTGTTGTGAGGTTACCTCACAATGAGGTGTCGACGCTACGGGTAGGCTGAGCCTGTGCCTCGTCCTACATCACGCCCTTCCGCCGGTGAGCCGGCGGAGCTGCTGCTCATGGCCGGCCGGGCCCTGCGTCGGAGCTGGGTGTCCGCGCTCGCCCCCTGGGAGCTCTCGCCGCACCAGTCGCGCGCGCTGGGTGCCGTGTGCTCCGGCGATGCCGAGCCACGCCTGGCCGACATCGCGGACCAGCTGCGGATCGCGCCCCGCTCGGCCACCGAGGTGGTCGACGCCCTCGAGGCCAAGGGGCTGGTACGCCGGGCCCCCAGCCCGCACGACCGCCGGGCGGTGGTCGTGCAACCGACCGCCGAGGGCCTCGAGGTGCGCTCCGCCGTCGAGCAGGCTCGCACCGAGGCGGCCGAGGCGTACCTGGCCCCGCTGACCCCCGACGAGCGCGAGACCCTCAGCGTGCTGCTCCGCCGCCTGACCGTGGACCGTGCCGACAGCTGACGCGCGCCCGCGTCGGTGTCACCGCGGTGCGCCATCATGGGACGCGTGACAGACGAGATTGCCGCCACCGAGCTCCAGGACACCGTCGCGGCGGTGCCCGAGGCCGCGGACGCCGACGCACGCCAGCGCTGGACCGACCTCGCCGAGGCCCTCGAGGCCGCGCAGTTCGCGTACTACGTGCGGGACGCGCCGACCATCTCCGACGCCGAGTACGACCAGCTCATGCGCGACCTGGAGGCGCTGGAGGAGGCGCACCCGGACCTGCGGGTGCCCGAGTCGCCCACCCAGCGCGTCGGTGGCACGTTCTCGACCGAGTTCGCCACGGTCACCCACCACGAGCCCATGATGAGCCTGGACGACGTCTTCTCCCTCGAGGAGCTGCGCGAGTGGGCCGCCCGGGTGCACGCGGCGGCCGGCCGCACCGACGTGGCCATGACCTGCGAGCTCAAGATCGACGGGCTCGCGGTGAACCTGCTCTACGAGCACGGCCGGCTCGTACGCGCCGCGACCCGCGGGGACGGGCGCACCGGTGAGGACGTCACGCTCAACGTGCGCACCATCGCCTCCGTCCCCCAGCAGCTGGCAGGGAAGGACCACCCGGCGAGCATCGAGGTCCGCGGCGAGGTGTTCTTCCCGGTCGCGGGCTTCGAGGAGCTCAACGCCTCCCTGGTCGCCGCGGGCAAGGCGCCGTTCGCGAACCCGCGCAACTCCGCGGCCGGCTCGCTGCGCCAGAAGGACCCACGGGTGACCGCCTCCCGGCCGCTGGACATGATCGCCCACGGGGTGGGCGCGGTGCGGTGGGACGGCATCACCCCGCCCGAGACCCTGACCACCCAGTTCGGCCTCTACGAGCAGCTCAAGGCCTGGGGCATCCCGGTCTCCACCCACACCCGCCTGGTCCGCTCCCGCGCCGAGGCGGAGGAGATGATTGCCCACTACGGCGAGCACCGGCACACCGTCGCGCACGAGATCGACGGCATCGTCATCAAGGTCGACGACTTCGCCCTGCAGCGCCAGATGGGCGCGACCTCACGGGCACCGCGCTGGGCGGCGGCCTACAAGTACCCCCCCGAGGAGGTCAACACCAAGCTGCTCGACATCCGGGTGCAGGTGGGCCGCACGGGCCGGGTCACGCCGTACGGGGTCATGGAACCGGTGCTGGTGGCCGGCTCCACCGTCGCCCAGGCCACCTTGCACAACGCCCAGGAGGTGGTCCGCAAGGGTGTGCTCATCGGCGACACGGTGGTCCTGCGCAAGGCCGGCGACGTCATCCCGGAGATCGTCGCCCCCGTGGTCGAGCTGCGCGACGGCAGCGAGCGGGCGTTCGTCATGCCCGAGCGGTGCCCCTCGTGCGGCACGCCGCTCGCCCCCGCCAAGGAGGGCGACGTCGACCTGCGCTGCCCCAACGCCCGGTCCTGCCCGGCCCAGCTCACCGAGCGGGTGGCCCACATCGGCTCGCGCGGCGCGCTGGACATCGAGGCGCTCGGCTACGAGGCAGCCCTCGCCCTGGTCTACCCCGAGGCCTCCCGCGAGCTGGTCGCGGCCGCCCGCGCACTCGCCGGCGCCGACGGCCGGACGCCCACCCCCGAGGACCTCGCCGCCGCCGACGCCGCACTGCCCGCGCCCCAGCGCCCTGTGCTCACCACCGAGGCCGGCCTGTTCGACCTCGCCGCCGAGGAGCTGCGGGACGTGCGGGTGTGGCGTGAGATCAAGAAGGACGGCGTGGGCACCGGCACGTGGGAGCAGCGCCTGTTCTTCTGGACCACGCCCACGCACCGGCGCGACGGCACCGTCAACAAGCCCTCCAAGCCCACCGCCACCACCGAGGTGATGATCGCCGAGCTCGATCGGGCCAAGGACCAGCCCCTGTGGCGGGTCCTGGTTGCGCTGTCGATCCGGCACGTCGGCCCCACGGCGGCGCGCGCGCTCGCGGTGGAGTACGGCTCCATGGAGGCCATGCGCGCGGCGAGCGTCGAGGAGCTTGCGGCGGTCGACGGCGTCGGCCCGGTCATCGCCGCTGCGCTGAAGGCGTGGTTCGAGGAGGACTGGCACCGCGAGATCGTGGACAGCTGGACGGCCGCCGGGGTCCGCATGGCCGACGAGCGCGACGCGTCCGTCGAGCGCACGCTCGAGGGCCTCACCATCGTGGTCACCGGGTCCCTGGAGGACTTCAGCCGCGACTCCGCGAAGGAGGCCGTCATCGTCCGCGGCGGCAAGGCCTCCGGGTCGGTGTCGAAGAAGACCGACTTCGTCGTGGTCGGCGCGAATGCCGGCACCAAGGAGGCCAAGGCCCGTGAGCTGGGTCGGCCCATCCTCGACGAGGCCGGGTTCGTCGCGCTGCTGGCCGGTGGGCCGGACGCCGTCGCCGACCTGGTGGAGCCCGACGGCGAGTAGTTAGCGGCGGGTAGCCAGCGTTCCGCGAGGTGTCATCTGCTCCCTCCGTGGTTTGTGGGCACCTCTGGCCGGTCGCCGCGTGAGCGGCCGCTCTCGCCGTGCGTGCGTCTAGGCGGCTCGGGCGGGTGGTGGACCACGCGCGCGTGCCGTGAACGGGCGCGCTCGGGGTGGAGGGGGCGGGGGCGGCGGGGTGGCGGGGGTGGCGGCCCATGGTCCGGTGGTGTCAACGTGGCGCGACGGGACACGTCCTGCCCCTCGTCAACCGCGAACCCCGCTCGCGCGGCGCTGCGAACCGCAATCCCAGTGCCGATCTGGTGGTCACCGCCCGATAACGGGCCCTCCACGCGTGCTTACGACGCGCTCGGTCGGGGACTACTCGACATCTCGCGCGGAGGGAGACGGGTCGGCGTCCCTGACAGCGTCTGCACGAGCTCGGCGGCCACGGCGATCGCGATGACCGCCGGGGACTTGCCGGTGACCGTGGGCAGCCCGATGGGGCACCGGATCGAGTCGACGGCGGCGTCGTCGTGACCCTCCGCCCGCAGCCGTACCCGGAACCGCGCCCATTTGGCCCGTGAGCCGATCAGGCCCACCGACAGGTCGCCGCGGCGCAGCGCCGCGTCACACAGCACGAGGTCCTCGGCGTGGTCGTGGCTCATGACGTACACCTGCGCCCCGGCGGGCAGGCCCCGCAGGACCACCTCAGGCGCCGGGGCGTGGTGCACGTGGACGTCGGCGGGCCCCGCGACGTCCGCGAGCCGCTCGGCGCTCAGCGGCGTGGCCCTGCTGTCCACGAGGTGCAGGCTCAGCGGCAGCCGGGACAGGATCCGGGCCAGCTCGTGGCCCACGTGCCCCATCCCGAACACCGCGACCGTGGCCCGCGTGGGCAGCGGCTCGAGCAGCACGGTGACCTCGCCGCCGCAGCACTGCCGGCCGTGCTCGGTGGTCGCGTGCTCGTTGAGGGCCATGAGCAGGGTGTCGGGCTGCGTGGCGCCGTCGCGGAGCATCGCCCGGGCCCGGTCGACCGCCGTGGCCTCGAGGTTGCCGCCGCCGATGCTGTCCCAGGTCTCCTCGGCGGCGACCACCATCTTGGCGCCGGCCTCGCGCGGCGCGTGACCGCGCACGGTGGTCACTGTGACGAGCACGCCGGCGCAGGCCTGCTCCCGCAGGTGCGCCACTGCCGCCAGCCAGTCCATCTCAGCCTCGCACCGGTGCCGGCGGGCCCGTAGGCTCGTCCGCCCGCGCCTGGCTGGGCGCGGCGGCGCGCTCCGCCGTCGCCTCCCGGCCGGCCTCGCGGGCCGCCTGCACCGCCCAGAAGACTGCCTCGGGCGTGGCCGGCCCGGCCAGCTCGACGGCGCGACCCGGCGGCCCGAACGCGCCGGCCGCCTGGCGTAGCGCCTCGCGGACGCTGAACGCGAGCATGAGGGGCGGCTCGCCGACCGCCTTGGACCCGTACACGACCCCGCTCTCGGTGGCGCGCTCGAAGAGGTGGACGTGAAGCTCCTCGGGCATCTCGGAGAAGCTCGGGAGCTTGTAGGTGCTGGCCGCCTGGGTGGCCAGCCGGCCCCGCCGCTCGCCGTCGGAGACGTCCCAGACCAGCTCCTCCAGGGTCAGCCACCCGGCGCCCTGGACGAAGCCGCCCTCGATCTGGCCGAGGTCGATGAGCGGGGACAGCGAGTCGCCGACGTCGTGGACGATGTCCGTGCGCACGAAGCGGTAGGCCCCGGTGAACCCGTCCACCTCCACCTCGGAGGCCGCCGCCCCGTACGCGAAGTACTTGAACGGTTCGCCCTGCATGCGGTCGGCGTCCCAGTGCAGCCCCTCGGTGCGGTAGAACCCGGCGGCGAAGAGGGGGACGCGCTGGAAGTACGCGTCGCGCACGACCTCCGCGAAGGTCAGGACACGGTCGGTGAAGCCGATGCCCGTCACCTTCCCGGCGGTGAAGCGGACGTCGTCGGGGTGGATGTTGAGCCGGCGCGCGGCGACCTCGGCGAGCCGCTCGCGGATCTGCTCGCAGGCGTCCTTCACGGCGCCGCCGTTGAGGTCGGTGCTCGAGCTGGCGGCGGTGGCCGAGGTGTTCGGCACCTTGTCGGTCCGGGTCGGCGCCAGTCGGACGAAGTCCAGCGGCACGCCGAGCGCGGTGGCCGCGACCTGGAGCATCTTGGTGTGCAGGCCCTGGCCCATCTCCGTGCCGCCGTGGTTGACGAGCACCGAGCCGTCCTTGTACACGTGCACCAGCGCGCCGGCCTGGTTGAACGCGGTGAGGTTGAACGAGATGCCGAACTTCACCGGCGTCACCGCCAGGGCCCGCTTGAGGTGCCGGTGCGCGGCGTTGAACGCGTCGATCTCGCGACGGCGGCGCTCCACCTCGGCCCGTTCGTGCAGCAGGTCCCAGATCGCCACGAGCCGCTCTGCGTGGCGGACCGGCTGCCCGTACGGGGTGGTCTGGCCGGGTGCGTAGAAGTTCAGACGGCGCAGCTCGGCGGGGTCGATCCCGAGCACCGGCGCGCACCGGCCCAGGATGTCCTCCAGCACGAGCATGCCCTGCGGACCGCCAAAGCCGCGGAACGCCGTCTGGGAGGTCTTGTTCGTCTTCGCGATGCGGCCGTGGACCTCGATGTCCGGCACGAAGTAGGCGTTGTCGATGTGGCACAGCGCCCGCGTGAGGACCGGCTCGGACAGGTCGAGGCTCCACCCGCCGTCGGAGGTCAGCGTGGCCCGCAGCGCCAGGATGTGGCCGTCGTCGTCGAAGCCCACCTCCCAGCTGGCGTGGAAGCCGTGCCGCTTGCCGGTCATCGTGATGTCCTGGGTGCGGGTGAGCCGCACCCGGACCGGGCGCCCGGTCAGCACCGCGCCGAGCGCCGCGACCGCGGCGAAACCGTGCGGCTGCATCTCCTTGCCGCCGAACCCGCCGCCCATGCGCACGCACTGCACAGTGACCTCGTGGCTGTGCAGGCCCAGCACGTGGGCGACGATCTCCTGCGTCTCGGTGGGGTGCTGGGTGCTGGACTGGACGAACACCTGACCGCCCTCGTCCACGTGGGCGAGCGAGGCGTGGGTCTCGAGGTAGAAGTGCTCCTGGCCGCCGAACTCGAACTCGCCGGTGAAGCGGTGCGGGGCCGCCGTCAAGCCGGCCGCGGCGTCGCCGCGGCTGACGGTGGGCTGGGCGCCCTGGTAGCTGCCCGCCGCGATCGCCTCGCTCAGGGTCAGCAGCGAGGGCAGCGGCGCGTACTCCACCTCCACGCGCTCGGCGCCCACCCGGGCCGCCTCGAGCGTCTCGCCGAGCACCCAGCACACCGCGTGCCCGTAGAACATGACCTCGGTGGGGAAGAGCGGCTCGTCGCCCTTGATGCCGGCGTCGTTGATACCCGGGACGTCCGCCGCGGTGAGGACCCGCACCACCCCGGGCACCTGAAGCGCGGGCGCGGTGCGCATCGTGGCGACCCGGGCGTGGGCGTGCGGGGCCTGGACCGGCCACGCGTGCAGCACCCCGGGCGCGCGGCCGACGAGGTCGTCGGTGTACAGGGCGGCACCGGTGACGTGCAGGGCGGCGCTCTCGTGCGGGACGGCCACGCCGACGACCGGGCTCTCGGGGCGCTCGGCGAGGGACCTCATCGGACCACCTCCAGCGCGGCGGTCGGCCGCTCCTCGGCGTAGAACTTCAGCAGCGCCTGCTCGAGCATGGCCGCGCGGTACCGGGCGCTGGCGCGGTGGTCGTCGAGCGGGGTGCCCTCGGTGCGCAGCAGCGCCGCGGCCTCGGCGGCGGTCGCGGGGTCCCAGGTCGCCCCGGTGAGCAGCTCCTCGGTCCTGCGGGCCCGGACCGGGGTGGACGCGACCCCGCCCAGCCCGATCCGCACGGACTCGACGACGTCGCCGTCCAGCCGCATCGCGACGGCGACGGCGACGGCGGAGATGTCGTCGAAGCGCCGCTTGGCGATCTTGTAGAAGCCCGTGCGCGGGGCGAGCGGCACCGGCAGCCGCACGGCCCGGATGATCTCCCCGGGGGCGCGGACGCTCTGCCGGTAGCCGGTGAAGTACTCCGCCAGCGCCACCTCACGCTCCCCGTCGAGGGAGGCGAGCACCACGGTGGCATCGAGCGCCAGCAGCACGGGGGCGGCGTCGCCGATGGGGGAGCCGGTGCCGAGGTTGCCGCCGAGGGTGGCGGCGTTACGGATGAGCCGCGAGGCGAACTGCGGGAAGAGGGCGCCCAGCAGCGGCACCCGGCCGGCCAGGGCGTGCTCGGCCTCCGAGAGCGTCAGCGCCGCGCCGATCTCGATCCGGTCCGCGCCGACGTCAAGGGTGCGCAGCTCCTCCAGACGGTCGACGGCGAGCACCAGGGCCGGGCGTGCGTGGCCGATGTTGACCTCGACCCCGAGATCGGTCGCGCCGGCCACGAGCCGCGCCGTCGGCTCCTCGGCGAGGCGCCGGAGCAGCTCGGCGAGGGTCGCGGGCCGGACGAACTGGGCGCCGTCGGCGGCCACGACCGTGTGCTGCACGGGCGGGGCGCCGCGCTGGTGGCGCTGGGCGAGCGGGTCGGTGGGGTCGGGGGAGCCGAGCGCGTACGCGGCGTCCCGGATCGGGCGGTACCCGGTGCACCGGCACAGGTTGCCGCTCAGGGCGTGCAGGTCGAAGCCGTTCGGGCCGCGCTCGTGGTCGGCGGCGTGCTCGATGCCGGTGACGGCGGTGCCGGTGCTGGGGTGGGCGTAAGTGCCCTCGGTGCCGTCGGTGCCGTCGTCGGCGGGGGAGCGGTCCGGGCGGTAGTACTCCGCGGCCATGGCGCACACGAAGCCGGGCGTGCAGTAGCCGCACTGCGAACCGCCCCGGTCGGCCATCTCACGCTGGACCGGGTGCAGGTTCTCGCGCGTGCCGGTCCCGGGCGCGGTGCCCAGACCCTCGGCGGTGATGATCTCCTGACCGTCGAAGGCCAGCACCGGTGGCAGACAGGCGTTCAGGGCGGTCCAACGGGTACGCCCTGGACCGTCGGGGCGGGCCACCAGGACGGCGCACGCTCCGCACTCGCCCTCGGCGCAGCCCTCCTTGGCGCCGGTCAGGCCCTCGCGGCGCAGCCAGTCCAGCAGGCGCGTGTGGGGGGAGACGGACGCGGCCACGCGGGGCCGGCCGTTGACCGTCACCTGGATGCGCTCCATCGCTCACACTCCTCATCGAGTTTCCTCGCCACCCGGCCGTCGCGCCATCGCGCGGCTCGGGCTGGTTCTGCGAGGGCATGGTTGAGGCGGCGGCCCGGGCCGCTGGTTGTCCATGCCGAACAACGGCGCCGGTGTGACTGGGACCATACTCGGGCAAACCGCCCGCATCCAGGAGACGGGGTCACGACTTCAGCCGTGATCCGACCTCGGACGAACCAGCCCCGGTACGGCAAGCACACTGGGACCGCTTCGGTCCGCGGAAGCTGAACGAGATCGCGCTACCGGGCGTAGTGGTAGCGCGCTTGAAGGAGAAGGTGGTCGTCGTCGCGGACGACGTAGACCAGGCGGTGCTCGTCGGTGATGCGCCTGGACCAGGCGTTGGCGAGACCGTACTTGAGCGGCTCAGGTTTGCCGATGCCCTCGTGGGGATCCCGGGCAATGTCGTCGATCAATCGGTTGATCCGCTTGACGAGGGAGCGGTCGACTCGCTGCCAGTAGGTGTAGTCCTCCCATGCCTGCGGGGCGAAGACGATCCTCACTCGCGGTCGAGGTCGTGCTCGGCGCCCTCACCGCGGTCGACCGCCTCCATGGCATCGAGCAGGCGCCGGGCGTTGGCAGGGGAGCGGAAGAGGTAGGCGGTCTCCTGCCATGCCGCGTAGTCGTCCGCAGCCATCAGGACGGCATTGCCGCGTTTGGAGGTAATCTCGACGACTGAGCGGTCGTCGTTGACCTCCTCGATCAAGGGGAAAAGGTTCTTGCGGGCCTCGCTGGCGGTGATGGGCATCTCATGAGCTCCCGAGGTGTGGTACAAGAAATGGTACTGCTATGAGAGCGGGCCGGCCACCGTGGTGACCGGCCCGCTCTACGACCCTCAGTTCTGCAGTGTCGCCGCCTCCGCGGGGGCGGCGCCGTCGTCGGAGCTCCGGGCGCCGTCAGCGGCGGTCCGGGCACCGTTTCCGGGGGTGCGGGCGCCGGTGAACGTCCCGAGCAGGGCCCCCAGGTTCAGGCCGGTGAGCGCCTGGATCGTGGCGGAGCCCTCGCCGAGCACCTGGCCGGCGATCTTCGACACCGCTCCGGCGCCGTCGGTGCCGACCACCGTCAGCTGGTCGATCTTGCCGACGGGCTCGGCGGCGGCCCGCATGATCTCCGGCAGCACGCCGACGAGCTGCTGGACGATGACTGCCTGGCCCTGCTCGGCCAGCGCCTTCGCCTGCGCCTCGGTCGCAGCGGCGGCGGCGAGGCCCTCGGCCTGGGCGGCGGCCGCGCGGGCCTCACCGAGCGCCTTGATGGCGTCGGCCTCGTTGCGCTGGGCGGCGAGGTTCGCCTCGGCCAGCGTCGTGCGCTGGAACGCCTCGGCCTGGGCCTCGGCCTTCCGCGCGTCGCGCTCACCCTCGGCCTCCTTGGCCGCGGCGTAGGCGGAGGCGTCGGCCGGCTTGCGCACGTCGATGTCGAGCTGCTGCTCGGTCACCCGGGCCTGCTCCAGCAGCGCCTCACGCTGCTGGGCGGCGACCACCCGCTCCTGCTCGGCGCGGGCGAGCTGCCCGGCCGCCTCGGCCTCGGCGTTGGCCTTGTCGGTCTCCGCCTTGATCGTGGCCTGCTTGAGCGCGAGGTCGCGCTGCCGCTCGGCGATCTTCTCCTGCGCCGCCAGCTGCGCGGTCTCTGAGGCGAGCCGTGCCTCGGCCTCCTGCACCTCGGCGACCTGGCGCGCGCGGGCGGCCTGCGCACGCCCGAGGTTCCCGAGGTAGTCCGATCCCGGGGTGGAGATGTCGGAGAGGTTCACCAGGTCGATGTGGAAGCCCTGCTGGTGCAGGTCCGGCCGGATGGACTCGAAGACCTGCCGCTGCAGGGCCTCACGGTCGGAGATGATCTCTTCGACCGTCATCGAGCCCAGGACCGGACGCAGCGCGCCCTCGAGGGCTTGCTGGAGCGGCTGCTCGAGCTTGGCCTGCTGGCTGGTGAACCGCTGGGCGGCCCGGCGGACGCCGTCGGCGTCGCCGCGGACCTTGAACAGGACCGACGCCTTGACCCCGACCGCGATGAAGTTCTTGTCCACGCCCTCCACGGTCAGGGAGAGCTGGCGCTGCTCCAGCGAGATCTTGGTGACGGACTCGAAGAACGGCTTGACGAACGCGCGGCCACCGATGACGATCCGCGGGCCCCGGCCCTCGCCGGCGCCACCGTCCGTGGGCAGCGCGTCGAGGCTGCCGGTCGGGCCGTTCCGGCCCTCGCTGCGGCCCACGATGACGAGGGCCTCGTTGAGGTCCACCGTGCGGATCGACCGGCGGATCGTGATGACCAGGACGAGGGCGGCGATCGCGAGTCCCACGATCACGGGGATGCTGCCGAGGACGAGCTCCACGAGGTTTCCAATGCTCAGGCGGGTGGGGATGCCGCCTACTATGCCGCCTTTTCCGGCCGCCAGGCGTCCATACGTTCGGGCTGACGCGGTAGGCCGGCGCCGCGCCTCGGAAGAGCGCACCGGACGTCGGCGGGCGCCGGGCGTCGTCGGGCACCGGACGGATAATGACCCTCGTGTCTCCCACCACGAGTCTCGGCGTCACCCCGGTCCGCACCGCAGAGCTCGCCCGCGTCGGCGAGCTCTGCGTGGCCGCGTACCGCGCCGCCGGCATGGCGGAGGAGGACGACGGGTACGCCCTGCAGCTGCGCGACGTCGCTGCCCGGGCCGCGGACGCCGTCGTCCTGGTGGCACGCGCCGGACGGGAGGTGCTGGGCACCGTGACGCTCGCGGCGGCCGGCACCGTGTACGCCGATCTTGCCCGCGGCGACGAGCTGGAGGTGCGCATGCTCGCCGTCGACCCGGCTGTGCAGCGCCGCGGGGTGGCCGAGGTGCTGCTCCGCGGCGCCGCGGAGTGGGCCGCGGAGCAGGGCTATCCCGCCCTGGTGCTCTCGGTGCTGTCCCACGACGGGCCGGGCACCCCGCACCGCCTCTACGAGCGGATCGGCTACCGGCGCGACCCCGCCCGCGACTACGTGGGCTCGTGGGACCCCGCGGCGACCATGTGGTTCTACGAGCTGGCGCTGTGACGCGCGGGCGGTCTCGGCGGCGGCGCGGTCACAGCAGCGGGCCAAGGCGCCGCAGCACCCGCTCACCCAGCCGGCTCAGCACGCCTCGCGACCTCCACTCCTCGAGCGTGAGCTGGCGGGAGTTGGTCAGGTCGGTGCTGAAGATCTCCTCCATGTGGGCGGCCAGGTCGTCGTCGTAGATCTCCAGGTTGACCTCGAAGTTGCCCGTCATGGACATGCGGTCGATGTTCGTGGTGCCCACGGTCGTCCACCGCCCGTCCACGGTCATGGTCTTGGCGTGGACCATGGCGTCCTGAAAAAGCCAGAGCTGGACGCCGGCCTCGAGCAGACGGGTGTAGTAGATCCGTGCCGCCCAGTCGGCCAGGACGTGGTTGGACACCTCCGGGATGAGCACCTTGACGTCCACGCCCCGGCGGGCGGAGCCGATGAGCGCGGCGAGGATGTCGCGGTCGGGGATGAAGTAGCCCTGGGTGATGTAGATGTGGTCCTTGGCGCGGTCGATCACCTCGAGATAGAGGTTGCGCACCGGGAAGCTCAAGCGGGTGGGGTTGTTCTGCGCCGCTCGGATGCGCGGTTCCCACTCCTTCGCACCACGGTCGGGGATCTCGGGGTGGCGCGACCTGCGGTGGGCGTTCCAGAAGTCGACGAACGCGTTCTCCAGCTCCCACGTGCTCGTGCCCTTGACCCGCAGGTGCGTGTCGCGCCACTGCGTGGCGTAGAGCGAGCCGATGTTGTAACCGCCCACGAAGCTGGTCTCGCCGTCGACGATCAGCAGCTTGCGGTGGTCCCGGCCCGTCTTGCGCATGTTCAGCGTGAGCAGGCCGGGCCGGAACAGCGGAAAGCGCATCACGTGAAGGTTGGGCAGGTCGGGGAAGTGCTTGAAGGACGGCGGGACCACGAGGTTGGCCCAGCTGTCGAACACGATGAACACCTGCACACCGCGCCGGGCCGCGCCGAGGAGCGCGTCCTTGAACGCGTGTCCCACCTCGTCGGACTTCCAGATGAAGGTCTCGAACTGCACCTTGGTCCGCGCGCCGTGGATCGCGGCGAGCATGTCCTCGTAGAGGTCGGCGCCGTAGGTGTAGGTGGTGACCTCGGAGTCCGCCACCGACAGGGTCCGCGGCGCGGTGCGGGGGAACTCCCCGGTCGGCGGCTCGCGCCGCTTGCGCACGCGGTCCACGGCGACGACGGCGGTCGCCGCGGCGACCTGGACGGCGACCGTGGCGGTCACGTACCAGCGGGCGGCGCGCCAGACGTCGCGGGCGTGGATGTTCTGCGCCCGCAGGAGTGCGAGGCCGAGGCGCTGACGTTTCGGCATGGCGCCAACCTAGGGCACGCAGGCGCCCTGACCGGCGCAGATGCCGACGGCGAGGGGTGCCTTGGCGTCCCCGGGTGGCCTGGTCGACGCGGGCTCAGGGCCCCGGTTCTCCCAGGCGTTGCGGATAATGGGCCGATGATCTCCCTCCAGCTCGCCCGCGAGCTCCAGGAGGCCGGGTTGCGCTGGCGGCCGGCGGCCGGCGACCGGTTCACCATCGACCAGCCCGAGCTGGCCGGCGACGTCTTCACGGTCGCCGAGATGACTGTCCAGGCGCACCGGTTCCCGAGCGGGACCATCCTGGGCTTCAACGGCACCACCGAGTGGGCGCTCGACGCGGTCACCCTGGAGGAGACGGTGTGGCTGCCGCGCGAGGACCAGCTCCGCGAGCTGCTCGGCGCCACGTTCCGGGCACTGCACCGTCTTGACGGCGAGTACCTGGTCACCACCGCGGTGCCAGGCGGCACGGACGCCGTCGAGGAGCATGCCGCCCCCGCCGCGGCCGATGCCTACGCGAAGGCGCTGCTCGCCCTGATCGCCCGGTCCACCGGCTGACGCCTCCGGGTCTGCGCGAGGCCCGCTGTCCCGGCGGGCACGCGCCACGGCACCCGGCCGGGCGCCGTCGCCCCGGTCACGCCACCCGGCCGGGCGTTTAGACTCGCCGCATGTCCACCATCTCTTCCGACGAGGTCGCGCGCGTCGCGGCGCTCGCCCGCATCGAGCTCACGCCCGAGGAGGTCGACCGCCTCGCCGGCGAGCTCGACGTCATCGCCTCCGCGGTGGCCCGGGTCAACGAGGTCGCCACGCCCGACGTGCCCGCCACCTCCCACCCGATCCCGCTGAC
This sequence comes from Georgenia yuyongxinii, assembly GCF_006352065.1. Lineage (NCBI taxonomy): Bacteria > Bacillati > Actinomycetota > Actinomycetes > Allobogoriellales > Allobogoriellaceae > Georgenia > Georgenia yuyongxinii. The sequence goes on along the minus strand of NZ_CP040915.1, from coordinate 2,790,578 downwards.
CAACGTCATGCGCGAGGACGAGGTGGTGCCGACCCTGGACGTGGACGATGTCATGTCCGCCGCGCCCTCCGCCATCGACGGCCGCTTCGCGGTCCCGCAGATCCTCGGGGAGGACGCATGAGCGAGCTGATCCGCCGCAGCGCCGCCGAGCTCGCCGCGTTGCTGTCGGCCAAGGAGGTCTCCTCCGTCGAGGTGACCCAGGCGCACCTGGACCGCATGGCCGCCGTGGACGGTGACGTGCACGCCTTCCTGCACACCAACACCGACGAGGCGCTGGCCGCCGCGGCCGCCGTCGACGCGCGCCGCGTGGCGGGGGAGGACCTACCCGAGCTGGCCGGCGTCCCGATCGCCGTCAAGGACATCGTGGTCACCAAGGGCCAGGTCACCACGGCCGCCTCGAAGATCCTCGAGAACTGGGTGCCGCCCTACGACGCGACGCTCGTCACGCGGCTGCGCGCCGCGGGCATGCCCATCCTGGGCAAGACGAACCTCGACGAGTTCGCCATGGGCTCTTCCACCGAGCACTCGGCGTACGGCAACACCCGCAACCCCTGGGACCTCGAGCGCATCCCCGGCGGCTCGGGCGGTGGCTCCGCGGCCGCCGTCGCCGCCTACGAGGCGCCGCTGGCCATCGGCACGGACACCGGCGGCTCGATCCGCCAGCCGGCCGCCGTCACCGGCACGGTCGGGGTCAAGCCCACCTACGGGTCCGTCTCCCGCTACGGCCTGATCGCCATGGCCTCCTCGCTGGACCAGGCCGGCCCGGTCACGCGCACCGTGCTCGACGCCGCCCTGCTGCACGAGGTCATCGGCGGGCACGACCCGCTCGACTCCACCTCGCTGAGCGACCCGGCCACCGGCTACGTCGCCGCCGCCCGCGCGGAGGACCTCAAAGGACTGCGCGTCGGCATCGTCAAGGAGCTCGGGGGCGAGGGCTACGCCCCCGGCGTGCGCCGCTCCTTCGAGGAGTCGGTCGAGCTGCTCAAGCAGGCCGGCGCCGAGGTCGTCGAGGTCTCGTGCCCGAGCTTCGACTACGCGCTCGCGGCGTACTACCTGATCATGCCGGCGGAGGCCTCCTCCAACCTGGCGAAGTTCGACGGCATGCGGTTCGGGCTACGCGTCGAGCCCGCCGACGGGCCGGCCACCGCCGAGCGGGTCATGGCGGCCACGCGCGGGGCCGGCTTCGGCGACGAGGTCAAGCGCCGCATCATCCTGGGCACCCACGTGCTCTCCGCCGGGTACTACGACGCCTACTACGGCTCGGCGCAGAAGGTCCGCACGCTCATCCAGCGCGACTTCGCCCAGGCCTTCGGCCAGGCCGACGTGCTCGTCTCTCCCACCGCGCCGACCACGGCGTTCAAGTTCGGCGAGAAGCTCGACGACCCGATGGCGATGTACCTCAACGACGTCGCCACGATCCCGGCCAACCTCGCCGGCATCCCCGGCATCTCGCTCCCCTCGGGCCTGAGCGACGACGGCCTGCCGGTCGGTTTCCAGGTCCTCGCGCCCGCCCGCGAGGACGCCCGTCTGTACCGGGTGGGAGGCGTCCTCGAACGCCTGCTCACCGCCAAGTGGGGCGGTCCGCTGCTGGCCCAGGCCCCCGAGCTGGAGGTGGCTGCCCGATGAGCACGCAGACCGTCGACCTCGTCGACTACGAGGACGCGATCAAGCGCTACGACCCCGTGCTGGGCATCGAGGTGCACGTCGAGCTGGGCACGAAGTCGAAGATGTTCGACGGCGCCCCGCAGACCTTCGGCGCCGAGCCCAACTCCGCTGTCACCCCGGTCTCGCTGGGCCTGCCCGGCGCCCTGCCGGTGGTCAACGGCAAGGCGGTGGAGTACGCCGTCAAGATCGGCCTCGCGCTGAACTGCACCATCGCCGAGACCTGCCGGTTCGCCCGGAAGAACTACTTCTACCCGGACGTGCCGAAGAACTTCCAGACCTCCCAGTACGACGAGCCGATCGCCTTCGACGGCTACCTCGACGTCGAGCTCGAGGACGGCACCGTCTTCCGGGTGGACATCGAGCGCGCCCACATGGAGGAGGACGCCGGCAAGAACACCCACGTCGGCGGTGCGACCGGCCGGATCCACGGCGCCGAGTACTCCCTGGTGGACTACAACCGCGCCGGCATCCCGCTGGTGGAGATCGTCACCCGTCCCATCGAGGGCGCCGGGGCGCGGGCCCCGGAGGTGGCACGGGCCTACGTGAACACGCTGCGTGACATCTTCCGCGCCCTGGAGGTCTCCGAGGCGCGGATGGAGCGCGGCAACGTGCGCGCCGACGTCAACGTCTCCCTGCGGCCCACGCCCACCTCACCGTTGGGCACCCGCACCGAGACAAAGAACGTCAACTCCTTCCGCTCCGTCGAGCGGTCGGTGCGCTACGAGATCTCCCGACAGGCCGCGATCCTCGACGCCGGCGCCACGGTGACCCAGGAGACCCGGCACTGGCACGAGGACTCCGGCACCACCTCGCCCGGGCGGGTCAAGTCCGACGCCGAGGACTACCGGTACTTCCCCGAGCCGGACCTCGTCCCCCTGGCGCCCCCGCGTGAGTGGGTCGAGGCGATCCGGGCGACCCTGCCCGAGCTGCCGGCCGTGCGCCGTCGGCGCCTGCAGGGCGAGTGGGGCTACTCCGACGCCGAGATGCGCGACCTCGTCAATGCGGGTGCCGGCGACCTTGTCGAGGCCACGGTCGCTGCCGGGGCGAGCCCGGCCGCGGCGCGGAAGTGGTGGATGGGGGAGCTCGCCCGCACCGCCAAGACCGACGGCGTCACGCTGGAGGAGCTGGCGATCACCGCGCAGCAAGTAGCCCAGCTCGCGGCCCTGGTCGAGGCCGGGCGCATCAACGACAAGCTCGCCCGGCAGGTGCTCGAAGGCGTGCTGGCCGGGGAGGGCTCACCCGAGCAGGTGGTCCAGGACCGTGGCCTCGAGGTCGTCTCCGACGACGGCGCTCTCGACACGGCGATCGACGAGGCCCTGGCGGCGAACCCCGACGTCGTGGAGAAGATCCGCGGCGGGAAGGTCCAGGCGGCAGGCGCGATCGTCGGCGCGGTCATGAAGGCCACCCGTGGCAAGGCCGACGCGGCGCGCGTGCGCGAGCTGCTCATGGAGCGCATCGGCTAGCTGCGGAACCCGCAGAGCGCACGCCGATATGCCACCTCCTTGGTGACATGTCATCTCTTCCGCGAGATGTCATCTGCTGCGCGAGATGTCATCGGCCGACGGCCCCCCGGAAGGGGGGCCGTCGGCCGTCTCGGCGCACCGCCGCCCGCCCGGCACGCCGCGGGGCGGGCGTGACCAAGGTCGCAGGTCACAGCGGGATAGGATTCGTGGCGCTCGTCACCACGGTCTCGGAAGGTCGCCCCTCATGGTTTTGCCAAGTCCCAGCTACACCATCACGTTGCGGGTGGAAGCACCCGCGTCGCAACGGGCGACGAGCAACGTGGTCTCCGCGGTCGCCGAGGCGGGGGCCGCCGTGATGGGCGTCGACATCGTGCACTCGGCGACGAAGAAGGTCGTCGTCGATGTCACCTGTGACACGGTGGACGCCGAGCACGGGGACCAGGTGGTCGCGGCCCTCAACGCCCTCGAGGGCGTGAAGGTGCTGAAGATGAGCGACTCGACCTTCCTCATGCACCTGGGCGGCAAGATCGAGGTCCGGACCAAGGTGCCGCTCAAGACGCGCCGGGACCTGTCCCGCGCCTACACCCCGGGCGTGGCCCGCGTGTGCCTGGCCATCGCCGAGAACCCGGCTGACGCGCGGCGGCTGACGATCAAGCGCAACACCGTCGCCGTGGTCACCGACGGCACCGCGGTGCTCGGCCTCGGAGACATCGGCCCCGCCGCCGCGCTGCCTGTGATGGAGGGCAAGGCCGCGCTGTTCAAGGAGTTCGCCGGGGTGGACGCGTGGCCGGTCTGCCTGGACACCAAGGACACCGAGGAGATCATCTCCATCGTCAAGGCGCTGGCCCCGGTCTACGGCGGCGTCAACCTCGAGGACATCTCCGCCCCGCGCTGCTTCGAGATCGAGCGCAGGCTCCGCGAGGAGCTGGACATCCCAGTCTTCCACGACGACCAGCACGGCACCGCGATCGTGGTGCTGGCGGCGCTGATCAACGCGCTCAAGGTGGTCGAGAAGAAGTTGGAGGACGTGCGCATCGTCGTCTCCGGCGTCGGCGCCGCGGGCAACGCGATCATCCGGCTCCTCATGGCCCAGGGTGCCCGGCACATCGTCGCGTTCGGCCGCGCCGGGGCGTTGCACCGCGGCGCCACCAACGGCGACGAGTACCGCAACTGGATCTCCGATCACACCAACGAGGAGGGCTTCACCGGCACCCTTAAGGAGGGCATGGCCGGCGCGGACGTGTTTATCGGGGTCTCGGCGGGCAACATCCTCACCGGTGCGGATGTGGCGCGCATGAACGACGGCGCGATCGTGTTCGCGCTGGCCAACCCGACCCCCGAGGTCGACCCGATCGAGGCAGGGCAGACGGCTGCCGTCGTGGCCACCGGGCGCAGCGACTACCCGAACCAGATCAACAACGTCCTCGCCTTCCCCGGGCTCTTCCGCGGCCTGCTGGACGCGGGTGCCTCGCACATCTCGGACGAGATGCTCCGGGTGGCGGCGGTGGCGATCGCCGGCGTCGTCAGCGACGAGGAGCTCAACAGCGCCTTCATCATCCCCGGCGTGTTCGACACCCGCGTGGCCGAGGCCGTCGCCGAAGCCGTCCGCGCCGAAGCCGAGCGGCACCTCGCCGAGCAGGCCAGCACGGCTGAGGAGCCCCTCACCGTCTGATCAGCGTCGGGGGCCGACGGCAGTGCCCGACGGCGGTCGCCACGCCGCGTCGTCGTGAAGGCGGCCCGCACGCGCGCGAGGGGCGCCGGTCCTTCAGGACCGGCGCCCCTGCCGTGGTGCGGCTGGCGTGCAGCCGTGGCTGTTGGGACTCAGCGCAGCCAGGTCTTGTTGCCGATCATCTTGGCCCACCACTTGCCGACGCCCCAGGTGTCACCGGAGAGCGTCACCGCGGCGATGATGAGGAGCATGGCCTCGATCCAGTGCGAGTCCGTGATCGGGTTGGTGCCCCCCAGCGCTGCGGGCAGCTCGGCCAGGTACATGAACAGCATGAGCAGCGTGCCCGTGACGGCGGCGATGCGCAGGCCTGCGCCGGCGATCATCGCGACGCCGATGCCGAGCAGGCCGACCATGAACAGCGCGTCGCCGAACGGGTTGGCGAACACCTGGAAGACGCCGTGGAACGGGCCCTCGATGCCCTTGATGAAGCCCTGGGCAGGTGTCCCGCCGTTGATCCAGGCGCGCTCGACCGGGGTCATGAAGCCCAGGCCGAACAACTTGTCGATGAAGGCCCAGAGGAACACCCAGCCGATGATGATCCGGCCGATCGCGAGCGTCTTGCGCGCTCCGGGCGAGGTGACGATCTGCTCCTGGTACACCGGGCCGACCTGCGACCTGGTGGTGCCGTCGGTGCGGTTGGTGAATGACGTGGCCATCGTGCTCTCCTTGTGAGCCGAGGTGGAGCTTCGCTGCTCCGGTTGAGCTCTGGTTGAGCTCCTTGTGAACCAGCATGGCGGGTCGACTCGCCCGAATCTTGGGGCCTACGTCCCAAGATGTCCGACTCGTCTCACACGACTTCAGCGACGGCCGTCGCCGACCCGACGTTGACGGAAACGTGCGCGTCGATAGGTTGTTCCCGCTGGCAATCGACGAGGAGGTCGGCGCGCATGGCCCGCACCGGACTGGCCCGCCTCAACGAGGCCGACCCCGGCGACGCGACGGCGCTGGTGCTCGCCTGCGCCGCCGTGCCCCGCTGGGCCCGCGCGATCGTCGAGGGACGCCCCTACGCCGATGCCGACGCCGCACTGACGGCGGCGCGCACGGCGGCAGTCCCGTGGACGCCCGAGGAGGTCGACGCCGCCCTGGCCCGCCACCCCCGGATCGGCGAGCGCGTGCGCGGCGACGAGACCGACGCCGCGCACTCGCGCGAGGAGCAGGCCGGGGTCGACCCGACCGACGCCGAGACGGCACGTCGCCTCGCCGCCGGCAACGCGGCGTACGAGGCGCGCTTCGGTCACGTGTTCCTCATCCGGGCCGGCGGGCGCACCGGGCCGGAGATCTTGGCTGCCCTCGAGCAACGCCTGACCAACGACCCCGTGAGCGAGCGGCTGGTGGTGGCCGAGCAGCTGCGGGAGATCGCCGTCCTGCGCCTGGCGAAGGAGCTGGGCGTGACACCGAAGGAGCCAGAGATGAGCGACACCCGCTCTGCCGGCACGACCGCCGCGAACGCGACCGCGCCGGACGCGACCGCCGCGATCGTGCTTGGCGACAACCAGTACGGCAAGGCCGAGGTCCGGCTGCTCAGGGTGGACCGCGACACCCCGCGGCACCGCATCACCGAGCTGTCCGTGACCTCTCAGCTCCGTGGCGACTTCGCCTCGGCGCACCTCGTGGGGGACAACGCCCCCGTGGTGGCCACCGACACCCAGAAGAACACGGTCTTCGCCCTCGCCAAGGACGGCGTCGGTGCGCCCGAGGAGTTCGCCCTCCGGCTCGCCGAGCACTTCACCTCCGGCTTCGACTGGGTCTCGGGTGGGCGGTGGCTGGTCAAGCAGTACACCTGGGAGCGCATCCCCACGACCCTGGCCGACAACGCCACCGGCGGCACCCACGACCACGCCTTCGTCAAGGGCGGCACCGAGACCCGCACCGCCGTCGTCCAGCGCGACGGTGACGACGTGTTCGTCGTGGCGGGCCTGGAGGACCTCTCGGTGCTCAAGTCCACCGGCTCGGAGTTCCACGGGTTCCCGCGCGACCGGTACACCACCCTCGCCGAGACCGACGACCGCATCCTCGCCACGAGCGTGACGGCGCGGTGGCGCTACACCACGGCGGACGTCGACTACGACGCGCTGTACGCCGACGTGCGCCGGCTCCTCCTCGAGACGTTCGCCGACGTGCACTCCTTCGCCCTGCAGCAGACGCTGTACAAGATGGGCGAGCGGGTGCTGCACGAGCACCCCGAGATCGGGGAGATCAGGTTCTCCATGCCGAACCTGCACCACTTCCTCGTCGACCTCGCGCCCTTCGGGATGGACAACCCGGGGGAGGTCTTCTACGCCGCGGACCGCCCGTACGGGCTCATCGAGGCCGAGGTGCGGCGCTCGGACGTCGCGCCCGACCCGCGGGCATGGGCGACGGTGGCCGGGTTTTGCTGAGCTGCGAGCGGGCGACGGCGGAGGCGACCGAGGAGGGCGACGGGTTGGGCAACGGGACGCGAGGACCAGGCGCAGAGGCGCGCACCTCACTGGCGCCGGCGGACCTCGATGACGTCGAGGGTCTGCTCGCGCCGGTCGACGCCCGGCTTGCCCGTGACTACCCCGGTGCGGACACCACCCGTCAGCCGGTGCACACCGTCTACGTCCCCGCCGACCGCTACCACGCCGGGCTCGCCCGGGAGTGGGGCGAGCGGTCGCGCCAAGCGGTGAGCGACGCCGGCGGCATCGACGCCCTCCTCGCCGCCGCCGCCGTCCCCGCCCCGCTGCGCTCCGCCGTCGGCGAGCGGGTGGCGGCCAAGCTGGCCGCCGAACCGGTGGAGGACCTGCGCATCGACCTCGAGGACGGGTACGGCGACCACGGCGACGCCGAGGACGACGTCGCCGTGGCCGCCGCCCACAGCCTGCGCCGCGAGCTGGAGACCGGTGAGGCCACCCCGTACGCGGGCATCCGCTTCAAGAGCCTCGAGGCCCCCACCCGGGCCCGTGGCCTGCGCACCCTCGACGTGTTCCTTACCACGCTGGCTGCCGGTGGGGACCTGCCCGACGGGCTGCGGCTCACGCTGCCGAAGGTCACGGCCGTCGAGCAGGTGGCGGCCATGATGACGGTGTGCGAGCGGCTCGAGGCCGCCCTCGGCCTGCCGGGCGGCCGGCTGCGGTTCGAGGTGCAGGTCGAGACCCCGCAGTCCGTCCTCGGGCCCGACGGCGCAGCCGGGGTCGCCCGGATCATCCGTGCCGGCCGGGGGCGGGTGGCGGCGCTGCACTACGGCACCTACGACTACTCCGCCTCGCTAGGCATCGCCGCCGCGCACCAGAGCCTGGAGCACCCCGCGGCCGACCACGCCAAGGCGGTCATGCAGGTCGCCGCCGCGGGGACCGGGGTTCAGCTGTCCGACGGCTCCACGAACGTCCTGCCCGTCGGAACGCCCGAGTCGGTCCGGGACGCCTGGACGCTGCACGCCCGGCTCGTGCGCCGTGCCCTCGAGCGCGGCTACTACCAAGGCTGGGACCTCCACCCCGCGCACCTGCCCAGCCGGTTCGCGGCGACCTACACGTTCTACCGGCAGGGGCTCGACGCGGGCGCCGGACGCCTGCGCGACTACCTCGACCACGTCGACGGCGCCGTGCTCGACGAGCCGGCCACCGCCCGCGCCCTGGCCTGGTTCCTCTCTCGCGGCCTGGACTGCGGCGCACTCGGCGTCGACGAGCTCGCCGCCCGCGGCCTTCCCGCCGACGAGCTGGCCGCCCTCGTGAGGCCCCGGGCGCGCACCGCGGGAGCCACGCCATGAGCCTGGCCTCCGCCCGCCCCGCCGCGGGCGGTCCCGACCTCGCCCTTGACCTGGTGGTGCGGGGCCGGCGCGTCCTGACCCCCAGCGGTGTGTGCCCGGCCGAGGTGGCGGTGCGCCGCGGCACCATCGTCGCCGTCGAGCCGCTCGGCGCCGACCTGGCCGGGGCGCGCGTGCTGGACATCGGTGACGACGAGATCCTCCTGCCCGGGCTGGTCGACTCCCACGTGCACGTCAACGAGCCGGGCCGCACCGACTGGGAGGGCTTCGCCTCCGCGACCCGGGCTGCCGCGGCCGGCGGCGTGACGACGATCGTCGACATGCCGCTGAACTGTGTGCCGCCCACGACCGGGGTGCGCGCCCTCGAGCTCAAGCGTGACCGCGCCCGCGCGGCCGCGTTCGTCGACGTCGGCTTCTGGGGTGGTGCCGTCCCGGGGAACACCGCGCAGCTGCGGCCGTTGTACGAGGCCGGCGTGTTCGGCTTCAAGTGCTTCCTTCTCGACTCCGGTGTTCCGGAGTTCGCCCCGCTGGGACCCGACGAGCTCGTCCGCGACCTCCGCGAGCTGGCCGCGCTCGACGCGCTCATGATCGTGCACGCCGAGGACCCCGCGGTCATCGCCGGTGCCCCGCACGCCCAGGGTGCTCGCTACGCGGACTTCCTCGCCTCCCGGCCGCCGCGTGCCGAGTCCGCCGCGATCGCGGGAGTCATCGAGGCGGCGCGCCGCACCGGCGCCCGGGCCCACGTGCTGCACCTCTCCGACGCCGGCGCCCTGCCGATGATCGCCGCCGCCCGCGCCGAGGGCGTGCGCCTCACGGTGGAGACCTGCCCGCACTACCTCACCCTCGCCGCCGAGGAGGTCCCCGACGGCGCCACCGCCTTCAAGTGCTGCCCCCCGATCCGCGGTACGGACAACCAGGACATGCTGTGGCAGGGCCTCGCCGACGGCGTGATCGACATCGTCGTCACCGACCACTCGCCTGCCACACCCGAGCTGAAGAACCCGCCCTCGGGGGACTTCGGCGAGGCCTGGGGCGGCGTCGCGTCCCTCCAGCTCGGCCTGCCCGTCATGTGGTCGGCGGCCCGGGCACGGGGCGTCGCCCTGGAGGAGGTGGTGCGGTGGATGTCCGCCGCACCTGCCGCCCTGCTGGGCCTGACCCGCAAAGGGGGGATCGCCGTCGGGCACGATGCCGACCTGGCGGTCTTCGCCCCGGACGAGGAGTTCGTCGTCGACCCCGCCCGCCTGCACCACAAGAACCCCACCACCCCCTACGCCGGAAGCCGCCTCACCGGCGTCGTCAGGAGCACGTTCCTGCGCGGCCGCCCGGTCACCGACGTCCCGAGCGGCACGCTGCTGAGACGAGGACAGCCATGACCGGTCCATCGCACCCCGCCCCGCCCGGGGCATCCGCCCCGACGGCGCCCGGTACATCCGCCCCGACGGCGCCCGGGGCGGCCTTCACCGGCCTGACGGACCTCGCTTCGCGCGCGCTGGGCGCAAGCGTCGTCGCGGCGAACGACGAGTTGTTCGCCTCCCGGGAGAACCTCATCAACCCCGGCGAGGCGGCCTTCGACCCGCAGGCGTTCGGGCACAAGGGAAAGCTCTACGACGGCTGGGAGACTCGCCGCCGTCGCGACGCCGGGCACGACTGGGCCGTCGTGCGCCTCGGCGCCCCCGGGGTCGTGCGAGGCGTCGTGGTCGACACCGCGTGGTTCCGCGGCAACTACCCACCAAACGTCTCGGTCGAGGCCGCCCACGTGGCGGACTACCCCGACGCCGCGGCGCTCGCCGACGCGGAGTGGACCACGCTGGTCGGTCGGACCGACTGCGCCGGCGACGCGAAGAACTACTACGCCGTCGAGGATCCGCACTGCTGGACCCACGTGCGCCTGTCGATCTATCCCGACGGCGGTGTCGCCCGGTTTCGGGTGCACGGCGAGGCCCTGCCCGACCCGCGGTTCCTCACCGGCACGATCGACCTGGTGGCGGCCGACAACGGGGGCCGGCTCGAGCAGACCTCGGACGCCTTCTACTCCTCGCCGGCGCAGATCATCCTGCCGGGCCGCGCCCGCCACATGGGTGAGGGGTGGGAGAACGCCCGACGCCGCGGCGGCGGCAACGACCATGCGGTCTTCGCCCTCGCCGCGCCGGGCACCGTACGTCACGTGGAGGTCGACACCGGCTACTACGTGGGCAACGCGCCCGGGTGGGTGCGGCTGTCGGTCGCGGACGCCCGGGGCAGCGACCTTGATACGGCCGCCTGGACCGACATCGTCGCGAAACGTCCGGTTGTCCCCGACACCCGGCACCGGCTGCTCGTGGAACAGGCGGTCGAGGGCACCCACGTGCGCCTGGACGTCTACCCCGACGGCGGACTGAGCAGGCTGCGCCTGTGGGGGGAGGTCAGCGCGTCCGGGCGCGCGCTCGCCGAAGACCGCTGGCGCCGCGCGAGACCGTGAGGCGTTGACCGTGTGGGCGCGCCCCACCTACGGTTCCCGTCAGAGAACAGTGGTATCTCGTGGTCCCGGATGTGGGGGAGTGCCGTGATGAGTGTGGACGGGCTGACCGTCGCCGGCCGGCCGGGCGAGCGGTACGACGAGGTTCTCACTCCGGTGGCCCTGGGCCTGATCGCCCGGCTGCACCGCGAGCTGAACGGCCGGCGCCTGGAGCTGCTGGAGGCGCGTGCCCGGCGGGTGGCGGACCTCGCGGCTGGTGGCATGCTCGACTTCTTGCCCGAGACTGCGCACATCAGGCAGGACTCGTTGTGGCAGGTGGCCCCGCCGGCGCGCGGGTTGGTGGACCGGCGGGTGGAGATCACCGGCCCGACGGACCGCAAGATGACGGTCAACGCGTTGAACTCGAGCGCGAAGGTGTGGCTCGCGGACTTCGAGGACGCGAACACCCCGCGCTGGGAGTCGGTGGTGGAGGGGCAGCTGAACCTGCTCGAGGCGGTGGACCGGCGGATCGACTTCACCGCGGAGAACGGCAAGACCTACGCCCTCAAGCCCGACGGCGAGCTGGCAACCGTCGTCGTGCGTCCGCGCGGTTGGCACCTGCCGGAGAAGCACATCCTCGTCGATGGCGAGGCGACCTGCGGGTCGTTGGTGGACTTCGCCCTGTACCTCGCCACGGCGGGTCGGCGGCAGATCGAGAAGGGCCTGGGTCCGTACTTCTACCTGGCCAAGATGGAGTCCCACCTGGAGGCGCGGCTGTGGAACGACGCGTTCACCCTCGCCCAGGATTTCCTGGGCATCCCGCGGGGCACGATCCGGGCCACGGTGCTGATCGAGACGTTCCCGGCGGCGTTCGAGATGGAGGAGATCCTCTACGAGCTGCGTGAGCACTCGGCGGGGCTGAACGCCGGCCGCTGGGACTACATGTTCTCGGTCATCAAGTGCTTCCGGACCCGCGGGGCGGAGTTCTTGCTGCCCGACCGCAACGCGGTGACCATGACGGCCCCGTTCATGCGCGCCTACACCGAGCTGCTCGTGCGGAGCTGCCACAAGCGTGGCGCCCACGCCATCGGGGGCATGGCCGCGTTCATCCCCAGCCGCGACGAGGCGGTCAACGAGACGGCCTTCGCCAAGGTCCGCGAGGACAAGACCCGCGAGGCCGCTGACGGGTTCGACGGCTCCTGGGTGGCGCACCCCGGCATGGTCGAGCTGTGCACGGAGGTCTTCACCGCCGTGCTGGGTGACCGGCCGAACCAGATCGACAAGAAGCGCGAGGACGTCCAGGTCACCGCGGCCCAGCTCCTCGATGTCGCCAGCACCCCCGGGCAGGTCACCGAGGCGGGGCTGCGCAGCAACATCTCGGTCGGGATCCAGTACCTCAAGGCGTGGCTGGGTGGCCTGGGCGCGGTTGCGATCTTCAACCTCATGGAGGACGCGGCCACCGCCGAGATCTCCCGGTCCCAGGTGTGGCAGTGGCTCCACAACGACGTCACCCTCGCCGACACCGGGCACCAGGTCACCCGCGAGCTCGTCGAGCGCATCGCCGAGGAGGAGATCGCCAAGCTGCCCGGCGATCCGGCCGAGTACGCCGACGCGCGCGCGACGTTCCTCGAGGTGGCCGTGGCCGACCACTACGCCGACTTCTTGACGCTGCCGGCGTACGACCGCATGCCCTGACGGGCCGCTGCGCCGCTGTGCGAGGCGCTGATCGTGCGCGGTTCGGTCTCGCGCGACCGGCAGGCGAGGCCGGGGTGGCGGCCGCGGCGAGGCGCACGCTGGCCCCCGAGATGGTGTGGCGCAGGCCATGGCCGATCTGGTTTGACCCTGCGCGCGGCGTCTGCGTAATATTCTCGAGTCCCGCCAGGGAGGCACGGACACCGAGAGGTGGCCGGTCCCGCGGGAACACTCCCTCTAGATGAAGCGTGAGACGTTTTGCGCGCTTTTTCGGGGGTGCTGGATTTGTATTTCTGTGTGTGGGTTCTGCGGGTTGTTGGAAATCGGCGGAGTTGACAAGCGGGAATCGGTCCGGTTAGGCTTGAGAGGTTGCCCCGGAGGCGGTTGGGACTTGTGTCCTGGTTGGTTTCTGGTGTGTGTCTGTTCTTTGAGAACTCAACAGTGTGCCAAGTTTTTGATGCCATTTGATTCTGTGCATCGCTTGTCCTGCCTTTTGTGGGTGGGGTGTGTGGTGTGTGGGGTCTTTGTTTTGTTTTGGTTACATGCTCATCGTCTGTCTCGTCGGGTGGTGGGTGTGATGCCATGGATTGGCCTCGCTTCGGTGGGGTTGTCTTCGTATGGTTTGTCGCTCCTGGTATGGCTGGTCTTGCTCTTCGGGGTGGGGTTGGTTGTCGGGGGTTGGCAGTTGGTTTTTTACGGAGAGTTTGATCCTGGCTCAGGACGAACGCTGGCGGCGTGCTTAACACATGCAAGTCGAACGATGAACCCAGCTTGCTGGGGGATTAGTGGCGAACGGGTGAGTAACACGTGAGTAACCTGCCCCCCGCTTCGGGATAACTCCGGGAAACCGGTGCTAATACCGGATATGACGCATCCTCGCATGGGGGTGTGTGGAAAGATTTATCGGTGGGGGATGGGCTCGCGGCCTATCAGCTTGTTGGTGGGGTGATGGCCTACCAAGGCTTCGACGGGTAGCCGGCCTGAGAGGGTGACCGGCCACACTGGGACTGAGATACGGCCCAGACTCCTACGGGAGGCAGCAGTGGGGAATATTGCACAATGGGCGCAAGCCTGATGCAGCGACGCCGCGTGAGGGATGACGGCCTTCGGGTTGTAAACCTCTTTCAGTAGGGAAGAAGCCGCAAGGTGACGGTACCTGCAGAAGAAGCGCCGGCTAACTACGTGCCAGCAGCCGCGGTAATACGTAGGGCGCAAGCGTTGTCCGGAATTATTGGGCGTAAAGAGCTCGTAGGCGGTTTGTCGCGTCTGCTGTGAAAACGCGAGGCTTAACCTCGCGCCTGCAGTGGGTACGGGCAGACTAGAGTGCGGTAGGGGAGACTGGAATTCCTGGTGTAGCGGTGGAATGCGCAGATATCAGGAGGAACACCGGTGGCGAAGGCGGGTCTCTGGGCCGTTACTGACGCTGAGGAGCGAAAGCATGGGGAGCGAACAGGATTAGATACCCTGGTAGTCCATGCCGTAAACGTTGGGCACTAGGTGTGGGGCCCGTTTCCACGGGGTCCGCGCCGCAGCTAACGCATTAAGTGCCCCGCCTGGGGAGTACGGCCGCAAGGCTAAAACTCAAAGGAATTGACGGGGGCCCGCACAAGCGGCGGAGCATGCGGATTAATTCGATGCAACGCGAAGAACCTTACCAAGGCTTGACATACACCGGAAACATCCAGAGATGGGTGCCCCGCAAGGTCGGTGTACAGGTGGTGCATGGTTGTCGTCAGCTCGTGTCGTGAGATGTTGGGTTAAGTCCCGCAACGAGCGCAACCCTTGTCCTGTGTTGCCAGCGGGTTATGCCGGGGACTCATGGGAGACTGCCGGGGTCAACTCGGAGGAAGGTGGGGATGACGTCAAATCATCATGCCCCTTATGTCTTGGGCTTCACGCATGCTACAATGGCCGGTACAAAGGGCTGCGATACCGCGAGGTGGAGCGAATCCCAAAAAGCCGGTCTCAGTTCGGATTGGGGTCTGCAACTCGACCCCATGAAGTCGGAGTCGCTAGTAATCGCAGATCAGCAACGCTGCGGTGAATACGTTCTCGGGCCTTGTACACACCGCCCGTCACGTCACGAAAGTCGGTAACACCCGAAGCCGGTGGCCTAACCCCTTGTGGGATGGAGCCGTCGAAGGTGGGACTGGCGATTGGGACGAAGTCGTAACAAGGTAGCCGTACCGGAAGGTGCGGCTGGATCACCTCCTTTCTAAGGAGCTCACTGGATCCCCTGGTATCGCCTAGTACGCACCGGCTGGCCGGGTCTTCGGACCTGGGGGGTCGGTGGTGGAACCGGTGGTACGGGTGGGGGTGTTGGTGGCCACCTGCGGCGGCGACAGTTCGCCGGGTGGTTGCTCATGGGTGGAACGTCGAAAGTCTTGGTGCACTGTTGGGTCCTGAGGGAACAGGCCCCCCGCCCGCGGACGTGTTCGTGGGGTTTGGGGGTGTGTTCGTCTCGGCCGTGGCCATGCCGGTGCCAGATTAGTCGTTTGCGGCTGGTGGTGGGTCGGTGTTGGTGGGTTGCTTGAGAACTGTACAGTGGACGCGAGCATCTTTGATCTTTTGTGGTCAAGTTTTTAAGAGCATTCGGTGGATGCCTTGGCACCAGGAGCCGATGAAGGACGTTGTAGCCTGCGATAAGCCTCGGGGAGCTGGCAAACGAGCTGTGATCCGAGGGTGTCCGAATGGGGAAACCCGGCCGCAGTCATGTGCGGTTACCCGCGCCTGAATATATAGGGCGTGTGGAGGGAACGTGGGGAAGTGAAACATCTCAGTACCCACAGGAAGAGATATTCCGTGAGTAGTGGCGAGCGAAAGCGGATGAGGCTAAACCGGGGGTGTGTGATAGCCGGCGGGCGTTGCACCTTCGGGGTCGTGGGACCCACTGACCATCTCTGCCGGGGTGGTGAGGAGTGAGAAAGTCCAGGTGTAGTCGAACGGTCTGGGAAGGCCGGGCATAGTGGGTGAGACCCCCGTAGACGAAACGCCTGGGCCTCCTTGTGGGGATCCCGAGTAGCACGGGGCCCGTGAAATCCCGTGTGAATCTGCCAAGACCACTTGGTAAGCCTAAATACTACCTGGTGACCGATAGCGGACTAGTACCGTGAGGGAAAGGTGAAAAGTACCCCGGGAGGGGAGTGAAATAGTACCTGAAACCGGATGCTTACAATCCGTCGGAGCCTCCTTTGCAGGGGTGACGGCGTGCCTTTTGAAGAATGAGCCTGCGAGTTAGTGGTGCGTGGCGAGGTTAACCCGGGTGGGGAAGCCGTAGCGAAAGCGAGTCCGAACAGGGCGTATGAGTCGCGTGCTCTAGACCCGAAGCGAAGTGATCTACCCATGGGCAGGTTGAAGCACGTGTAAGAGCGTGTGGAGGACCGAACCCACTTAGGTTGAAAACTGAGGGGATGACCTGTGGGTAGGGGTGAAAGGCCAATCAAACTTCGTGATAGCTGGTTCTCCCCGAAATGCATTTAGGTGCAGCGTCACGTGTTTCTTGCCGGAGGTAGAGCTACTGGATGGCCGATGGGCCCTACAAGGTTACTGACGTCAACCAAACTCCGAATGCCGGTAAGTGAAGCGTGGCAGTGAGACTGCGGGGGATAAGCTTCGTAGTCGAGAGGGAAACAGCCCAGACCACCAGCTAAGGCCCCTAAGCGTGTGCTAAGTGGGAAAGGATGTGGAGTTGCACAGACAACCAGGAGGTTGGCTTAGAAGCAGCCACCCTTGAAAGAGTGCGTAATAGCTCACTGGTCAAGTGATTCTGCGCCGACAATTTAGCGGGGCTCAAGCACACCGCCGAAGCTGTGGCATCCACGCAGACCCTCGCCAGGACTTGATCCTGGTGCCGGGGCGTGGGTGGGTAGGGGAGCGTCGTGTGGGAGGTGAAGCGCCGGGGTGACCCAGGTGTGGATCCCACACGAGTGAGAATGCAGGCATGAGTAGCGAATGACGGGTGAGAAACCCGTCCGCCGAATGACCAAGGGTTCCAGGGCCAGGTTAATCCGCCCTGGGTAAGTCGGGACCTAAGGCGAGGCCGACAGGCGTAGTCGATGGACAACGGGTTGATATTCCCGTACCGGCGAAGGACCGACCATACCGAGCCCGGTGATGCTAACCACCCAACGGTGGCCACCGTTCCCTTCGGGGAACACCGGCCACCGGCGCGTGGGACCCGATCCGGTAGTAGGTAAGCGTGTTAACAGGGGTGACGCAGACAGGTAGCCAC
Source organism: Georgenia yuyongxinii (assembly GCF_006352065.1). Taxonomy (NCBI): domain Bacteria; kingdom Bacillati; phylum Actinomycetota; class Actinomycetes; order Allobogoriellales; family Allobogoriellaceae; genus Georgenia; species Georgenia yuyongxinii. The sequence goes on along the minus strand of NZ_CP040915.1, from coordinate 2,773,643 downwards.
CGCGTGCTTAATGGCAATGCACGTCCAAGGTTGCAGGGCGGGGTGCAGGCAAATCCGCACCCCATCAAGCCTCAGGACCGATGGTGACCCCGTAGGGGGGAAGCAGGGTGATCCTATGCTGCCAAGAAAAGCCTCGACGCGAGGGACTAGCCGCCCGTACCCGAAACCGACTCAGGTGGTCAGGTAGAGAATACTAAGGCGATCGAGAGAATCGTGGTTAAGGAACTCGGCAAAATGCCCCCGTAACTTCGGGAGAAGGGGGGCCTGAGAGGTGAAGCCACGTGCTGGCTAGCCTTTTCGGGCCGCAGAGACCAGGGAGAAGCGACTGTTTACTAAAAACACAGGTCCGTGCGAAGTCGCAAGACGATGTATACGGACTGACGCCTGCCCGGTGCTGGAAGGTTAAGAGGACGGGTCAACCACGCAAGTGGTGAAGCTCAGAATTTAAGCCCCAGTAAACGGCGGTGGTAACTATAACCATCCTAAGGTAGCGAAATTCCTTGTCGGGTAAGTTCCGACCTGCACGAATGGCGTAACGACTTCTCCGCTGTCTCAACCGCGAACTCGGCGAAATTGCATTACGAGTAAAGATGCTCGTTACGCGCAGCAGGACGGAAAGACCCCGGGACCTTTACTATAGCTTGGTATTGGTGTTCGGTACGGCTTGTGTAGGATAGGTGGGAGACCGTGAAGCATTCACGCCAGTGAGTGTGGAGTCAACGTTGAAATACCACTCTGGTCGTACTGCACATCTAACCTCGGTCCGTGATCCGGACCAGGGACAGTGCCTGGTGGGTAGTTTAACTGGGGCGGTTGCCTCCTAAAATGTAACGGAGGCGCTCAAAGGTTCCCTCAGCCTGGTTGGCAATCAGGTGTCGAGTGCAAGTGCACAAGGGAGCTTGACTGTGAGACTGACAGGTCGAGCAGGGACGAAAGTCGGAACTAGTGATCCGGCGGTGGCTTGTGGAAGCGCCGTCGCTCAACGGATAAAAGGTACCCCGGGGATAACAGGCTGATCTTGCCCAAGAGTCCATATCGACGGCATGGTTTGGCACCTCGATGTCGGCTCGTCGCATCCTGGGGCTGGAGTAGGTCCCAAGGGTTGGGCTGTTCGCCCATTAAAGCGGTACGCGAGCTGGGTTTAGAACGTCGTGAGACAGTTCGGTCCCTATCCGCTGCGCGCGCAGGAAACTTGAGAAGGGCTGTCCCTAGTACGAGAGGACCGGGACGGACGAACCTCTGGTGTGCCAGTTGTTCCGCCAGGAGCATGGCTGGTTGGCTACGTTCGGAAGGGATAACCGCTGAAAGCATCTAAGCGGGAAGCCTGCTTCAAGATGAGGTTTCCACCACCCTTCGAGGTGGGAAGGCCCCCAGCAGACCACTGGGTTGATAGGCCGGACGTGGAAGCGCGGTAACGCGTGGAGCTGACCGGTACTAATTGGCCAACAACTTGCCACAACACTCACCCCGGTGAGAAGAAGTAAAAGCACTGCATACGCGTCCACTGTACGGTTCCCGAGAAACCCACCCCCAACACCATGTTGGACAAAGGGCCCACGGGTACATCTCCATAGAGTTACGGCGGTCATAGCGAGGGGGAAACGCCCGGTCCCATTCCGAACCCGGAAGCTAAGCCCCTCAGCGCCGATGGTACTGCACGGGAGACTGTGTGGGAGAGTAGGACACCGCCGAACACCCATTAACAGAAAGGCCCCCACCACCAGGTGGGGGCCTTTCTGCATTTTTTTCGTGGGGGCCTTTCCGCATTTACGCGGGTTCGCGGGCCGGATTCGTGGGGCGGAAAGGTTCCTGCGATTCGCGGCGACGAATCGGCGGTCGATGATGACGAGCTCGTTTGCGTGGTCGCCCAGCCGGACCCCCACATCGGCCCACATCCGCTGCGGGCGCACACCGCCGGGCGCACGGAGCACGGCTCGAGACCGAAGAGCCTGTGTTCCAGACGTGCGCGGCGGGCACGTCGTCGGCGTAGACGGAGACGCGGGCGAGTCCTTAAAAACAGGTGGGGCCACTTCTCGCGGATCGCTCGATCCCCGGCAATGCACATGGGCCGGGCACCGCGCCGACCACGGCACAGGTGACATGACGCGGCCGGCCGCGACGGCGGACGTGATCTCTGGCTCCACGCCGGGCGTCCTAGACTCGCGACCATGAGTACCGACGCGCCGGCCACGCCGGATATCAAGCCCCGCAGCCGCACCGTCACCGACGGCCTGGAGGCGACCGCGTCGCGCGGCATGCTGCGCGCCGTGGGCATGGGGGACGAGGACTTCGCGAAGCCGCAGATCGGCATCGCCAGCTCCTGGAACGAGATCACCCCCTGCAACCTCTCGCTCGACCGCCTCGCACAGGCGGCCAAGGAGGGAGTGCACGCCGGCGGCGGGTATCCGCTGCAGTTCGGCACCATCTCCGTCTCGGACGGGATCTCGATGGGCCACGAGGGCATGCACTTCTCCCTCGTCTCCCGCGACGTCATCGCGGACTCCGTCGAGACCGTGATGCAGGCCGAGCGACTGGACGGCTCCGTCCTGCTGGCCGGCTGCGACAAGTCGCTGCCCGGCATGCTCATGGCCGCCGCCCGCCTCGACCTTGCCAGCGTCTTCATCTACGCCGGTTCGATCATGCCCGGCTTCGTCAAGCTCTCGGACGGCACCGAGAAGGACGTCACGATCATCGACGCCTTCGAGGCCGTCGGCGCCTGCTCCCGCGGGCTCATGAGCCGCGAGGACCTCGACCGCATCGAGCGCGCCATCTGCCCGGGCGAGGGCGCGTGCGGCGGCTACTACACCGCCAACACCATGGCCACCGTGGCCGAGGCGATCGGCATGTCGATCCCCGGATCGGCCACCCCGCCGTCGGCGGACCGCCGCCGCGACGCCGCCGCCCGACGGGCCGGCGAGGCGGTCGTGGAGATGCTGCGCCAGGGCATCACCTCCAGCGACATCATGACCAAGGCCGCCTTCGAGAACGCCATCGCCGTCGTCCAGGCCTTCGGCGGCTCCACGAACGCCGTCCTGCACCTGCTCGCCATCGCGCACGAGGCCGACGTCGACCTCACGCTCGACGACTTCTCCCGCATCGGTGCCAAGGTCCCGCACCTGGCCAACCTCAAGCCGTACGGAAAGTACGTCATGAACGACGTCGACCGCGTCGGCGGCATCCAGGTCGTCATGAAGACCCTCCTGGACGAGGGTCTCCTCGACGGAAGCTGCATGACCGTCACCGGCAAGACCGTTGCGGAGAACCTGGAGAAGCTCGCCCCCCAGCAGCCCGACGGAAGCGTGCTCCGCCCGGCCAGCAACCCGATCGCGACGACCGGTGGCATCACGATCCTGCACGGCTCGCTCGCCCCGGAGGGGGCCGTGGTGAAGTCCGCGGGCTTCGAGGCCGACGTCTTCGAGGGCACCGCCCGGGTCTTCGACCGCGAGCGTGCCGCGATGGATGCCCTGGAGGACGGCACCATCACCCACGGCGATGTCGTCGTCATCCGGTACGAGGGACCCAAGGGGGGCCCTGGCATGCGGGAGATGCTCGCCATCACCGGCGCCATCAAGGGCGCGGGCCTGGGCAAGGATGTCCTTCTCATGACCGACGGGCGCTTCTCCGGTGGCACCACCGGCCTGTGCGTGGGCCACATCGCACCCGAGGCCGTCGACGGCGGCCCGATCGCCCTGGTGCGCGACGGCGACCGCATCCGCCTCGACGTCGCGAACGGGACCCTCGACCTTCTGGTGGACGACGCCGAGCTCGCCCGCCGCAACGAAGGCTGGGCGCCCGTGCCCCCGAAGTTCACGAAGGGTGTGCTGGGCAAGTACACCAAGCTGGTCAAGTCCGCTTCGAGGGGCGCGATCCTCGAGTAGCACGCCAGCACGCACCAGCCCGACGACGGCCCGCACCCACGAGGTGCGGGCCGCCGTCGTCTGGACCGCCGCCCTGTGATCTAACACGGACCGACCCAGGCCGGCTGGGACATTCGTATGACCTACGACTTTTTGGACGACGTTAGAGTACCGGGGGCGTCCGATTGGACGCCTTCCGCCGCTCCCCGCCGCGCAGCAGCACCCGGGGGTTCTACGTGGAGAAACGATGCTTCAGTCAAAACACATAGACGTCGTGCGCACCAACCCTGACCGGCCCCCGGTCGCGGTGGTCGACCGCACACCGATGACTTTCCGCAAGAAGATGGTCTTCGCCGCCATCGCGCTGGCCGCGGCGGTCGCGTGGGCGATCATCGCCTTCGTCCGCGGGGAGGAGGTGAACGCCCGCTGGTTCGTCGTCGCGGCTATCGGCACGTACATCATCGGCTACCGGTTCTACGCCCGGCTGATCGAGTACAAGGTCGTCCGCCCGCGCGACGACCGCGCGACCCCGGCCGAGCTGTACGACAACGGCAAGGACTACGAGCCCACCGACCGGCGCGTGCTCTTCGGGCACCACTTCGCCGCCATCGCCGGCGCGGGCCCGCTGGTCGGGCCCGTGATGGCCGCCCAGATGGGCTTCTTGCCGGGCACCATCTGGATCATCCTCGGCGCGGTCCTGGCCGGCGCCGTGCAGGACTACCTGGTCCTCTGGCTGTCGGTGCGGCGCCGTGGGCGCTCGCTGGGCCAGATGGTGCGCGACGAGATGGGCACCGTCGGCGGCGCCGCAGGGCTCATCGGCGTCTTCGCCATCATGATCATCATCATCGCCGTCCTCGGCCTGATCGTCGTCAACGCCCTGGCCGAGAGCCCGTGGGGCGTGTTCTCCATCGCGATGACCATCCCGATCGCGATCTTCATGGGGCTGTACCTGCGCTACCTGCGCCCCGGAAAGGTCAGCGAGGTCTCCGCGATCGGCGTCGCGCTGCTGCTGCTCGCCATCATCGCCGGCGGCTGGGTGAACCAGACCGACTGGGGCCAGGAGTACCTGACCCTGAGCAAGGTCACGCTCGCGTGGTGCTTGATCATCTACGGCTTCGCCGCCTCGGTGCTGCCGGTGTGGTTGCTGCTCGCGCCGCGTGACTACCTGTCCACCTACATGAAGGTGGGCACCATCGCCCTGCTCGCCATCGGAATCCTGTGGGTCGGCCCCGCCGTCCAGGCTCCCGCGGTCAGCAAGTTTGCCGTCGAAGGAAACGGGCCGGCCTTCGCCGGTTCGCTCTTCCCGTTCCTGTTCATCACGATCGCGTGCGGCGCGCTTTCAGGCTTCCACTCGCTCATCGCCTCCGGCACCACGCCCAAGCTCCTCGAGAAGGAGGGCCAGGCGCGGATCATCGGCTACGGCGGCATGCTGACCGAGTCATTCGTCGCCATCATGGCGCTGGTCACGGCCGTCGTCATCGACCAGAACCTGTACTTCACGATGAACGCCCCGGCCACCCTCACCGGTGGAACGCCGGAGACCGCGGCCGAGTACGTCAACGGCCTGGGTCTGGGCACTGCCCCCGTGACGGCGGACCAGATCGCCGGCGCGGCCGCGTCGGTCGGCGAGGAGTCGATCATCTCGCGCACCGGTGGCGCCCCGACGCTGGCCTTCGGAATGTCGGAGGTGCTCGCCAAGCTCGTGGGCGGGGACTCCCTCAAGGCGTTCTGGTACCACTTCGCGATCATGTTCGAGGCGCTGTTCATCCTCACCACGGTCGACGCCGGTACCCGCACCGCGCGCTTCATGCTCACCGACACCCTGGGCAACCTCGGCGGCGGCTTCAAGAAGTTCCGCGACCCCTCCTGGCGCGTGGGTGCCTGGGTGGCGTCCGCCGTCGTCGTCGCCGGGTGGGGCGCGATCCTGCTGATGGGCGTCACCGACCCACTCGGTGGCATCAACACCCTGTTCCCGCTGTTCGGCATCGCCAACCAGCTGCTCGCCGCCATCGCCCTCACGCTGATCTTCGTGGTGCTCATGAAGAAGAAGCTGTACAAGTGGGCGTGGATCGCGGGCGTCCCGCTCGCCTGGGACCTGTTGGTCACCATGACCGCGTCGTACCAGAAGATCTTCTCCGACAACCCGGCGCTGGGCTACTGGGCGCAGAACCGGCGGTTCGTGGAGGCGCGTGCAGCTGGCGAGACCGCCCTCGGCACCGCTGCCACGCCCGAGGCGATGGACGCCGTCATCCGCAACACCTACATCCAGACCACGCTGTCCGTGCTCTTCGCGGCGATGGTCCTGACGGTGTTCGTGGCCGGCATGGTCGTCGTGGTCCGCTCCGTGCGGGCCGGCGGCATGGCGACCTCGGAGGAGGGGGAGGAGCCCTCCCGCCGGTTCGCCCCGCGAGGCCTGGTCGCGACCCCCACGGAGAAGGCCATCGAGGCCGAGTGGCTCGAGGTGGACCCGAACGCCGTCTTCCACGGCGCCAAGGGCCACGCCCGCGACCATGACCACGCCCGCTCCGAGGACGACAACGCCCTCTCGGAGGACGACGACGGCGTCCGGGAGCCCGTGCGGTGACGGCTCTCGGGAGCCGCCTCACCCGCGGTGTCCGGGCCGTGCACTGGTACGTGTCGTCCGTGATGGGCGACAAGGACTACGAGCGGTTCGTCGCCCACCGGCGCCGGGTCCACCCGGCGGCATCCGTGCCGACCGAGAAGGAGTTCTGGCGCCGGCGCTGGGCGGAGCTGGACGCCAACCCGGGCGCGCGCTGCTGCTGAGCGCACCACAGGCCGAGGCCCTCACCCTGACGGGTGGGGGCCTCGTCCTGTCGCTCACAACCCGCCGAGAACCTGTGCGAGCAGGATCTTTACGACCATCGCCGTCGGGTAGACGAGGGCGTAGCCGAGCGCCACCCGCGGGTCGTGCCCGGTGCGGCCGTTCGCGAACGCCAGGATCGCCGGCTGCGTCTGGGCGCCGCCGAGAACGCCCGACAGGCGGGTGCCGCCCATCGAGAACACGCGCCGCATGACCACATACGTCGCCGCCGCCACCACCAGCGTGATACCCGCGCCGAGCAGCAGGATGCGCACCCACTCGCCGGAGGCGAACGCCGTGAGGATGAGCGAGCCGGCCTTGGTGCCCGCGTACGCGAGGAAGACCAGCAGGCCCAGCTCGGAGAGCACCATGGACGCCGTGTAGGGCAGGGCCGTCACCACCGGCCCGATGCGGCCCACCCGGCCCATCACGAGCCCCACGATCAAGGTGCCCGCTGCGGCGCCGATGGCGAAGGTCGACCCGCCCGGCAGCGGGATCGGGGTCTCCCCGATGAGCAGGCCGAGCAGGAGCCCGAGTCCCAGCGCCGCCGGGTTGATGTCCGCCAAGCCCCGCGCGGAGTCCCCGAAGTACGCCGTCACCTCCGACATGCGGGCCCGGGGAGCGACCACCCGGACCCGGTCGCCGAGCTGCAGCACGAGGTCCGGGGTGGCGACCATGTCGACGTCGCCGCGGCGCACCCGGGCCGCCGTGGCGTGGAACCTGGCCTCGAGCCCCAGCTCGGCCACCGTGCGCCCCGCGAGCCGCGGGGCGGAGACGGTCATCCGGCGGAAGTCCAGGAACCGGCGGTCGGCCGTGAGGTCGTGCGAGGAGACGTGGCCCAGCTCGGTGGTCAGCTCCGACACCACCGACGCCGGTCCCACGACGGTGACGACATCGCCGACGCGCAGCACGTCGCCCGGCGCCACCGGCTCGGCCGGCCCGGACTCGTCGCGGCGGATCCGGGAGAAGTGCAGCTGACCGCCGTGGCGCTCCCGCAGGCCGGCAACCGTCGGGCCGTCGGTACGTTCCACCCGGAGGCTGACGTCGACCACGGGGGAGGGGGTGTCCCGGTCGGTGCCGCGGTGACGCAACGCGAGCGCGACGGCGGCGAGCATGCCGACCACGCCGAAGACGTACGCGACGGCGTACCCCACGGTCGCCTCCGGCGTGCCGCCCGCCGCCGCGAGGGCCGGCGTGTTCGTCAACGCACCCGCGAACGCACCCGCGACCACCTGCCCCTCGAGGCCGAGCGCCCTGCCCAGGCCGACGGCGGTGCCGGCGCCGAGGACCAGGACGACGGCGACCGCCAGCATGACCGGGTAGGCGGTGCGCAGCGCGTGGAAGAAGTTCGGGCCCGAGGTGATGCCGGTGACGAACGCGAACAGCACTAGGCCGAAGAACCCGAGGGTCTCGGGGATGGCGAGGGTGACACCGTGGTGGACGCCCAGGGCCGTGACCGCGATCGCCGTGAACAGGACGGCGACGGCCCCGAGGGAGACCCCCCGGAAAGACAGGCGCCCGATCACCGCACCCACACCGATGACGAGGAAAAGCAGCAGCAGGGGCTGGTCGGCGAGCGCGCCGAGGATGGTCTGCAACGGGGGCCTCCTGCGTGGGTCCTGGTATGTCGGAATCGACCGTATCGGCCGCCGGGGACACCGAGGGGGGCCGGAGGTCACGTGCGCTCCCATCGCTGTGGCCGGACGGCGCGGAAGCCGCCTCGCCCCCGTCACCGTCCGGTGCCAGGCTGTGGCCATGACCGAGCGACTCACGGCCGCCGACGTCCAGTCACGGGCCGGCCTGCAGGACTGGCGGGTGCTCGCCGGGCGCTTGCACGCCACGTTCCGCACCGGCGACCTCGCACGCGGGATCGAGCTGGTCCGGCGTATCGGCGAGATCGCCGACGAGCTCGACCACCACCCGGACCTGGACGTGCGCTACTTCCGGGTGCACGTGCGCAGCGTGACCCACGACGCCGGCGGCCTGACGGAGCGCGACGTGCGCCTCGCCGGGCGCGTCACCGCCGTCGCCGCCGAGCTAGGCGTGGCGGCCGAGCCGGCCCGTCCCCAGCAGCTGGAGATCGGCATCGACGCCCTCGATATTCCAGCCGTCCGACCGTTCTGGCGTGCCGTGCTCGGGTACAAAGACCCGCAGTTCCCCGGTGACGACCCGGCGACGGCGGATCTCATCGACCCCGCTGGGCGCGGCCCCTCCGTACGATTCCAGCGCATGAACGGGTCCCAGCCACCACAGCCCGGCACGGTCCACCTCGACATCCACGTCCCGCACGACGCCGTCCGGGCACGCGTGCAGGCAGCGCTGGACGCCGGTGGCCGCCTGGTCACCGACGCGCACGCGCCGTCGCGGTGGGTTCTCGCCGACGCCGAGGGGAACCAGGCGCGCCTGTGTACCTGGGAGGCGGCGGAGGGGTAGGCCGACCACCACGCAAACCGTCCGAGGCGTGAGCCTGTGATCCACGATGCGAGACCGACACTGCGGAACGTGACCTGCGGGCCCGCGCCCGCTATGGTGAACCTCATGCAGTTCCGAGTTGACGTAGTCCGGCGGCGCGCGGCCGCTCGCTGACCCGAGCACTGCGCGCACCCCTCGAGCCTTCCGTGACCCCGCGGACCGAGGGGTTTTTTCATGCCAGTACGTCAACTTCCCGTCCCGCACCACCGTAGGAGGCACACCATGGCCAAGGCACCGCACCCGGCGCCGCCTCGCCCCGCCGCGCCCCAGGCGCCGGCGGCTCCCGTCCGGATGGCATCGGCGGTAGCACCGTCGACGGCGCAGGTCACCGAGCCCTCCACCGGCGCCCGGAACATCGTCCGGTCCCTCGAGGAGGCGGGCGTCGAGTCGATCTTCGGCATGCCGGGTGGGGCGATCCTGCCCACCTACGACCCGCTGTACGACTCGACCAAGCTGCGCCACATCCTCGTCCGGCACGAGCAGGGTGCCGGCCACGCCGCCACCGGCTACGCCGCCGCGACCGGGAAGGTCGGCGTCTGCATGGCCACCTCGGGCCCGGGCGCGACCAACCTCATCACCGCGCTGGCCGACGCCCACATGGACTCCGTCCCGGTCGTGGCCATCACCGGGCAGGTGGGCGCCGCGATGATCGGCACGGACGCCTTCCAGGAGGCCGACATCGTCGGCGCCACGATGCCGCTGACCAAGCACTCCTTCCTCGTCACCGATGCCGACGAGATCCCGGCCCGCATCGCTGAGGCCTTCCACATCGCCTCCACCGGCCGCCCGGGCCCGGTGCTCGTCGACATCGCCAAGTCGGCCCAGCAGGCGGGGTCCACGTTCAGCTGGCCGCCCCAGATGGACCTGCCCGGCTACCACCCCGTCACCAAGCCGCACGCCCGCCAGGTGCGCGAGGCCGCCCGGCTGCTCGCCACCGCCCGCCGCCCGGTGCTCTACGTCGGCGGCGGCGCCATCCGTAGCAACGCCTCGGCCGAGCTGCGCCGCCTGGTGGACCTGTCCGGGGCCGCCGTCGTCACCACGCTCATGGCGCGCGGCGCGGTGCCCGACTCCCACCCGCAGAACCTCGGCATGCCCGGCATGCACGGCACCGTCGCGGCGGTGGCCGCCCTGCAGCAGGCCGACCTCGTCGTCGCGCTCGGTGCCAGGTTCGACGACCGGGTGACCGGCCAGCTGGACAGCTTCGCCCCCAAGGCCACCATCGTCCACGCGGACATCGACCCCGCCGAGATCTCCAAGAACCGTCACGCCGACGTCCCGATCGTCGGTGACCTCAAGGAGGTCATCGCGGACCTGGTCGGCGAGCTGACCGCCGCGCAGGCGCAGCACGGCCAGCCGGACCTGGAGGCCTGGTGGAAGCAGCTGGACGACCTGCGCCAGACCTATCCGCTGGGCTGGGCCCCCACCGAGGACGGCCTGATGGCCCCTCAGCACGTCATCTCCCGGCTCGGTGAGATCGTGGGCCCCGAGGCCGTGTACGTCTCCGGGGTGGGGCAGCACCAGATGTGGGCCGCCCAGTTCATCCGGTACGAGCACCCACGGACGTGGCTCAACTCCGGTGGCCTGGGCACCATGGGCTACGCGGTCCCGGCCGCGATGGGCGCGAAGGTGGGCCGCCCGGACGCCACCGTCTGGGCGATCGACGGCGACGGCTGCTTCCAGATGACCAACCAGGAGCTGGCCACCTGCGCCCTCGAGGGCATCCCGATCAAGGTGGCGCTGATCAACAACTCCTCCCTCGGCATGGTCCGCCAGTGGCAGACCCTCTTCTATGAGGGCCGCTACTCCCACACCGACCTGCACACCGGCCACGAGACCCGGCACATCCCCGACTTCGTCAAGCTCGCCGAGGCCTACGGGTGCGTGGGCCTGCGATGTGAGTCCACCGCCGACGTGGACGCGACGATCAAGCGCGCCATGGAGATCGACGACCAGCCCGTGGTCGTCGACTTCGTGGTCAGCCGCGACGCCATGGTGTGGCCGATGGTCGCCGCCGGCGTGAGCAACGACAAGATCCAGTACGCGCGCGGGCTCACCCCCGCGTGGGACCGCGACGAGTGAGCAGGAGCAGGTAGATGAGTCACAGGCACACCCTGTCCGTGCTGGTGGAGAACAAGCCTGGCGTGCTCACGCGCGTGTCGGCCCTCTTCGCCCGGCGGGCGTTCAACATCCACTCCCTGGCCGTGGGCCCCACCGAGCACCCGGAGATCTCCCGCATCACCGTGGTGGTCGACGCCGCGGAGCTGCCTCTGGAGCAGGTGACCAAGCAGCTCAACAAGCTCGTCAACGTCCTCAAGATCGTCGAGCTCGAGCCCGACAGCTCGGTCCAGCGCGAGCTCCTGCTCGTCAAGGTCCGCGCCGATGATGCCTCGCGCACAGCGGTGCTGCAGGTGGTCGAGCTGTTCCGGGCGCACGTCGTCGACGTCGCCCCCGACGCCGTGACGATCGAGGCCACCGGGTCCGAGGGCAAGGTCAAGGCCCTGCTCGCCGCCCTGGAGCCGCACGGCATCCGCGAGATCGTCCAGTCCGGCGCCGTCGCGATCGCCCGCGGCTCCCGCTCGATGACCGACCGCGCCGCCGAACGGGCCGTCCGCTCGGCCTGACACCCCCGACCCACCGCCAGGGCTGGACGCGCGCTCGGCGTGTCACCACGGCCTGGCAGGCTTGACCTCATCAACCAACTGAAGGAGTACCACCGTGGCTGAGCTGTTCTACGACGACGACGCCGACCTGTCCATCATCCAGTCCAAGAAGGTGGCCATCATCGGCTACGGCAGCCAGGGCCACGCCCACGCGCTGAACCTTCGGGACTCCGGCGTCGACGTCGTCGTCGGCCTGCGCGAGGGCTCCGCCTCCCGGGCGAAGGCCGAGGAGCAGGGCCTTGCCGTCGCGACCGTCGCCGAGGCCGTCAAGGCCGCCGACGTCGTCATGATCCTCGCCCCCGACCAGGTCCAGCGCGGCCTGTACGCGGCGGACATCGAGCCCAACCTCAAGGACGACGCCGCGCTCCTCTTCGCGCACGGCTTCAACATCCGCTTCGGCTACATCAAGCCCGGCACCGGTCACGACGTCGCCATGGTCGCCCCCAAGGGCCCCGGCCACACCGTGCGCCGCGAGTACGAGGCCGGCCGTGGTGTCCCGGTGATCGTCGCCGTCGAGCAGGACGCCTCCGGGCAGGCCTGGGACCTGGCGCTGAGCTACGCCAAGGCCATCGGCGGGCTGCGCGCCGCCGGCATCAAGACCACCTTCACCGAGGAGACCGAGACCGACCTGTTCGGTGAGCAGGCCGTGCTCTGCGGCGGTGTCTCCCAGCTGATCCAGTACGGCTTCGAGACGCTCACCGAGGCGGGCTACCAGCCGGAGGTGGCGTACTTCGAGGTGCTGCACGAGCTGAAGCTCATCGTCGACCTCATGTGGGAGGGCGGCATCTCCAAGCAGCGCTGGTCCGTCTCCGACACGGCCGAGTACGGCGACTACGTCTCCGGCCCGCGGGTGATCGACGCCCACGTGAAGGAGAACATGAAGGCTGTCCTGGCCGACGTCCGGTCCGGCGCTTTCGCCGACCGGTTCATCAAGGACCAGGACGCCGGTGGCCCGGAGTTCAAGGAGCTGCGCGCCAAGGGCGAGCAGCACGCCATCGAGCCCGTCGGCCGCGAGCTGCGGAAGCTGTTCGCGTGGTCCAGCGCCCCCGACACCGACTACGTCGACGGCCAGGTCGGCCGCTGACCGCCGCATCTCTCCCTTGAGATGTCATCTTCTCCGTGAGATGTCATCGCCCGGCAGCCGCGACAGCTGTCGGTGAGGCCGGCCCTCCGATGGAGGGCCGGCCTCAGTGCGTTCTCGCACTTATGACATGACTCGGCGTCGTTGCGGCGGCCCTGACCACCTGCCATCGTGGCGAGTGTGATCCGCCTCCTGGGGATCCTCGGTGGCCTGTCCGGCGCGCTGGACCTGGGGACCGGCGCGCCGCTCGACGAGTCACTCGTTCGTTGCGTGGCGGCGGTCCGGCTGGCCCGCGCGGTGGGCTGCACCGATGACGAGGTCCGGGTCGTCCTGTACGCCTCACTCCTCGAGCACCTCGGCTGCACCGCGGCCTCCCACGCCGGGGCGCGCGCCTTCGGCGACGACATCGCCGTCGTCCGGTACAGCTTCGTCGCCGACCTGACCCGGCCCGTCGACGTCGTGCGCACGTTCGTCCCGGGCGTCGCCGCCGCGTCGGGGCGGGGACATGGGCGGACCCTGCTGGCTGCCGTACGCGCGGCCCGGGACAGCGAGCCCCCACGGGCGACGTGCGAGGTTGCCAGCGGTGCCGCCCGTCGGCTCGGCCTGGGCGACGGCGTCGTCGAGGCCCTCGGGCACGTCACCGCCCAGTGGGACGGCGAGGGGTACCCGCTGGTCCGAGGCACGCAGATCCCGCTGGCGACCCGGATCGTGCACGTCGCGGGCACTGCGGTGCTGCTGGCGCTGCGCGCGGGCTCACAGACCGCCCTCGCCGAGGTGCGGCGCCGCGCCCGGACGCAGCTCGACCCGGACCTGGTCGAGGCATTCACGGTCGACCTGCTCGACGGGGTGACCGAGCCCGGGCCCCTCCGCGCGGACGGTCCCGCCGGCGCCGGACCCCTGGACCCTCTCGACGTCGCGCTCGAGCTGGAACCGGATCCCGTGCGCCACGTCGACGACCGCGAGCTGGAGGGCGTCGCCCGGACCTTCGGGGACCTGGTCGACCTCAAGAGCCCCCGGCTGCAGGGCCACTCGGCGGCCGTGGCCGGCCTTGCGTCCGACGCGGCAGGCATCCTGGGGCTGCCCGAAATGTCGGACGTGCGACTCGCCGGACACCTCCACGATCTCGGGCGGATCGCCGTATCCAGCCGGATCTGGAGCAAGACCGGTCCTCTCACTGCCGCCGAGCGAGACCAGGCCCGCCTGCACCCCTACTACACCGAGCGGATCCTGGCACGGCTGCCCGAGCTGGCCGCGGTCGCCACGACGGCGGCTCGCCACCACGAGCGGTCCGACGGCAGCGGATACCACCGCGGCCTGCGTGCCGTGGACCTCTCGATGCCCGCGCGGGTCCTCGCGGCTGCGGACGCGTACCGGTCGGCGCTCGAGAGTCGTCCCGGGCGTGGTGACCACCAGGGGGCCCGCGCCGGGTCGCCTACGACGGAGGTCGGGATGCGGGCCAGGCCACGGTCGGCGGAGGACGGCGGCCAGGTGGAGGCCGCCGTCGCCTCGCTGACGGCGGCTGCCCGAGCCGGTCGTCTCGATCCCGACGCTGTGGCGGCCGTCCAGCAGGCTGCCGGCCGGCCGGGCACCACCCCTGTCTCCGGCGTCGCAGGCTTGACCGGACGGCAGGTCGAGGTGCTCCGGCTCGTTGCGGTGGGGCTGTCGAACCGGGAGGTGGCGGAGCGACTCGTCATCTCCCCGCGGACCGCCGAGCACCACCTCCAGGACATCTACCAGCGCATCGGAGCGAGCACCCGGGCGGCCGCCGCGCTGTTCGCCATGGAGCACGGGCTCCTGTGACCGCTTCGGTGCTGCATGGTGCTGCATGGTGTTGGGGATCCTGCTGAGCGTTTGGGTGGGTTGCCGCCTCCCGCGGCTGGTCCGACAGATGCGTAGGTCTACCCATGTGCGGCGCGCGTCCTGGAACCACCCTGGCTGCATGGCCCTCGATGACACTAGGGTGGTCCGCCCACCCGACCGCCTCGTCACCCGCTCGTTCGTGATGCTGGGCCTCGCCGAGCTCGCGTACTTCACCGCCGACGGCGTCGCCGTCTACGCCCTGCCGGTGTACGTCACCGGCCCGCTCGGTTCGGACGCGGCCGGTGCTGGCCTGGCCTTCGGAGCCTTCGCCATCGTCGCCCTCGTGTGCCGGCCGTTCGTCGGCCGGCTGGCCGACTCCCGCGGGCGTCAGCCGGTCATGCTCGCCGGCGCGCTCCTGTGCGCAGTGGGCATGGCGCTGACGCCGCTGGCCGGCACGCTCGCTGGTGTCGTCGCGCTGCGACTGCTCCTGGGCGTGGCTGAGGCTGCCTTCTTCGTGGCGGCAGTGGCCGCGCTGGTGGACCTGGCGCCCCGGAGCCGGATGGGCGAGGCCATGAGCTACAACTCCCTGGGGCTCTACCTCGGCCTGACCGTTGGGCCGCCGCTCGGTGAACTCCTCGTGCGAACGGCGGGCTTCGCCGTGGCCTGGTCCGGAGCGGCGGTACTGGCGGCGGTCGCTGGCGCCATCGTGCTGACGATCGGGGAGACCCGTCCCTCCGCGGCTCCCGAGCCGGGGGAGGGACACTTGATCCACTGGCCGTCCGTCCCGGTCGGGCTGGTCTTCCTGGCCTCCATGGTCGCGATGGGCGGGTTCCTCGCGTTCGCCGCGCTGCACGCCGACGCCGTTGGCCTCGGCAACGCGAGCCTGCCGCTCCTCGTCTACGGCGCGATGGTCGTCGCCGTCCGTGTGGCGTTCGCCAGGCTGCCCGACCGCCTTCCGCCCCTCGTGCTCGGCGCCACCGCCGTCCTGACGATGGCCGCCGGGCTGGTCATCCTCGCTGCGTGGGCCACCCCGGCCGGCGCCCTCCTCGGCGCGGCGGTCATGGGCCTGGGCATTGCCTTCAGCACACCGGCGCTCTTCGCCGCCATCTTCACCCGGGCCGGCGCGGGCGAGCGCGGTGCTGCCTCGGCCACGGCGAGCGCCTTCGTCGACCTCGGCATCGGCGGCGGCCCCATCGTGCTGGGGCTCGTCGCCCAGGTCGCCACGATCCCCGGGGCGTTCGGTGTCGCCGCGGGCATCGCGCTGCTGGGCGGGACGTGGGCGCTGGTGCTGCGGGCGCGAGAGCGGGGGGTTGCCGTCGCCGGGTGAGGCGCGGTGCAGCACCGGTGCGGCGCGGCGACAGGCGGGAGCGGCACCGGTGCGGCGCGGTGGGGAGACGGGTCGTGCGAGCGACAACCGGATGGTCAGATCGTGAGATGGTCATCCCGAAACGTGGACCCGCGGGTAGAGTTCCGAGGCATGACGCGCACGATCAAACTCGCAGTGGTGGCCGGCGACGGCATCGGTCCCGAGGTGGTGGCCGAAGGCCTCAAGGTTCTCGACGTCGTCCTGGACGGCTCGGACGTGCGCGTGGAGCGCACACCGTTCGACCTGGGCGCCGCCCGCTGGCACCGCACCGGCGAGACCCTCACCGACGCCGACCTCGAGGCGATCCGCGAGCACGACGCGATCCTCCTCGGCGCCATCGGCGACCCGTCGGTCCCCTCCGGCGTCCTGGAGCGCGGCCTGCTGCTCAAGCTCCGGTTCGCCCTGGACCACTACGTCAACCTGCGTCCCTCGCGCCTCTACCCCGGTGTGGCCACGCCGCTTGCCGAGCCCGGTGAGGTCGACTTCGTCGTCGTCCGTGAGGGCACCGAGGGCCCGTACGTCGGCAACGGTGGCGCGATCCGCGTGGGCACGCCGCACGAGGTCGCCAACGAGGTCTCGGTGAACACCGCGTTCGGCGTCGAGCGGGTGGTCCGGGACGCCTTCGCCCGCGCGCAGGCCCGGCCCCGCAAGAAGCTCACCCTGGTGCACAAGCACAACGTCCTCGTCCACGCCGGCCACCTGTGGCGGCGCACCGTCGAGGCCGTCGGCGCCGAGTACCCCGAGGTCACCGTCGACTACCTGCACGTGGACGCGGCGACGATCTTCATGGTCAACGACCCGGCTCGCTTCGACGTCATCGTGACCGACAACCTCTTCGGTGACATCATCACCGACCTCGCCGCCGCGATCACCGGCGGGATCGGCCTGGCCGCGTCGGGGAACATCAACCCGGACCGCACCACACCGTCGATGTTCGAGCCCGTCCACGGCTCCGCGCCCGACATCGCGGGCCAGGGCAAGGCCGACCCCACCGCCACGATCCTGTCGGTGGCGCTGCTGCTCGAGCACCTCGGGCTGACGGACGAGGCACGGCGCGTCTTTGACGCCGTCGCCGCGGACATCACCGAGCGCGGCACGGCGCCCCGCACGACGAGCGAGGTTGGCGACGCGCTCGCGGCCCGGGTCGCGACCGCCGCGCGAGTATCGGGCTGACCCGGCCCGTCCCCGCGCGCTCCCGCGCGATCAGCGATGCCCGCCGGCCTCCCGCCGGCGGGCATCCGGCGCTACCGTCGTCCCCAGCACCCGCCGCACACGTCTCGAGAAGGTCTCCTATGAGCACCCCGTCCCCGGTCGCCACGCTGACCGCGCTCTCCGCCGCCCAGCTGCCGGCCGCGAGCGAGCTCGTCGCCCGCTTCCCACTCACGCCCAACTCGGCTCCGGCGTCCGACCCGGAGTACGACGCCGTCATGGCGCACCTCTCGTTCGGGGTCGCGTTCAGCGACCACATGGTCCGGGCCAGGTGGACGCGGGACGAGGGCTGGCAGGCCCACCGCACGGAGCCGTTCGGGCCGCTCACGCTCTCGCCGGCCGCGGCGGTGTTCCACTACGGCCAGGAGATCTTCGAAGGGCTCAAGGCCTACCGGCACGACGACGGGTCCGTGTGGACCTTCCGGCCCGGCTTCAACGCCGCCCGCTTCAACGCCTCCGCCCGCCGGCTTGCGCTGCCGGAACTGCCCGAGGAGGACTTCGTCGCATCGCTGGCCGCGCTCGCCGCCGTCGACCAGCGCTGGGTGCCCGGCGTGGAAGGCTCCAGCCTCTACCTGCGCCCGTTCATGATCGCCACCGAGGCGTTCCTCGGGGTGCGCTCGGCGCACGAGCTCGAGTACCTCCTCATCGCCTCACCGGTGGGGCCGTACTTCGTCAACGGCTTCCAGCCGGTGTCCATCTGGGTGGCGCAGGACTTCCACCGGGTCGGCCCCGGGGGCATGGGCGCGGCCAAGACCGGCGGCAACTACGCCGCGTCCTTGCTCCCCCAGCAGGAGGCTTACGAGAAGGGCTTCGAGCAGGTCTGCTTCCTCGACGCCGCGACGAACACCCACCTCGAGGAGCTCGGCGGGATGAACGTCTTCGTCGTCGACGCCGACGGCGCGGTGCGCACCCCCGCCCTGACAGGCACGATCCTCGAGGGCGGCACCCGTGCCGCGATCCTGCAGCTGCTGCGGGACGCCGGGCGCACCGTGCGCGAGGAGACGATCGAGCTGGCCCCCCTGCTCGAGGAGATCGGCTCCGGGCAGGTGGCGGAGATGTTCGCGTGCGGCACCGCCGCGGTCATCACCCCGATCGGCCGCCTGGCGGGGGAGGGCTTCGACGTGACGGTCGCCGACGGCGCACCCGGCTCGGTGACGACGGAGCTGTACACCACCTTGACCGACATCCAGTACGGCCGCCGCGCGGACCCGCACGACTGGATGTACCGCCTGGTCTGACGGTCTCCGGGCGCCGGGGCGGTGGTCAGCTCTTCTTGGCCGGCGCCTTGCTCTTCTTGGCCGGCGCCTTGCTCTTCTTGGCCGGCGCCTTGCTCTTCTGGGTAGGCGCCTGGTTCTTCTGGGCCTGCAGCTCGGCGGAGAAGAACTCCAGCGCCGTCTTGGTCTTGGTGAGCTGGTCGACGCTGAGCGGGATCCCTTTGGCCTCGAGGAACGCCCGCGTCTCCAGACCCGCCTCGAGGCCCTCGCCGGGCAGGCACCGGGTGGACAGCTCGACGACGCGGGAACCGTCCGGGTAGATCCACATCTCGCCCACGAGCTTGCGCGCGAACCCCTCCGGGCGGAGCTTGAGCTTGAGCACGAAGATCGGGCCGAGCACCGAGAGGTCGTCCAGGCCGAGTCCCTCCGGGGCATGCTCGGTGTAGAACGCCCGCTGCTCCTTCGAGAAGAGCTTGCGCAGCGGTTTGCCGTCCAGCACGACCGGCCGCACCTCGGGCTTGGGCAGCAGGTGCTTGAGGGACGCGGAGCACACGTAGCCACCGGGCATCGCGTCGACCTCCACCACGAGCGCGGGGGACTGGCGCAGCTGGGCGGGCAGGGTCGAGGGGACGACGGGACGCAGCTTGACGACGGAGTCGTCGCCGCGGCCCTGGATCCGGCGCGCCCGCGCGACGACGCCCGCCGCGTTGAGCCTGAGGTCGGGGGTGTCGAAGAAGAACACCTGGCGGATCTGCCCGTTGAGCGGGTCCGCCCCAAGGGCCGCCACCGCCGGGCGGTAGGCGTTGTCCGGCACCGTGACCTTCAGCTCCACGCT